>JAPYNY010000001.1 GCA_028283145.1 Candidatus Hopanoidivorans cymbastelae
GGGGTGGGAGACGGGAAGATGTTGTGAGAAAAGATGTTTGCACGGGCGTGGTCTGCCACAAAGTTGCAAAGATAGTTTGCCTTTAAAATGCCAGAAAACGCCAGCTGCAAAGCTAACAACTCTAGGCGTTGGCGCGCTGAGTGCCAAGCATTATGGCGGCCGAGGCGGTTCTAAGTGGCCGCGCAGCTACGGCGGCCAAATATCAAAACAGCGAAATATCAAGGCAACACAATTGCCCGACCTGTGATCTGACCTGCTTCCAATTGGCTATAGACAGTTGCCGCTTCATCTAGAGGGAAGGTTTGCGTCTCAACCTTGATTTTGCCGGCTTGTGCCAAAGCTACTATTTCTTTGAGTTCGGTTTTAGTGCCCCAGAAGGTGCTTGACAGGGTGCTCTCATAGGCCGTGGCCATGAAACTCCACGGCAGGGTGCCCATCGCAACGCCCACACAGCACAGATGCCCCATCGGTGCTACCAGTTGGGCTGCCAGGGCCAGCGTGCTATCAGTGCCGACCATATCCATGACCAGCTCGGCGCCGTGTCCGCTCAGCAAATCCTGGACTTCATCAGCTGTGTCGGCCGTAGAACTTGGAGAGCTGAGCACTGTATCATCAGCTCCGTAGTGGGCAGCCAAATCCAGCTTCTCCTGGGCGATATCGATGGCAATCACCCGTGCCGCCGACATAACCTTCAGCAGCTGCACCGCCATATGACCCAAGCCACC
Organism: Candidatus Hopanoidivorans cymbastelae; assembly: GCA_028283145.1. GTDB lineage: Bacteria > Actinomycetota > Acidimicrobiia > Acidimicrobiales > Hopanoidiivorantaceae > Hopanoidiivorans > Hopanoidiivorans cymbastelae. The sequence goes on from JAPYNY010000001.1 coordinate 726, forward strand.
AATGCCTATGACCACAGCACAGGAGTCGGGCAGCAGCAAATGGCGCCACCGGCGGATGACGTGATAAGGAGTCAAGACTGCGTCATCCAGCGGGCCAGCCAGATGCGGGTCTAGCTCGCCCAGCGGAACTAGGTGACGGGCTGACGGCACCAGCAAATAATCAGCCATGCCGCCATCCACGCCTAGCCCGCCGCTCATTGAGCCGCTCACAGCTATTTCGCAGAGATGTTCGCTGCCGACATGGCAATGTTTGCAGTGGCCACAGCCCCAGGCTCCGTGGACCAGCATCGGTTCGCCCGGCGAAATGCCTTCCACGCCTTCACCGACTTGTTCAACCCAGCCGGCCGTCTCGTGCCCAAACGTAATGGGGCAGACCGGGTAAGCATCAAAATGCATGATATGCAAGTCGGAATGGCACAACCCAGCGCCTGCTACTTTTAGCAGAACTTCACCTGGGCCGGGCTTGGGAACGGGAATCTCTTCGATGGCAGTCTCGCGGGGGGCAACCAGGCGAAATGCTTTCATGGTGTCGGGGGTGGAACTCATAACGTGCTTTCCTTTGCTTTAACTGGCTTTGAGATGGCGGGTGTTTCAATGAAATTCTACTTGGCTGGCTGTTTTGGTGGATTTTCACACGGAGGCCAGACGTTTGTTTTCTTTAGTTATCACAACGAAGCTACGCTTTAATAAGCTGATTTGCCCCATCACATCTGTTGCCATGCAAGACACCCTGCGCCAAGCCATAAGCGACGCCCTAGCCCGGTTTGGCCTAGTCGCAGGCGAAATTGCCCTGGAGCAGCCAGCTCGCCGAGCGCACGGAGATCTGTCTTCCAATGTTGCCCTGACGCTGGCTAAACAAGCTCAGCAACCTCCCCGCCAGCTGGCAGAGTCTCTAGCGCAGCAACTCAACTCAGCTGAACTGTCTCATGTGGAAAGCGTTGAAGTAGCGGGGCCGGGATTTGTCAACTTCCGTCTGTCTGACTCTTGGTGGCAATCGGTGGTGGAAGATGTGCTTACCCTGGGAGTTGATAACTACGCCCGTCTTGACTTTGGGCAAGGTATCAAGGTAAATCTTGAATTCATCAGTGCCAATCCCACAGGGCCGTTGCATGCCGGGCACGCCCGAGGCGCCGCTTTCGGAGATGCTTTGGCTCAGATTTTGAAACGCTGCGGCTATGATGTCTCAACTGAGTTCTACGTCAATGACCAAGGTCGGCAGTTGAAGCTTTTTGCCGAGTCTTTGCGCGCTGTCAAAGATGGCACGCCTCTGCCCGAAGACGGCTACCGAGGCGATTACGTTGTTGAATGGGCACAGGAGTTGAATGACGAAGTAGATGACCTGAGGCGATGGGCACGTGATAAATCCCTAGCCGACCAGCAACAGACTTTGTCCAAGCTCAGCATCTCTTTTGACCGCTGGTTCAACGAGTCGGAGTTGGTGGAAACTGGTCGGGTTCATGCTTTGCTTGAGGAGTTGCTGGCGCAAGATAAAGCCTATGAAAAAGACGGGGCGACCTGGCTACGAGTCAGCCACTATGGCGACAGCCAAGATCGCGTGCTGGTGAAATCAAACGGCGACTTGACCTATCTGACCCCAGACATTGCCTACCATGCCGACAAACTCTCCCGAGCCGACCAGCTCATTGACATCTGGGGGGCCGACCATCACGATTACGTCACCAGGCTGAAATCCGCCTTGGCTGCCATTGGCGAAGACACGAGCCGAGTTGAGATCATTACCTGCCAGATAGTGAAGCTCATGCGGGCGGGCACTGAGGTGAAGTTGTCAAAACGCACCGGGGATCTCATTTCCATAGATGAACTGATTGAGGATATTAGCTCCGATGCCACTAAATTTGCCTATCTGCAGCAAACTCCAGATTCGCACCTGACCATTGACTTGGACGTGTTGCGGGAGAGTTCAATGGAAAACCCGGTTTATTATGTTCAGTATGCCCATGTCAGGGCTTGTGCTATTTTGCGACAGGCGGCCCAGTTGGGGGCTGCTGGGAGTGGGGCTGGAGCCGGTGGTGGGACTGAAACTGAGGCTGGTGGCAGTGGCACCCGGCTGGAATTGCTCAACCACGAGCGAGAGCTTGAGCTAATGCGCCTGATGAGGAATTTGCCGGACGAGCTTCAAACGGCATGCACAGCACGGACACCTCATCGCATCGTTGCCTGGTTGAAGGAGTTGGCCAGTGCCTTTCATGGTTTCTATCACGACTGCCGGGTGACTGGCAATGATGTGCCTGAAGAACTCACCCAAGCTAGGCTCAGTTTGGTAAAAGCCGCCCAGATCTGTCTGGCTATCGGTTTGCACCTTGCTGGAGTCAGCACTCCCGAAAGGATGTAGCAACTTTTGTCTGACTCACAAGCGCACCGAGCCAGCACTCCCGGCGATTTACC
>JAPYNY010000010.1 GCA_028283145.1 Candidatus Hopanoidivorans cymbastelae
GGGGGGGCTGTCTCCAGCCCCCGAACTGGGTGTCGTCCGAGGTGTTTTTGGAGTTAGAAATTCCTTCAATGAGGGGGGGCTGTCTCCAGCCCCCGAACTCCCCCATAGCTAGCTCCCACACCTCCACCGTAAAGGCCTTCAATGAGGGGGGGCTGTCTCCAGCCCCCGAACGGCTCCTCGTATTGGGCATATGTTTTCTACTGAAAAAATACCACTTGCGAGAGGCGGATAAAAATGGAAGCGTTGTTTCGAATTATCAAGGTTCAATTCCCCCCGACACCCTGATTTTATCAATAAACGAGAGGTCCCCAGATGTTCAGCCGTCATTTCACCTCTCGCAAAATCAATTTCAGACCTTTTGAGCATATTTTTAGCACCTAACTTGAGCAATCCGCATAACTACCATCCACCGAAAACCGCTCAAATAATCACCGGGCCCCCTTCAAAAACATCCGGGTGAACTCCCATGAATTCAAAATGCGATTCAATAGCCGTGTCTTCAGGCCCTAACGAAACAATCATTATGCTATCCTCCCTGTGATTCATAATTTCGCCCACTTCGGTCTTCAGCGTAATCAACTCCATCTGGTCTAGCGAGCACAAAAACACCGAATACTGCAAAGGATAGCCAAAGCCCTGCATGCACTTGTGGATTTGCCTCAAACGCTTCGCATCACCACAAATGTCATAGGCCACCAAGTAGCTGTTCCTGCTCATAATATTCTCCGATCAATTCATTCAATGCGGTTGGTCAGCTACGCGGTTGGTCAGCCCAAACCAGAACTTCGTCCATCACCATCTCCATCCGCTATCTGGTAACAAAGGGGGTATATTCATCTACTTCCTCCAACAACGTAGCACCCAACAACCTCGCCTGCAGCTGAAAAACCCGCCGATATGAAATCTTGTAATCAAAAACAGGGTGCGTTATCTCCACATCCAAGCGCCTCTCATAAGCCGTCAAGACTTTCTTCCTGCCTTCCTTTGTCAAGGTAACGCCATGCGATCGCACAATAAAATCCGAATGCCTGACCTCGCCATTGTTTATTAACATCAGCACCACCGAATCAGCCACCAACGGACGAAACTCCTCAGCCAAATCCAGTGCCAATGCCGGCCGTCCGAACCGCGGCTTATGAAAGAATCCAATATATGGGTCAAACCCCACGGCATGCGCCACAATCGTCAACTCCTTGGTAAGCAGGGAATAGCAGTAAGACAGCAGACAGTTGATCGGATCTAAAGGCGGCCGCCGATTCCGCCCTTCAAATGAAAATGGCTGACCCGGCAAAGAATGTTCGTCCAATAGCATAGCGTTGAATACAGAGAAATAATCCCGTGCCGCCGACCCCTCAATGCCCAGAAGTTCACTTATGCTGGAAGCCATGCTAGCTTTCTTGGCTAGATATTGAAGCGAGCGTAACACCCGGTCAACTTCCCGCTTTTGGTTGCCGCCAACTGCAATATCGGGAGAAAAATTGTCCTCGGCCGAAAAATCGCTTTCCGCGGGGAAATCACCTTCCAAAGAAAACTCAGAAGCCTCCAAATCGGGGGCAGCATCAGGCCCAGTCTCAATTTCAGCTTCAACCTCAATTTCAGCTTCAACCTCAATTTCAGCCCCAGCCCCAGCCCCAATATCACCACCACTTCCTACCTTGGCATTGCGCCGCAGCAACGTCCTTGAATTCAAAATCTTGGATCTCACAATTGCCCTGGATATCTCCAAACTGCCTGACGAAGAAGTCCCGACCTGCCTCCTGCGCAACTCCACATGTTTAGACGGCAACCCTGTAGCCATCCCTGCAAACCACCCCCCAGAACTAAACCAGCAAATGGGAACGTCATTGCCCATAAGCTCACGAATGCACTGCGAAGAGACCTGCACATTTCCAAATAGACAAAGCTGCGAAACATCAATCAAACGAATCTCCTGCAACACATCCCGGTCTTTCTTGACCTGCAAACGCCCGCCCGACTTCCCTACTCTCGCACCTTGCTCAGTTACATAAAGCGGGCGTGCTGACGGATCTCTCGCCAAAAGTCGGCGAGGTGTTTCCTTGGTGGCTTTGGAAAGCAGGTTGACTTCATCCGGCAGACAAATCCCCACAAGCGAGCACCTTGGGCACTTTGGGCTGTCAATCAATGGCGGTGGCATGTGTGGCAACGAGGCAATTTCGCGCAACTCTTCCAAAGCCGACATTGTTGCATCAATCAACTCATCGTCAAAATGCACCTCTACCCGCCGCTTGCTGCCTGCATAGTAGATGCTCCCCTTCGTGCAGGTATAACCCGATTCCTGTAGCAACAAACCAGCTACGCAAAGCTGTGCTCGATCGGTATCCCAAGCTTGAAAAGCTATACCCTTGGGAACTTTCCCCTTCTTGTAGTCAACCGGCATGATTTCTCCATCTTGGGATTCCACCAAATCTACAACCCCGACAAGCCCAAGTTTCTCCGATGAAAGCCGGAGCGACCTAGCTTCACGAAACGGATTTTCTGAATCTTCAGCTGGAGCCGCCCCAGTGATTCGGTCAACAACCCGATGCACATATTCGCCCTGTTTTGTATCGGAGTTGTCTGCCCATTGCTGATTGACCCACTCAATGTAAAACAACCGCGAGCAGTAAATGAACTCATTCAGCATTCTGGCCGGCACTAGATGTGGCGGGTCAAGTTGGCTTTCGAAAGATACGCCAACAGGAGTTTCCGGCTGGGGGGAGCCTATCGGAGAGGAAAGCTCCCCGGAGTTTTCTGAGTCAATGGACATATGCGATATTGAAAAGTGTTGGGGCGAGTGTCGGGGCAAGAGTGTCGAGGACTGCTATGTTTGCCCATGTTTGCCAAAGCAAAAACCTAGTTTAGCAGAACTGAAGCTGGTCTGACAAGGCTGATTTAGGCTAGGCCAATTTAGGCAGGGCTGACTTCAGAGACATAGTTTCCGCTGGAAATCAGTTTGTGAGAAATCAGTTCGCAAATGTTGTAAAATCATCAAAATTACCGGATACTGCAAAAACCCGGCTAAATCATTGCTAAGCGAAACAAGACAAAACGACCAAGCCACAACCCCGACCAAGCACAGCTAAGCCGAACCGCAATTCGAACCACAATTAAGGAGCAATTGCAGAAAGGAAGCCAGTACAAGATGGACGATAGAAGAGAACTCAGAAGACTAACGCCTCACGGAATTGACTTAGCACGCCAGCACTTGGCAGACATCCGAGCGAACCCTTCAAAATCGCTAGAAGTTCCAGATGACATCCTCTACGACAACCGCTGCAGCAAGCACTTCGCCAACATCTCCCTAGAACGGCACCCCTTCCCAACCCGCCGAGACGCAGTCGCTTATCTTAAGCCCCTCCTCAAACCCATCCAGCACCAAATAGTTGACCACTTTGGCGTGTGGTCTTGGCTGGGAATGTTCTACTTCCCTGAAATTGCACCCAAGAAAGACGGCCAAGCCAAACTCTCAACCCGAGACGAAACCTTTGTGCTGGTCAACGAAGGCAGAACTTTCCAGCGACGCTATGTCCACTATCTCTGGGCAGCTTGGCGACTCGGACAGCACCACCCTGAAGCCGACTTTCTGCTGGACACTCCGCTGCATGATTTCAGCGACCTGGCCGACCGCGTCTTCTCATATAATCGCATTTTCAACTCACAGGGAATAGTGCAGCTGTTTATTGACCTCTATACCGACGGCCAAGAACTTAAACGAAACTACTCGCGTTCACCAGGTGGACTCCGCCATCTCATCAACACCCTAGACCAGCTTGAGCGCATCTACGATGTCTATGGCATGCAAGTTGATAATTTGAAACGAATTCTGCCAGCAGACTTTGAGCCTTGGCTTACTCCATCCTCGGCATAGTTGTCTCACGGCTTAACCATAGAAACACCCTTAACCACCGAAACACCAACGGAAGAAAGGAATAAGACAGAACATGACAGCCCCATACTGGCGGTTTGGCAAAATGAGCCAGTCAGTGCCCAATGAAGACCCAGTCCAAGGCGAATTTTTCACATCCGCCACCGACTTGCCTGAACGCTTCGTGCGAGAGACCATTCAAAACTCCTTGGACGCAGCCACAGACCTAACCAGAAAACCAGTTCACATCAGATTCGCCTTTAACCGAGGCGACAAAGAGCTTCCACCCGAAAAAGCAAAGCCCTATCTTCGCAACCTCAAAACTCACCTAGATGCTTCTTTTGAAGCTTTAGACTTTGGCACCAGTGAAAGCGAAGAAGCTGAGCACGAAGCTCTTGAAAAAGCTGCGAAACTCCTGTCGGGGCAAATGAGCAGTCTAGTGGTAGAAGATTTCGCCACCACCGGCCTCACGGGGTCAATCTACAAAAACAGCCCTCTTGAAAAAAACAACAACTTCTGGGGTTTCTTCAGAAGTGTCGGGATTTCACCGAAGTCAGAAGATGCTGCAGGTTCGTGGGGCTTGGGGAAGTGGGTATTTTCAGACGCTTCTCGTATCAATGCAGTCATTGGCGTTACTCAACGGGCAGGTGAACCCCACCCGCTCCTTATGGGGCAAACTGTTCTGAAAACTCACACCCTGCTTGAAGGGGACAAAGACATAAAATACCCAGCCTATGGCTCCTTCTCAGCCCACTCCGACAAAGACGACAGCGACTGGCTTCCGCTGCCGGTGGGAGAAACCGAAACAGCGTCCACACCCGAAGATTTGGCATTCATCCAGCAAGCCATGAACGATTTCAACCTCTTGCGAAAAGATGAAACCGGTCTGTCGGTCATCATACCCTTCCCCAAAGACGAACTTACAGCCGACTCAATCGCTCAAGCCGTGGTAGTCCAATATTTCCTTCCCATACTCAAAAGGCAGCTGGTTGTGACGATTGCCGACAGCGATGGCGATGTCAATGGCGATGTCAGAAGAATAGACACCTACACAATTGATGATGAAATTGCCCGCCTCGGCAGCTCAGACCACGAGGAAAGGTCGGCAGACTCACTGATGAAATTAATTGGCTTGGCTCGCTGGGCTTTGAATCATGGAAACAACGACCCGATAAGAATGGATGTGCCTCAGTCGGACAGCGAATTATTCTCTGAAACTGAGTTGGAAGACCTGCGGGCACGCTTTGACAGAGGCGAACCTTTGGCATTTCAACTCAAAACCAAAGTCGCCCGCCAATCCAGCAAGAGCGACAGAATGGATGCCGGCTTTAACTTGTTCATTGAGCGAGACGAAACGCTGACTGAAGGGCACGACTATTACGTAAGAGGGCACCTTCACATTCCCCACATGGACTATCTCAAGAAATTCAAAGCACGTTCGCTGGTGCTGGTGGATGGAAAATCAGAACTGGGGCATCTGCTGCGGGACTCTGAAGGGCCAGCCCATACCGAATGGAATGAAAATGCTGAACGGCTGAAGAAAAAGTGGTCGGCAGGGCGAAGAAGAGTTCGTGAAGTGCGCAATGCACCTGGTCGCATACTCACAGCCCTGACTAAAATCTCTACGTCAAACTTTGAAAACATACTGGCCGACATTTTTCCCTCGGAAATCGCTGGTGATGACGGAGGTGGAACCAAGAATGGCACCAATGGCGGGCGAGTAACCGGCCCGACGCCACCCCCGCCCCCACCACCAGCTCTCCAAGTTTCTCGCATCGCCAATGGCTTTCAAGTTTCAGAGCACAGAAACGCTGAAGAAGTTGAAGATTTAATCGGCGCCAAATGGCATCTAGCCTTTGCCTATGACTTGGAGCGCGGAAGCAAAAACAAAGCCCTGAAACGTTTTGAAGACAGCGTCAAATACGGATATCCCGATTTTTCTCTTTACGCCGATATAGATGTTCTGGAGCAAGACAATTGCGAAGTCAAAATTCTGGCAGAAAACAAGCTTGAGATTGAAATTCTTGACGTGCCATTTCGCCTGGAAGTCAGGGGGTTTGACAATCGGGATGTCATCACTGAAATATTTGAACTGCCAGATCACTCTGACGAACTGGATGATCTAACGGAGTCTGCCATGCAAGGCGGTGCGTCATGATTCGCCGCTTCAACTACACAGGCCGCAAGCAGATCACCAAGGAGCATGCCAAGGTAGCTCTGAAGAACACCGATGACAAGCGCACCTACTTTGAAATAGAACTTGAACTAGGCAGCTATAACTTCCCACGGGAAGCTGATGTCAGGGTTGAAGCTTGGCGCTCCAATGCAGTGCAACGCTGGAATTTTGGCACGGTAGGCAATCCAACAGAGTTGTCCCAAGAGCAGCGAACTCTCCAAAACGTGCCGCACACCGCTCAGTTCAAAGTGGTTGTGGTAGCTCCCGACAACTCAGGACTGCTATTTGGCAAAAGCAATGCCATCCGCCCTATTCAACCCGGCGAAAGTGCCAAGTCGCTGCTTCCCGTGCGGTCATGCAGCACTTTAGGGCAGGAAGTTTGGAAACTTGATTTCGGCAATGACGACCAAGTTGAGCTTCAAATCAACGACAAAATTGAAAATATAGATCAGGTGGTTGCCCAAGATCCTTCATTCAGGTCGCTGGCAATGCCTGAGATCTTCCGCTCAGTGCTGCGACATGCAATTCTAGTTGACAACGCCGTCTTGGATGACGATGACGACAAGTGGGATCAATGGATTGCACTAGCTCATCACTACCTTGGTTCAAAAGAGTCGCCGGAGCTGTCCAGTGTTTCCACTGCGGAAGATGTAGATGATGCGCTTGAGTGGGTCGACAATGTTGCCCAAGCTTTCGCAAGCAGTCACAAGATCAAAGCGGTTGACACCTATTCAGCAGCTCTTTCAAAGTAAACAAAGGCAGAACAACCATGACCAAAGCACGAAGATTGACTGAAGCTGGCATTCACTATGCGGTGAAGTTCTTGGACGATGTCAGAAATAAACCCGGTGCTCCCCTGCAAGTGCCCGAAAACCTTCTGTTTGATGCCACTTTCAGCCGGCCGATGCCCAATGCCCCTAGGGTTGAACATACTCAATTTGTTACTCGCCGCGACGCAGCCGAATATCTTGCTTGGCTGTATCCAGTTGTGGGCGAAGACCGCATAGACGACTGGGCCTTTTGGTCTTGGATGGGAATGTATCACTTCCGGGATGTCATTTTCAATAGAGAACGACTAGCCAGATTTGCGACTTCAGCTTCTGGAAAAGGCCAAACGGAACAAGAAACTATCATTTTGGAACCAGGAAAGCGTTCCTACTACCGTCACTACCTGAGGTCTGCCTGGCTGATCAATAGAAGATACGGAGAGCAGTGCGCCATTTTACTTGATCAAGACATCATGGCATTGCCTCTTATTGCACGACTGACACTTAATTCCATTCGGGCGTTTAATTCCGTGGGTGTAGTGCCCCTAGTGATGGAGTTGTATACCAGCGAAAAAACGCAAAAAACAGGTCTAACCAGTGGCGGAGGCAACATTTACAGACTTTTCCACGTTCTAGACCAGCTGGAATGCACCTATGACGTCTATGGCATGTCTACTGAAGCTCTCATCAAAATCCTGCCTCCCGAATTCGACAGATGGAAGCCGCAGAGCGTGATGGCTTGAAGCAAGCGAACTGCCAGCACATTAGTCTGCCTGTGCAACAGCATAATTAATAAATGGCAACTCTCGCCCAGCAAACAGCTTCCGAACCCGCTGCCGCTTCTCAGGCAGTTCCCGCCGCCCAACCAACCACCCCAGCCCAAGCAGCCAGCACACCCAACCCAGCCCCAAGCTGCCACGCCAGCACTCCACCCACATCGGCTGCGCCCCACTGCCACAGCACCGTAACCACCTCCTACGAAGGGATCAAGCTCGCCCTAGGTGCCACCCTCACAGTCATAACTTGGATATCCTGGCTGCTCCCAGATTCCTCCCCTCTGCACCAGCCCTTGCTGATGGGCGCACTCGCCACCTTAGTCATAGCCATAACGGGCTGGCCCATCTTGGTCTCCGGCTGGCACTCAATCCCCAACCTGTCACCCAATATGGATACCCTCATCTCCTTGGGCGTGGTTACGGCCTGGACATGGTCGGCTTGGACAATCATCGCAGGCGAAGAGGAGAGCAACCACTTTGCCATGGCGGCTGCCATCATCGTTTTCGTGCGCTTTGGCGGGTGGCTGGAAAGCAGGTCTCAGCAACGCTCAAATGACGCCCTGACCAAGCTGGCCAACATTAGCGTGAAAGTCGCCCGTCTGGAAAACGGCACCGACATTCCCATTGAAAATCTCAAGGTCGGCATGCGTTTCATTGTGCGCCCTGGCGAAAACATCCCCACAGACGGCGTGGTCGTCGCAGGCAAATCCGCAGTTGACACTTCCCTGCTCACCGGCGAGCCGCTGCCCGTTGAAGTTGCGCCTGGCTCAGAAGTCATCGGCACTGCGCTCAACACCACGGCCGTGCTCACCGTTGAAGCCACACGGGTGGGCGCAGAAACCGCCCACGCCCAGCTGCTGCGCCTGCTGCAGGAGGCACAGAACTCCAAGGCTCCAGTCCAGCGCCTGGTTGACAGAGCCAGCGCCATCTTTGTGCCGTCGGTTGTGACGGTAGCGGCTGTGGTGTTGCTGGCTTGGCTGCTGGCAGGCGCCGACTCCACTAAAGCCATTGCCGCTTCCGTAGCAGTGCTAGTGGTGGCGTGCCCCTGCGCCCTGGGGTTGGCCAGCCCAACTGCTATCGTGGCAGGGGTAGGACGAGCCGCCAAGGAGGGCATCGTCATTCGCAGCGGAGATGTCTGGGAGGAAACGCCTCGGATTAACACGATCGTGGTTGACAAGACCGGCACCCTCACCTACGGCGCCCCGGCTGTGGTGGAGATAGCGGTAGCGGAAAGAGTGTCTGGGGAAGCAACCGCGGTAGAGACACAAGCGGCGGGACAGCTAGCAACCGCAACGCAGCCCCCAACCACTACGGAGATACCAGACCTTCAACTCTCACAAATGGCTTATTTCCTGGCGTCACACTCACTTCATCCGCTGGCTAAAGCTGTGGCACAGAAATGCGAAGCTTCAGAATCAAGCGAATCAAGCCCAGACTTCTCAGACTTGCAAATCTCCGAGATCGCCGGCCAAGGAGTGTGCGCAACTAAAGCCGAACACACCGGCCACCCCAACCGCACCATTGCAGCTTTAGGCGCTGCCAGTCTGTTCAGCCACATCCCAGCCGACCTGCAAGAAGCCGCCGACAGTGCCACTGCCTCCGGTCTTTCACTGTCTTTCATCGGTTGGCAGCCCGAGCTTGACTGGCACACCCAAGCTGGCGGGCTAAGTCCTGAGGCCACCGAAGCACAAGTCACCGCCGCCAAGCCCCAAACCGCCACCGCCAAGCCCCAAGCCACTGGTCTCTTCATTCTTGCCGACGAACTTCGCCCCGGAGCTGCCCACACCGTCCGCCAACTCCAGTCAGATGGTTTCTCGGTGGTGATGCTTACTGGCGACACTCATGCAGGCGCCGAAATAGTCGCCCAAAAAATAAAACCAGACGAAATCATCGCCCAAGCCCGCCCTGAAGACAAACTCAACACCGTCCGCCAACTCCAACATGACGGGCGCAAAGTAGCTGTGGTGGGAGATGGCATCAACGATGCCGCAGCTTTGGCGCAGGCAAACCTGGGCATAGCTTTTTCCAGCGGCTCAGACGTTGCCTTAGCCGCCAGCGATATCACACTGATGTCTCACAATTTCAATTCCGTCTCCACCGCACTTTCAATTGCCAAGCACACCCGCTCTACCATCGCCGGCAACCTCATCTGGGCTTGCATCTATAACGCCGCTGCCCTTCCACTTGCGGCGGTTGGTTTGCTTCCGCCCGCAGCCGCAGCCGCAGCTATGAGTTTGTCGTCGCTGTGCGTGGTCGGCAACTCTCTCCGTCTGTCGCGCTGGAAGCTAAGCTAACTCAAAGCACCATCAAAACCGACACAAAACACAAACACAACATCAAAACACAAAGGATCCAAAATGAGCACACACGAAGCTCGCAACAAGCAGGTCGTAGAAGGTTACTGGGACGCCCACTTCCGCCGCCAGTGGGACAAGATGGCAACTTTTTTCTCATCTGATGCTCACTACACTGACGTGGGGCTAGACGATACGGGCGCCACAGGCCCCGACCAAATCATCGCCCGCCTCCAGATCGGCATCAAACCCCTTGAGGCTTACTGGCACTTCCCCAAGCACATGGTTGCCGAGGGCGACCTCGTGGTTACCGAGCACACCGAAACTTGGGTTTTCCACACGGGAGAGGTCATAGACCATCCCTTCACTTCGGTAATGGAGGTGAGGGACGGGCTGATTGTCCGCTGGCATGACTACTCGCACTTGCCCAACTTGCTTGACAACGCTCCCGCTTGGTGGCTTGAGCACATCGCCAAGGGATTTCAGTAGCGGTGTCTTCGGGCGTGCCGGCAGAAGGAGGCCCGCCGGCAACCCGCGGTCCTCTGGCCGGCATCAGAATTCTAGATTTCTCCACCGCGCTGGCCGGCCCGCTGGCAACTGGGATGTTGGGCGACCTCGGAGCAGAAGTCGTCAAGCTGGAACCCACAGGGTTTGGCGACGTCTTGCGCTACATCGGCCCGTCTGTCGGAGGAGTGTCTGGCCCATATCTTGCTGCCAACAGATCCAAGCGGGCGGGCTCGGTCGATTTGAAAACTCCAGAAGGTTTGGAAATCGCCTTGGAATTCGCCAAAACCGCTGACGTCGTCTTTCAGAATTTCCGCCCTGGGGTGGCCGACAGACTAGGCATCGGCTACCAGCACCTCTGCGAAATCAAGCCCGACACCATCCTCGTGGCGATCTCAGGCTACGGCCCCACTGGGCCCTGGGCGCAACGCCCCGCCTATGACGGGGTGATCCAGGGATTGTCTGGCATGGCCATGATTGAAGCCGACCCCGAAACGCACAAACCCCACAACCTCCGCCACACCGCTTCCGACAAACTCGCTGCCCTTTACGCCAGCCAAGCAGCCCTGGCGGCTTTGGCAGCGCGCGACCGGGGACAAGACGGGCAGCTTGTCCACGTGCCGCTGCTGAACTCTTCGGTGGCTTTTATGTGGGTTGATGGTGATGGACGGGAAGCGCTGATGGACTATGACGGCCCCCAAGCCGGCAACCCAGGCAGATATGTCACCCCCACGCAATGTGCCGACGGATGGATATATATCGTGGCCGCCATGCCCGCGCAATTCAGAAGTCTGTGCGAAGCTATGGGAGTGGCTCCGAAGGTCAATGCCGGCGAAACAGACGCGGCGGGCAAAAATGCCAGCGATGCCAGCAATGCCAGCGCAATGGGCCTCTCCGAGAAGCTGTGGCAGCGCATCAATGAAAAACTCGCCCAGATGTCGGTGGCTGAGGCTTGCGCTTGCTTGGAGGCTCATGATGTTCCAGCCGGCCCCGCCACTTGGCTGAAGGACGTCCCCAGCCTGGAGCAACTCAGTGCCACCAACTATTTCGTAAAAGACAACCACCCCGTGGCAGGAAAAATCCTGCAGACCAGACATCCAGCCAGCTTTGAGGGCACGCCCGCAGCTTTGAGCACTCAAGCTCCCGAGCATGGCAGGGACACCCGCGAACTGCTAGAAGAAATAGGACGCAGCGACTATGAAGCTCTGAAGGCTAAAGGAGCCGTGGAATAGACGCGGAAATAGGCACTCACAGATAGCTTTAGCCCTGGCTCTAGCCCTGGCTCTGGCTCTGGCTCAAACTCGGCAGAACTTCCTTCTCAAAAGCTCGCAAATTCTCCCAGGCCAGCTTCGGGTCAAGCCCGCCCATCAGCGGATGGAACATAACCACTCCGTCTTCCGGCATGCCTGAAATCAACTCAACCGCCTCGGGCGGAGTCAATATCTTATGCTGCCCGAAGGAAAACAGCATCGCCGGATCGTCTATAGGTTGATAGCCGGTTTCCGAACCCGACTCGGCAGCCCAAACTCCGTAGGCATTCATTTCGTGCAAGGCAAAGGGCGCAACTTGCTCCCACACTTCCTCCACATCGTTGGTTATGTGGATATACATGCCCGACAGCGGCGGCATTTCACCAGGGTCGGCCTGTCCCAGCTTGCGCAGCTCGTCTCGGTAGAAGTCCCAGAACTGAGGCATGGTGGGCATGAACTCATCGGCAATGTGGGCCGCCCGGCGAGCTGCCCCCTCTGAGGCGCCGCCCAGAATAATCGGCGGGCGGGGCTGGCGATACGGCGCGGGCGTAACCGATACCGTGCGCCCTCTGAACTCAAACGGCTGCCCTGTCCAAGCCTGTTTCAAAGTCTCAATCGCTTCTGTAACCAGCTTGACGCGGTCGCTCATCTTCACGTCAAACATCTCAAACTCAGACGGCACATAGCCATTTGCCAGCACCACCTCCAGCCTGCCGCGGCTCAAGTGGTCTAGCACCGAGAGATCCTCAGCCAGCCGTAGGGGGTTGTGGAGCGGAGCGATGACAGCAGCCAGCCTGATCAGCATGCTGGAAGTGCGCGCGGCGATAGCCGACCCCAAAGCCACTAGAGAAGGCAGGTAGCCGTCATCTGAGCCGTGGTGCTCCGACAGCGTAACTCTTTCAAATCCCAGCGAATCAGCCCAGGCGCATTGTTCTAGAGCTGCCTCATAGAGGTCGGCCGGCCCCACAGGGCAGATGGGCGGACATCTGAAGTCGTAGCGAATGCCGAATTGTGCCATTTTGCTTTCCTTTGTGATTGCGGTGGTGGGTGGGGTGAGAGGATTGTAGTTTTCGCGGCTTGCACCCCTACTTTAAACATATAGTTGAAACTATGTCTGATTCAGCGCCCTTCACTTCCGATTCCCTAATTGCGAAATCAATAGAGCTAGCCAAAACCCAATTCATGGACTGGTTGCCACACAACCTTTCCTACCAGGATTTTGCCCTGCCCGAAGCAGACCTGCCGCTTGAGTTGTGGCGCGAAGGCTTGGATGTGATTACCGCCTGCGCTCTCCAAGAAAGCCAACTCAACCCAGCCGGCAAATTCACCTTTGAGCTGCAGCTCACCACCTATCTCAGAAACCGACTGGGAGTGCTGGGCTGGGCCCGTCAAAATCCGCAACTGCTCCAAAACCCCGTCAACTCTCCCGTCTTCATCACCGGGCACGGGCGCACGGGCACCACTTTGCTCAGCTACCTGTTAGACCAAGACCGCGCTACCCGATCGCTGATGGGCTGGGAAGCTGCCACTCCCATACCTCCGCCTCGCACCGCAACGTTATACTCCGACCCCCGAATCGCCGTTGCCACCGAGATGCTGAAGCTGGCCGACGAAAGCCGCCCAGAGATGAAAACCATCCACCGCGAAGCCCCAGACGGCCCCACCGAATGCGTTACGCTGCTGGCGCAAGCCTGTCGCTCAATGCTGTTTGAAACGCTGTGGAATTTGCCTTCCTACAGCGAGTGGTATATGGGCCATCCGCAGCATGACGGCTACAACTACCACAAGGTTGCACTTCAGGTGCTCCAAAGCGAGGCGCCTGGGCGCTGGATGCTGAAGTCGCCCCACCATGCTGTGGCAACCAAGGAGATTTTAGACACCTATCCGGATGCTCGTTTTATCATCACCCACCGCGACCCGGCTATTTCCTTGGCTTCGGTGCTCAACCTCATCACAACCTTCACACGTTGGTCAAGCGACCATGATTGGTCTAGCTACATCCGCCGCCACTGGCAATATCTCTGGCTGGAAATGATTGAGCGGGTTGCGCATACCCGCCAGAGCCATCCCGATAGATTCTTGGATGTGCTGTATGCCGATTTGATGGAAAACCCGCTGGGTTGTGTGCGGGAGATTTACGACTGGCTGGGGTGGGAGTTGACCGAGGAAACGCATGCGGCCATGTCAGACTGGATGGCCGACAACCCTCAGGGCAAACACGGTCGCCATTCCTACCATTTGGCTGACTTTGGCTTCAGTTTTGAAGAGGTGGATGCTTTGTTTGCCGACTACATCGCCCAGCACAACATCCCCAAGGAAGGCCGCTAGCTGGGCTGGCTGCTGCGTGCCTTATCGCCAGCTGGCCTGACATGCTGGCGGCTACTCTAGCCAGCCTTTCTTCTCAAAGCCCTGTCTCTACCCAGCTTTATACTTGCCTGTTTGCTGCGGCACACGCTTAGCGCACAGAAATAACGCCGCAGGCCCCTCACCCAGTCTGCACCCCTGTATCGCATCCGCTGTGCCCATAATGTCAGACCCCATCTCTAACATTCGTTAACAGTCCGAAACACGAAATCAGGCTAATTCCGCCTTCAGAATAATGAATGAAATAGACTCATGACTACAAGCACAATTCAACTTTTTGATCAAATAGACATGACCATAGACACGCTTACAACCAGCGTGTTTTCCAAAAACCGAACGGTCGAGGCTCCTGACCTGCCATTGTCTCCTCGGTTGAAGGCAAATTCACGACTGAAAATGGACGGTTTAGAATTTCTTGGGATGCTGCCAAACGATTCGGTCCCAGTTGCCTTTCTAGACCCGCAGTATCGGGGAATATTGGACAAGCTCAGCTATGGCAACGAGGGTGAAGACCGTGGCAAGGCACGCAGCGCCCTCCAGCAGATGCCAGAAGAAACCATCAGTGAATTTGTCGGCGAGATTGATCGTGTGCTCATACCATCCGGGCATTTGTTTTTGTGGCTGGACAAGTTTCACCTTGGCGTTGGCTTCCGCCAATGGCTTGAAGGCACAGCACTGGATATTGTCGACATGGTAACTTGGGACAAAGAACGCATGGGGATGGGCTACAGGACTCGACGCGTGGCGGAGTACTGTTTTGTGTTACAGAAGTACCCCCGCAGAGCCAAAGGAGTCTGGAAGCTGCATACCATAACCGACGTTTGGCGCGAGAAAATCACAGCCAAAACACATCCGCATTGCAAGCCGGTGGAGCTCCAAGGGCAGTTGATAGCCGCGGTGAGCAATGAAGGCGATTATGTAATTGACCCGGCAGCTGGATCGTTTTCTGTCTTGGAAGCTGCTGTGAGTCAGCGAAGGCTATTTCTAGGCTGCGATTTGGAGGGCTGATCGGTGGCACTCCTGCGAGACGCAAACCCTAAAAATGCTTCGGGAGGTTATGAACGTCTTTTTGGTAATGCTGAATTGGGGCAACTTGCCAGCAGGATGCACTCCACGGTTATCAGCGCAGGGGGAGAGCTGGAGAGAATGATCAAAGCCTTGGTGCCTGAAATCCCTGATCTTGATGCCTTCCTGCAGCGAGATCCCCCTATGCCTGAAGGTGTATTTCTGGTGTCCAAGACTCAGCTGAAGAAGAGCACAAAACTTGCATCTGCAGGTGCTGAGCCTGATTTTATGATTTTCAGACATAGAGAAGGCAGGCAGGCTTGTCATGTGGTAGAGCTAAAAGACGGTCACATGTTTGACACCAAAAAAGCTAGTGGAGAACAAGAGGCAATGAGTGAATTCGTCAAGCAGAATTCTCCGCATATTCCCTACCGAGTGCAGTGTCATTTCTGCGCCTTCAATCAAGAAAGCAAAACAGCCATCTGGGAGGGATTCAAAAAGAAAATCAAACTTGAAGAAGCCATGACAGGGCGTGAGTTCTGCGAATTGCTTGAAATTGACTACGACGAGATAGTCGCTAAACGGCAAGCTGACGGCCCCACCAACTTGGATTATTTCTTGAGCGAACTGGTGAAGATCCCAGCCGTTCGCAATCGGCTGCGTCAACTGCTCGGCTAGCATTTAAGGAAGACAAAGCCAAGGAGTATTCAAATGTATGACCTATTAATCACCAACGGAACCATTGTGGACGGCACTGGTCAAGACCGATTTGTGGGCGACATAGCTGTCAAGGACGGCAAAATCGTCAGCATCTCACGCCACAGCCAGGAAAGCGCCCCCGCTGCGCCAAACTCAGCAGCCAATGCCAACGGCTCGGCCACAGCCGCCGAAACCATCGATGCCACAGGGCTGGTGGTAACGCCTGGCTTCGTAGATGTCCACACCCACTACGACGGGCAGGTTACCTGGGATGAACTCCTGGAACCATCTTCTCAGCACGGAGTCACAACGGTGGTCATGGGCAACTGCGGAGTTGGCTTCGCTCCAGTGCGCCCTGGCCAAGAGGAATGGCTGATCGGGCTGATGGAGGGAGTGGAAGACATCCCCGGCGCGGCTCTGTCGGAAGGCATCAAATGGAACTGGGAGACATTCCCCGAATATCTGGACTCCTTGGACAAACGCAAACTCTCCATAGATGTCGGCACGCAGCTAGCCCACGGAGCGCTGCGGGGCTATGTCATGGGCGAGCGTGGCGCCAAGAACGAACCAGCCAACCTAGAAGATATCGCCCAGATGTCAGACCTCGTCCAAGAAGCAATTGAGGCGGGCGCCCTAGGTGTCTCCACCAGCCGGACCATAGGGCACAAAGCCATAGATGGCGAGCCCGTGCCTGGTACATTCGCCGCCGAAGACGAACTATTTGCCCTAGGCAGAGGCCTGGTCAAGGGCGGAGGCGGAATCTTTGAGTTGGCACCCGCGGGAGCAGCCGGGCTTGACCTGATCGCACCTCCCAAAGAGATGAGTTGGATGCGACGGCTGTCGGCCGAGGTGGGCTGCCCTGTTACCTTCGCGCTACTGGAAGTCCAAGCCCAGCCCAATCTGTGGCGCGAGATGATGGAAGAATCCCTGCGGGCACTGGACGAAGGCGCTCAGGTCTATCCCCAAGTGGCGGCGCGCCCATTCGGTCTGCTGGTGGGGCTGCAAACCCACCACATTTTCGCCAAGCGCCCAAGCTACATAGCCATTGCCCATCTGCCGATTGAAGAACGAGTGGCCAAGATGCGCGACCCCAAAGTCAAAGCTGCCATTTTGTCTGAAGCCGACCTGCCACCCGACCCGAATCTTCTGTTTGACACCATGGGAGCAATGATTGCGGGATATCTTTCCAACACCTACGTCATGGGAGATCCGCCTAACTACGAGCCCGATGATAACCAGACAGTCACGGCACTGGCTGAAGCTGCTGGCGTGTCCCCAGTGGAGCAGGCCTACGATTTGTTCTGCGAACAAGACGGACACGCGCTGTTGCTGCTGCCGCTGTTCAACTACTATCACCGAAATCACGATGTCATCCGCGAGCAGTTGACTCATCCGCAGTCGGTTTCAGGGCTCAGCGATGGTGGCGCCCACTGCGGTATGATTTGCGACGCTTCCATTCCCACCTACATGCTCACTCACTGGACTAGAGACCGCTCTCGCGGGGAACAACTGCCGCTGGAGTGGGCCGTGCGCAAGCAAACCCACGATACGGCTGAGCTTTTCGGCTTGGGAGACAGAGGCACCATAGAAGAAGGCAAGCGGGCCGACATCAACCTGATCGACCACCAGCGCCTGACCTTGCGTGCCCCCAAAATGGCATATGACCTGCCAGCCCAAGGCCGGCGTCTGCTTCAAGACACCGAAGGCTATGTTGCCACGGTAGTAGCGGGCGATGTCGTGAGGCGCAACGGCCAAGACACCGGCGCCCGACCCGGAAGACTAATCAGAGGGCGTCGCTAGAGCCAACGTAGCGGGCGATGCCCAGTTGGTAACCAGAGCCAAAGCCAGACCCAGCGCAAGGCCGTGTCTAAAGTCGCTCTGGTAACAGGCGCCAGCCGCGGCATCGGCAAAGCTACAGCCGTGGCTTTGGCCAAGCTTGGCTATGACGTAGCTATCACCGCCCGCACGCTTCAGCCGGGCGACCCGTCTGCCAAAGCTCCCGAATCGGGTGTGATACTGCCGGGAAGTTTGGCAGAAACTTCAGAAGCCATCCACGCCACAGGGCAGCGTTGCCTTGGAATTCGCCTTGACTTACTCGAGCAAGAAACTCTCGCTCCCGCAGTCGATAAGGTGTTTGACACTTGGGGACGGCTGGATGTGCTGATCAACAACGCTATCTACGTAGGCCCCGGCAATACCGACCTTTTCATCAACGTCGACCCGGAACACATCGTCAAGCGAGTTTGGTGCAACCTGACAGCTCAGTTGATCATCACCCAAAGGGCTCTGCAGATAATGTCTTCACCCACTGAGCAGGGCGGGCCGCCAAGGGGTGGCGTCATCATCAACCTTTCCTCAATGGCCAGCTTCGGCCCCGCCTTGAAGCTTTCAGAAGAAGGGGCTTCCGGTCTGATTTATTCCACCACCAAAGCCGGTCTCAACCGCCTAGCTCCGTGTCTAGCCCAAGAACATGCCGGGCAGAACATCCAAATTCTGAGCGTTGACCCTGGAGTCGTGATCACAGAAAGAGTGGACGCTGCCGGCGGTCGCCTGCGCTTGGTGCGTGAAATGGGAGGAGCGCCACCTGAGCCAGTCGGCCAGGCCATGGCTTGGATTGCCGATTATGGCATGCCCGGGCACGACCCAACCAAGATAATTGCCGCCCAGGAAATCGCTAAAAACTTAGGTATTCTCACCTGAATCCACAATCCTCGCCCCGCAATCCCCTCCCCCGCCAGTTCCAAAACCAACCTGAAAGGAATACCAATGACACCGCTAGAATGCGCCAAGGCCGTTTCAAACCCAATCAACAATATGGGCAGCAAATTCATGCTTGACCCTGCCACCTTCGGCAAAGCAGGCGAGCTGGGATCATCCCCTGATGATGCCGTCACCCAGGGCAAAGAGCCGCCACCTGAAGGAACCCCGCGGCTGGAAGGCATGAACAGCTATTTCGCGGGACGCTTCGGGGTGCTAGGAGATGTCCACCCAGACATCGTTACCGGCGCAGCTGCTTTCATCAACCCCGAGGCGCTGGGCGAAGCCTGGAGTCAAATCACTCGCCGCGTCAATCCGCGCGCCGCATCTGAGATTTACTATGCCGATTGTGCCGCCAGCTGGGGCCGTGCCAATTTTGAAGACACGCCCGAACTGAATCGCTTTTGCGAGCTAGCTGAAAGAGTTGTCCAAGCAGCGTCGCCTGTCTGCGCACCTATTTTTGCTGGCTGGCGGGGAATACCACGCCCCGCTGACGCTCCAGGCGCTGCCGAACTGCTGCTTCACACTCTAAGGGAGCTTCGCTTTGCTAAACACACTGTGGCTGTGGCTTCTGACGGCATGACGCCGCTTGACGCTGTGCTGACCCACAACGGAGAAACGAATGCTCAGTTGTTCATGTGGCCTGAGCCATATCCCACTGTTGCGCACTTGGCAGGCCGACGCGATGAAGTGGAAGAACACACTGACCGCCTCTCAGCTCAAGACTATGAAATCCTCACCCCCTCAGAATGTGAAGAATTCGCCAGTTTGGCAATTGGGTTAGAATCCTAAAATCATAGCGGTGGGGCTAGAATTCTATTTGGTACTAAAGGTCCCTCCTTGGCGACAAGAGCCCAAGGGGCTCTCTCCCTTCGTGGAGTAGCCAGGGAGGTCATTTTTCTTTCAGGTCGCTTTCGTTTAAGACGGTTGATGGCAGAGGGGACCGATTGTAGAGGGGGCCGATGGCAGAGGTTTACCGACATCAACTAGCCAAGGCTAGCCAGTCAAGTCAAAGCCATCGTTCAGCTCTGAATCAAAGATGCGCAACTCCTCTAAGAAGTTCGGGGGCCGGGTCGCATTGAATTTGAAAATCCGCACTGCGCTAGTGGGCACCCGATCTGGCGGCAAACCATAAACATAGTTCTCAGCCGCCAACCCAAAGTTGTCAACCTCTCCCAGCTGAGCCATCGCCGCCGCCATACCCTCACGGCTCAAATCGCCCAACTCCACAGCCTTCTCCAACAACGCATGCACCGCAATGGACTGAAAATAACCAGCCAAGTGGAAAGTATTGGGGCTGTCATCTCCAAAAACATCGGCAAATCTGTCCAAGAAATCAACCATTCCTGCAACCGACCTGTCGTCCAAGTTCGGAGAGTCCAAAGCTACGTAAAAATTCTCATAAAGCTCCGGGTGCTCCCTAGCAAACAAATTCAGATAAGACGGCAAAGCCGACAGCCAAACCGGCTTGAAACTCACGGCCTCAGCCTGGGCCAGCATAGCGTTTTGTTCAGTCGGAATAGACACCGCATAGACAACGCTGCAACCTGCTTCAGCCAAGGCCCCCACCTGCGCTGTGAACTCGGTTGCACCCCTGCTGAAAACTTTATGTTCCGCCAACTCCAACCCCAACCGCTCCAGAGCATAGCGCACACCATCCATAGCTACCTCTCCATACAGGTCATCCACCGATACGGCACAATGAACGTCATTGCTGCTATGCAAATCCGAGAAATTCGCATACCAGTCAACCAAGTTGATCATCTGATACTCATAGGCCGCGCCATAGGGCAAAAGCTCAGCCTCGCCAACCCAGTCGCCCGCCCATGAACCAGGCACGCCAATGATGTTGTCTTCTTTCAGAAATTCCAAAACCGCCTGAGTAACTGGCGTGGAAAGAATCTCAGCGAACATCACCACGTCATCCTTGATGCGTTCATACTGACCAACGGCTTGGGAAGGGTCGGACATAGTGTCTCGCACCTCAAGTTCAACTTGATATTTTCCAGCTACTCCTCCGGCAGAATTCAGCCACTGCCAATAGACCTCAGACCCCTCCTGGATGGAAACAGCAGCCACCGATGCGGTGCTGCTTTGGTCGGTGAGATAGCCCAGCTTGATGGTCTCGCCGTCAAATCCATTAGTCGGCTCGGGTGAACCCGCAGTCGATGTGGCAGAATCAAAGCCTTGTTCGGGGTCATCATCGCTCCCACAAGCTGAGGCAAATAGTGCCAAGCTCAGGAGCACAGCAAATGTAAAAGTCAGTGCTTTGGGCATGCCTTCCAGTTTACCGAAAGTAAAATTTCAGACTTGGAAAGCAGTCAATCAGAACAAATCAAAGTTATCGTTGAACTCCGAATCAAAGATTTGCAGTTCGCGCAAAAGATTCGGCGGCTGCTCCGCATCAAATTTGTAAATGCGAACCGCACTGGTGGGCACCCGGTCTCCCGGCAAACCATAAACATAGTTCTCAGCCGCCAACCCAAAGTTGTCAACCTCTCCCAGCTGAGCCATCGCCGCCGCCATGCCCTCACGGCTCAAATCGCCCAACTCCACAGCCTTCTCCAACAACGCATGCACCGCAATGGACTGAAAATAACCCACCAGATGGAAGGTATTGGGCTGGGCGTCTTCGCTGATAACGGCTGCTATGCGGTCTAGGAAATCAGCTATAGCCGGAACTGACCTGTCGTTCAAGTTGGGGGAGTCAAACGCAATATAGAAATTCTCATAAAGCTCCGGGCGAGCCTGTGCCAGCGAATTCAAATAGGACGGCGTGGGCGCCAACCAGTCAGGTTCAAAACCCATCTCCGCAGCTTGAGCCAACAGATCATTTTGCTCAGTCGGAATGGACATGGTATAGACAACCGTGCAGCCTGCGGTGGCAAACGCTTCCAGTTGAGCGGTGAAATCAGTTGCGCCTCTGTTAAAAACCTGGTGCTGCGTCAACTGCTGCCCAAGCTGGTCAATGGCATGGCGAACTCCTCTCATGGACACCTCCCCGTATAGGTCATCCACCGAAATGGCGCAATGGATGTCGTTATCGCTTGCCAGCCCTGACTCGTTGACATACCAGTCAACCAGGTTGATCATCTGATACTCATAAGCTGCGCCTGTCGGCAACAGCACAGCCTCACCAGACCAGGCACCAGCCCACGAACCAGGCACCGCAATGATGTTGTCCTCCTTCAGAGATTCCAAAAGCGCCTGGGTGGGCGGTGTGGACAGCACCTGACCAAGCATCACCACATCATCTTTAAGCATCTCATACTCCTCCACGGCCCTGGATGTTTCACCCTCCGTGACGCCTACGAACTCATCAACTTGATACTTGCCAGCCACTCCGCCATTGGAGTTCAGCCAATCCCAATAAGCTTGCGCCCCCTGGGTGTAGGCTGCCCCACGAAAACTGCTGACATCTGTGAGATAGCCCAAGTTGATAGTCTCCCCGTCAAATCCGTTGGTCGGCCTAGGGGAGCCTGGCGTGGCCGAGTCGTCATCGCTGCTGCAAGCCGCTGCTAGCAGTGCCAAGCTCACAAGCGCAGCAATAATCAGGACAAGTTTTTTTGGCAGAGAACTCATGTTGCTTAATTTACCAACCCAACCGTTCAATTGTTAAGACACTTTTGTTAAGACACTTTTAAATGGCTTTCTGAACGGGCTGCAAAATTCGTGTCACTTCCACCCACGCTGATTCACATGGTCTCCACGCTGCTCCGTCTGCGCTCCTGTGACTTTGATCTCTTCGCCGTCCTCCACCCGTTTGTGAATTTGCTTCCCCTCCATCCGTTTGTGAATTTGCTTCACAGCATCTCGGTATTGCCTCAAGCGTAACTTCAAATTGTTTTCAACTTTTTTGTTCTCACATGAGACAGCTAACTTAGTGAAGTAACCACGGGCAAGTCGGGTCAACTCAGTATCCAGAGACTCGGCTTGTGACGACTGCAAATATCCCTCATGCCAGGGCGCAACATAATTCACTTCCGCAAAACCTTTATGCCAACTGCATTTGCCTCGACAATTAGCCCTAGTGGTGCATCGCCACGCCCCAATGCTTTTTCCATCTGCGCAGCGAAATCGAAGACACCTGCCTTGGTAATGCACAGGTGGGACCTTGTGGCCAATGGCCAAAGTCACCAGCTTGGGCCTCTGTCTTAGCCTCAGCACTTTAGCCAAGGCAGCAGCTGCTAATACAACTCAAAGTTGTCGTTCAACTCCGAGTCAAAGATTTGCAGTTCGCGTAGGAAGTTAGGCGGCTGGGTCTGGTCGTACTGGAAAATTCGCACGGCACTGGTGGGCACGCGGTCTTCCGGCAAGCCATAGACATAGTTCTCAGCAGCCAACCCTCCGTTGTCAACCTCGCCTAGCTGAGCCATCGCCGCCGCCATGCCCTCACGGCTCAAATCGCCCAACTCCACGGCCTTTTCCAACAACGCATGCACTGCAATGGACTGAAAATATCCCGACAGGTGGAAGGTGTTTGGGCTGGCGTCTTCTCCTAGACCCTCAGCAAATCTATCCAGAAAATCAGCCATGGCAGGCACATCCCTGTCGTTCAAGTTAGGTGTATCCAAAGCTACATAAAACTTTGCATAGCGGTCGGGTAAAGCCCCGGCAAACAAATTCAAATAAGACGGCAGCGCGCCCAGCCAATACGGCTCAAATTCAACCGCCTCAGCCTCGGCCAGAATAGCGTTTTGCTCAGTCGGCACGGTTATCGCATAGACAACGGTGCATCCAGCTTCTTCAAGCGCTCCCACCTGGGCGGTGAAATCGGTATCTCCTCGGCCGATAGTCTCCTCGGCAGCCAACTCCAGGCCAAGCTGCTCAATCGCATAATAGACGCCGCGCATGGAATCATTGCCGTACTTGTCGTCCACATAAATGGCGCAGTGCACATCATTGTCGGTTGCCAGCCCCGAAGTGCTCACAAACCAATCCACCAAGTTGATCATCTCATATTCATAAGCTGCTCCGTTGGGCAACAACACAGCCTCCCCAGCCCACTCCCCGGCTAAAGACCCAGGCACAGCAATGATATTGTCCTCCTGCAGTGGCTGCAAAAGTGCTTGCGTAGGCGGCGTGGAAAGCACTTCGGCGAACATCACCACGTCATCTTTGATGCGCTCATATTCTATAACTGTCTGACCAGCATCATCCCTGGTGTCGCCCACTACCAACTCCACTTCATACTTGCCGGCTACGCCTCCGTTGGAGTTCACCCACTTCCAATAAACCTCAGCACCCTGCTGCAAAGGAACACCGACAATTGACAAACCGCCGCTCTGGTCGGTCAAGTACCCCAGCTTGATGGTTTCCCCGTCAAATCCAGTGGCGGGCTGCGGATTGCCTGCGAAGGGAGATACCGTGGTTTGAGTGGTGGTGGGTTCATCAGGCGGGGGTTCGGGGGTTTCACCTCCTCCGCCTTCTGAGTCATCGGGGTCGGGCGTCTCAGGCGGCGTGTCGGGACTGCCATTATCAGGATCTGCCGGCTGGGTTGGGGTAGGTGCTGCGGTGGTAGGCGTGACCGCATCGTCATCGTCATCGCTACCGCAAGCTGCCGCAAACAAAGCCAAGCTTGCCAGCACAGCTATCGCAACTGCCAGCCAAGTTTTGCGCGACTTAGGCTTGGCTGACTTGAGGTTTGAATACTCGTTTGGGGATTTTGAGGATGAAGTGGATTCGTTCATCTGTCTTCCTTTCGCTGAACTTAAGAGTTCGTGCCAGATATTGACCTTAGCTTAGTTGAATAATGAATAATACCGCACTGGCGCAATCTCAAAGCCCTCAAAACACACAACCGCTTCAGAATGCACCTGAGAAATATAAAATTAAAAACATGACCGAAGCATACATCATTGACGCAGTCCGAACTCCAGTTGGCAAGAGAGGCGGCAGCTTGGCCCACATGCACCCAGCCGACCTAGGAGCCATCCCTATCAAAGAGTTGCTCCACCGCACCGAAGTTGACCCACTAGCCATTGATGACGTCATGTGGGGTTGCGTGGATGCCATAGGCCCCCAAGCAGGCGACATCGGACGCACCTGCTGGCTGGTAGCGGGGCTGCCCGAAGAAGTCCCCGGCACCACCATCGACCGCCAGTGCGGCTCAGGCCAACAAGCAGTTCACTTTGCAGCCCAGGCAGTCATGGCCGGGGTGAACGACTTGGTGGTAGCTGGCGGAGTGCAGAACATGTCGATGATTCCCATCGGCTCAGCCATGACCGTAGCTGAGCATGTGGGAGTGGAAGACGAAAGCCCGTTCCACGGGTCGCAAGGCTGGGTTTCCCGCTACGGCACAGGCGAAGTATCCCAGTTCTGGGGAGCCGAAGAGATTGCTAAGCGCTGGGATTTCTCCCGCCAAGACTTGGAGGAATTTGCTCTGGCCAGCCACCAGCGCGCCAGCACAGCCGCCGCCGAGGGGCGCTTTGATACGCAAATGATCCCGGTCAATGGCCTAGCTGCCGACGAAGGGCCCAGGCCCGACACCTCACTGGAAAAGATGGCTCAGTTGCAGCCGCTGGTTGAAGGGGGCCGACTCACCGCGGCCGTCTCCAGCCAGATTTCAGACGGGGCAGCTGCTTTGTTGGTGGCTTCGGAGCAGGCCGTAAAGGAGCACAACCTGACCCCGATGGCCAGAGTGCATCACATGTCGGTGCGCGGAGCCGACCCGATGATCATGCTGACCGGCCCCATCGCGGCTACAGACTATGCCTTTGAAAAGTCGGGCATGTCGGT
>JAPYNY010000011.1 GCA_028283145.1 Candidatus Hopanoidivorans cymbastelae
CACCAACAGACCTAACCCTAGGCACAACACCCTCCACCCCCAAAGGCAAAACAACCTCACCAAAAAACCAAAAATCAAAACCCCCAGTACTTTCCACACCCTGCACCAAACCACCCCCATCACATCCGCCGCCAGGCGACACCTCCTCACCAGACGCCTGGGAAACGAACGAACCCACCCAAGAAGTCGCCAAGAGCGAAACAGCAACACCAACAGCTGCCAAACGAGCAATAATCCGAGCCATAGACTTACCTTAGGATAGTCAAAGTATAAACGGTGTGGGCCTTTGATATGCTTGGGTGGCGAAAAGGTTTATAGTTTGCGTTAACTGACGGAGTTTGTCTATAGTACCTTCAGATATTTCGTAAATGTTTTTTGCTAGTACATCATATAGCACTATTATGCTTTTGCTGATTGTCCTGCGCATCTGACGCCTTTCCACAGTATCACCATATTCATTATATTCGTTATCATCTAATCTTAGATAGCCTTGTTCACCTTGTTCTGCCAAGTGGGCTGTTGAGCAGATAAAAGCAACCGTAGCATATCTGGCATTGTTAGAACTTAGCCATTGGTTGTCTTGAGATACTCCGGACTGACAAATCCCAGACAGAATATCGGGGCATTCAGACCTAGTGTCTCTAGTCTGAAAATAGGGTTCGGAAGTGGCCTGTTTGCATTCTGCGACAGCACTATCGATAGCTTCAACTTCACCGTCTGTTAGCTCGTCAAAAGAACCACGAGTTTGCGTATCACCGTAGTAAAGCACATCGGCCTGCTGTCGTTCGCCAACTCTGTCACCACCGACAAGTATGTCATAGTCCCCATCCCCATAAATGACGTCCCCGCCGGCACCGCCAAATAGTATATCTCGGCCAGCACCGCCGCGTATAGTATCGTCGCCGACTTCGCCGCGAATGTAATCATCACCAACTCCGCCTTCCAGAGTATCATTACCGATTCCACCTCGAATAATGTCATCACCACTACCGCCAAAAATGGTATCATTGCCTCCCAACCCGCAAATTATATCATCCCCCGAAGTGCCTACTATCAGATCATCACCATCGGTGCCCACAATAGTGCAGTCACCAATCCCCACATGAACCTCAACAGTCGCCGTATCACAAACCGAACTTTTATTGCAAATCTGATACTCCAAACTATCCACCCCACTAGAAACACCCACATACCTAAGATATATCCTCCCATATCCTGATGAAAAAAACTGCCAATAGTTAAATAGCTGATTGGTCGCTTCTCCAAGTGTTGGTGATTTTATTAAATCGAAATTCATCCATTCACTACCGCTGATGAAAACGAAGTCGTTTTTTAGAACATCGATCAGAACCGTTGTGAAAAGCGGCACATGAAATATATCATCCGTCAGCACAGGGGGACTATCCCCCTCAATAGCATCAACCGTTATTGAAGCAGTTGTTGATCTGTCGGAGCTGTCCGTTGCCGTAGCAGTAATAACGTGACGACCAAAACTAAGGCGAGCAAAAGTAAAAAAACTGGTCATACCAGAACTATTTCTGGAGCCATATAAGACATATAATGGCCCATCTATGCTGCTACGCAAACTAACGCCATCCTCTGCAAAATATCTATCCTCTGCGTCATACACTCTAATTCTCATCACGGAACCCCTTCCTTCATCTAGCACCATATCAGCGCGATGCAACTCAATGCTGACCACAGGGGCATGTTCCTCCACCATAAAAACAGGACTCTCAACAAACGCAATGCTAGCACCATCAGACACCGAAACCCCAACCCTTGCATTGTCAGAACCCGCCACACTAGCAGCATCCAAAACAAACCCAGAACCAACACCATCTGACAACTCCCGATACAACCTATAGGAATCGCCCCCATTAACAGAATAATACACCCTGTAAGTCAACCCATCCCCATCCCCATCCTTGCCCGCCAAACAAAATCCAACCTTTTCATCACTACTCACAAACTGACCCTCAGAAACCCCTGAAACATCCACAGTCGGAGCATGCGCTGACTGGTTCACAACCATCAACTCCTCCCCCTGCCACAAAACAGCGAAACTCTCAAACACAGGCGCATCAAACACCCACACACCGAAACGCCTCACATCCTGCACCCCAAGATCAACCTCACTAGCCACCACCACCTCAGAAGAACCCACCCGCTGAGAATAAGCACCCGAAGGGTCGAGCCTGAAAAAAACACTCTTCACAACCCCACCAGAACCATCACGCAACTCCAACTCAAAATCCCCAGACCCTAAGCTCCTATGACGCTCAGCAGCATTAGACACCCCATGAACACCAACAGACCTGACCCTAGGCACAACACCCTCCACCCCCAAAGGCAAAACAACCTCCCCGAAAAACCAAAAATCAAAACCCCCAGTACTTTCCACACCCTGCACCAAACCACCCCCATCACATCCGCCGCCAGGCGACACCTCCTCACCAGACGCTCGGGAAACAAGTGAACCCTGAAAAGCAATCGCCAAGAGCGAAACAGCAACACCAACAGCTGCCAAACGAATAGCTATCTGAGCCATAGACTTACCTTAGGGCTGATCATGTACGATCTCGTCTTGAGTTACCCCAAGTATGGTGTCTGTTCCTTCGCCGCCATATACGGTGTCTCTGCCTGCGTTGCCTCTGATAGTGTCATCGCCCGGACCACCCCTGAGGGTATCATCATCAACACCTCCGCCAATGATGTCGTCGCCTGGGCCGCCTTCTATGATGTCGTCGCCTGCTTCGCCAAACAACTCATCGGCGCCTTGTTGTCCTTTGATAGTATCATTGCCTCCGCCGCCGTAAATCTCATCATCACCCCTGCCTCCGAAAATCGTATCGTCACCTCTGTGTCCCAAAATGAAATCATCGCCCAACCCACCACGGATCACCTCATGGCCCAAACGCCCATAAATAGTGTCATCGCCCGCACCGCCCAATAAAGTGTCGTTGCCGGTCTTGCCGTCAATAGTATCATCACCACCCAGCCCGCAAATAACATCATCACCCGGCGTGCCAACTAGCATATCATCGCCCTCAGTGCCGAAGATAGTGCAGTTCGCTATTCCAACAGCAACCGATACTATTGCAGTGTCACAACGGTTGACTCCATCACATATCTGATACGTCAAGCTATCACGCCCGCTGGTATGTC
This sequence comes from Candidatus Hopanoidivorans cymbastelae, assembly GCA_028283145.1. Taxonomy (GTDB): domain Bacteria; phylum Actinomycetota; class Acidimicrobiia; order Acidimicrobiales; family Hopanoidiivorantaceae; genus Hopanoidiivorans; species Hopanoidiivorans cymbastelae. Next base: position 3,169 of record JAPYNY010000011.1, read on the forward strand.
CCACATACCTGACAGCAAGATTACCTGTAGTAGGCGAAATAGCAATTTCAGCCTCCCCAAGCATTGGCTGGACGGTTATTTCAAAGCTACGACTATCAATATCTCGCTCAGTATCGGTATCGTTATCTAGAGCATCAACAAACATCGGTGTGTCAAGCTCAACAGACGCGCTATCATCCACAGCTACCGGCAAAGAATTCACCCTGCCAATAGTAATACTGACAGCAGTTGTAGCCGTCAATCCTGAACTGTCTGTTGCGGTAACAGTGATGGTATGCGCTCCTGAGGCAAGCTGGGATGTAGACAAAACCACATGTTCACCAGTTCCGAGATTGCCGTCAACGCTGCTGCTCCAGCTATAAGCATTGAAACCCAGAGACCCGTCCTCTTCGTCATAGCCCGAAGCCTTCAACAAAAAACCCCGACTTCCAGCAAGTACAACACCTGGACTAGGGCTTTCAATCCGCACCTCAGGTGTGTGATTAGCTATTCTAAATATCGGAGTTTCAACAAAGGCTGAACGAGTGCCGTCAGACACCGAAACCCCAAACCTGGCCCTGTCAGAACCAGGTAGCCTACCAGCTACAATAGCTTTGCTGGTATCAGTAGTCTCCAATAAATATGGCTCATATGAACTTCCCCCATCGATGGAATAATATACCCTATAGGTCAGAGAATCCCCATCTTGGTCTGAGCCAACCCAGGAAAGATTGATAGTATCAGTCTGACTAAATAACTGATTCGCTGAAACGCCAGAAATGCTAACAGTGGGAGCATTAGCAGACCGTTGCATCACAAGCAACTCCCTGCCATCTTGCTTGATAGCAAAACTAGTATAATCAGGAGGGTTAAAAACCGTAAAACTAAACGTTGTTAAGCCATTCTCCTCCGAACTGTCCACACCGAACTCAGGAAGAACAAAAGTAATCGGCTGGCTTGCGGTGAAAGATATGTTACGCACACTAGCACCAGAACTGTCGCGCAACTCCAACACATAATCACCTGATGTGATCGGTCTCACTTGCCGGGGTCTTGAATAGATCCTATCCAAAACCACACCACTAGTTGAACCATCTGACTCAGAAAAGCTAATTTCTCCAAAAAACATATCAGAAGACATGACTCTAGAAGCATCCTGAGACCCTTCGGTCTGTGTATCTTCTTGATTCAGATATTCAATAATATGCCTATGATAAAAAGCGTCCATCCAAATAGCTTGCGTGTCATAATTTTTTAGACTGTGGAAACAATAGCTCATTATAGAATATACTTCCCTTGGATCAGACACAATTAGCGAATTAAGCTGGGTTTGCCACTGTGTCGATGCGTATCTTTCCCGCATGAAATCTATATCAAGCCCCCAAATCTCTCTATTAGCGTTCCCAATAGGTCCAAGCAAAGGCAAAAACTCATTATCCGGTAATTCATCATCTTTCATTTCCTCACCTTCTTCCTCATTTTCATTGTCTGAATCAAATGTGCCATCCATATATGGATTATCATCTTCCATAGGAGCCAGATCAAAGGTATATGGATATTCAACAAGTTCCCCTTCTTCACCGCAGAATCCTACAAGTTCATCGTTGACTTCACTATTGACCATTCTGCCAGGATGTCTTTGTTGTAAAATATGTCCCACTTCATGCGGACCAGCGTTTCTGACACCACTGCCATAAAATGTTGAAATCTCACCAGGTATCTCATTAAGCTCACTAGTATACCAACTAGCCAACATCTCTGGAAGTCTATAAGGAGCAGATGCTCCTGCTAACCCACTTCTTGTGCTACCACGTAAGATACCTAAATAGATCGTATCCATGTCACCAGCCTCTTCCCAAAATCTTTTAAGAGCAGCATTGACCAAGATAATCTCATTTTCTTGGCTTGAGGATTCAGGGTCATAACGATCGGTTGATTGAATGAAAAAATCAGCATCGGGATCGGTATTTTCAGGATCTGGTCTAAAATCTAGAGGATAATTCAATCGTCTGAAATCTATATTATCTGGTGTGGTTAGTATTTGATATGGGAAGGGCATCATAGCTTGAATTCGCCTTAGTTGGGTTTCTAGTATTGGTCTGTCTGGTTCTATTATAGAAGTGCTTCCATTTGCATTCGTGACTTGCAGGCGCACTGGGAACATCACAATTGTAGGTGGGTCAACTTCTACAAAAGATAAAGTGGCTGAGCATGTGTTAGCTGGCAGGATCATCTCACGGCAACTAATTTCAAAATTGTTTTGCTCGCTGCTGAAATCTAAGGATAAGAATAACTCTTCATCGGGGCCAAGATTGGTCCACTCACCCGGTAAAATAAAATTCAATGAGGAGTCTATGCTTCTATCAACTGGATTGATAATTGAGTTGAAAGCAGAATTTACGGTAACAGATTCGTCTGTATTAAGTGCCAAAGTAAAATCTTCTCTAAATGTGGTTCCCCTTCTTGTGTGAGCCCGCAGCACTGCCGAGACTCCAATATCCTGGGTGGCTGTAGTCGTGAAAAATGCTCTGACTGCTGTGGGTCTATTTCGGACGAGGGCAACGCTGCCAAGCCAATCCTGCGTGCCCTGCGTGACCTCCATCCCAACTAGGTTGACAACAGGAAGACTTGGGTCGCGCATGCCGGACGAACTCTTATAAAGAATCCCAGAAACCAAATTATCCAATTCATCAAGGTCGCCGCCAGGACTCAAAGTGTCTTCATGCCTGTCTCCAAAATCAAAGAACAACGGGGTGCCAGGTCCTCCCGGCCTGAAAAATCTGCCTGCATAATGCTCAATGACCGGACAGCCATTAAGGGTGGAACTAATGACATCGTCCCAAGCCGTCAAATAGAGGCTAATGCCTCCACCTGCACAATCTGTACCAACAATCCTAAGCGACGCCCCGGTATATCCTCGACCGTCATAATGCACGCCAATGCTGAATGATGAAGCTTCCCCTCCAGAACCTGAAACCGCTCCCACTCCAGCGAACTCAGAAGCCTCCATCTCCTGCTGAAAACACCTCTCAGGCCCTAGGGTTAGCATCTCCGACTGTTCGTCCTTGCCTACAATATGAGCCACACAGTGGATATAGTCGTCTCTGTCGTCCAGCGACCCCGAACCGAAATCGTAGACACGGAACCTAGGCGAGCTTTCCTGCGCCCCATCATCTGATTCCTCGCTTTGAGCCACAACTGAGGAAGCACTGACAGCAACAGTCGCCAAACTGCCAACCAAAACCACCGGCAACACGCAAATAGCTAACCTCTTCAAATGAGACGATTTGAAATTCATAGCTACTACTCCTGCTATTTAAAGTTAAAAGTATTATAGCACACCCAGAAGCAAGAATATTAATTTTTGCTAAATATAGCTAGAGCTAAAATCCTCATAACCCCAAGGCTCGGCACAGACGAAGGCTGGCTTCGGACTGGTTCATGGTGTAGAAGTGAAGTCCTGGCGCTCCGAACTGCAAAAGCTCGGCGCACAATTTGTGAGCTGCCTCAACCGCTATAGACATTTTGTCGCCAGCATCGGCCTGCTCTAAACGTTCCCAAAGAATGCTGTCTATCTCGGTGCCGTTCATATCGGCAAAATGCTTCACCCGGCCAGGCGAAGTGACCGGCATGACTCCAGGAATAACCGGCTTGCCACAGCCCAAAGCAGCCAACTCCTCCACCAGGCGGAAATAATACGAAGCATCAAAGAAAAACTGAGTGATAGCAAAATCGGCTGCCGAGAGTTTTTGCGCCAAAAACCTGCGATCCAACTCACGGCTAGCTGAACTAGGATGCACTTCGGGATGAGCCGCCACCCCGACAGCAAACGAATGCGGATGACGCCTGATTTCTTCCACCAGTTCTGAAGCAAAGCTAAACTCCCCCGCCATACTGCTACCGTCTTGCGGCGGATCGCCGGCCAGTGCCAAAATGTTCTCCACGCCGCCAGCTTCATAATCGTCCATCAAGGAAGCTATTTGAGATCGGCTGTGCTGAGCACAGGTAACGTGCGCCATCACCTCAAAGCTGTGATTCGGCACCAAATCCAAAACTTGCTGCTTGGTGGGTTCGTGCGAGCTGCCTCCCGCGCCCGTGGTGACCGACACAAAGGAGACATCAAGCTGGGACAACTCTGCAATAGCTTGGTTAAGTTGCTTTTGCCCCCAGGGAGTTTTAGGCGGAAAAAACTCAAATGAAAGAGTGCGCTGCCGGGCAAGCAGTTCTGAAATGGCCATCACCTAGCCACAAAATACTTGGCCCTCGGATGATGGCAAATGATGGCTGACGTTGTCTGCTCAGGCTGATACTGCCAGCCCGTTTCCTCGCTGACTTCAATCCCCAACCGCTCCGCTCCCAATAGATCCGCCACCTTCTTATTGTCCTCCAAATTGGGACAAGCCGGGTAGCCCCAGGAATAGCGCCCGCCTCGGTATTGCTGGCGGAACAGACCTGCTTGAGTTCCAGGGTCTTCATCGGCAAAACCCCACTCCTGTCGTATCCTCAGGTGCCAATATTCTGCTAGAGACTCAGCCATCTCCACGCCTAGACCGTGTGTGAAAAGATATTCCTCATAGCGGTTTTCAGCGAAAAGCTTTTGCGCAACTTCAGAGGCGTATTGGCCGATGGTCACAATGTGGAAAGCTGCGTAGTCCAGTTGATTGGATGGGACGGGACGGGCGGACGCAGTGGATGTTGGAGACGGACTGGACAGGGCTGGCTCGGCCGCCTCGCCTTCTGCCCCCACCGGCCTGAAAAAATCTGCGATGCACAACCACGGGGATTTATTCTGACGGGGAAACGAAAAACGCATCAACTCCTGCTGGCGAGTTTCATCGCTCCAAACGATCAGCTCATCGCCATCTGAGTTGACACAAAAATAGCCATAGACCAAGCCTGGGTCAAGCCACCCCTGCGACTTGGCCGCCGACAGGCGATCCCGCAAGATGGGGCGGATTCGGTCTTTGAATTCCGTATCGCTTTCACCCTTGTTGGGCCGCAGTTGCCACTGATTTCTGAACAACGCCGTCTCATTGATGTACTCGGCTATCTCGTCAATGGCTATGCCCTTGACCACCCGCGCTCCCAGATGCGGCGGCTCAAAAACGTGATTATCCAAAGCCACCTCAGGCGAACGCTTTGGCAACTCAGCTTGCGGGGGATCCTGCGGGGGCTTCGGAGAACGCTTCCCCGGAAACTTTGACTCCTTGTCAGCCGAATCCAAACCCAACCCCTGCCGCAGCGACTTAGTCGGCACCACCCCAAAATCAGGATCATCCACCTCCCCTCGCTTGATCTCCATCAAACGGTCAAGCACGTGCAGCCCTTCAAACGCATCCTTGCCATAGAACAGCCTCCCCTGGTAGACCTCCCGCAGGTCGCTTTCCACATAGCGCCGCGTCAAAGCCGCACCCCCCAGCAGAACAGGCACATCCGACAGCCCTTTGGAGTTCAATTCCTCCAAGTTGTCGCGCATTATCAAGGTGCTCTTCACCAGCAGCCCGCTCATTCCCAGAGCATCGGCCTTGACCTCAAGGGCCTTGGTGATCATTTCGTTGATGGAAACTTTGATGCCCAAGTTGAACACCTCATAGCCGTTGTTGCTCAAGATGATGTCAACCAAGTTCTTGCCGATGTCGTGAACATCTCCCTTGACGGTGGCCAACACCAGCTTGCCCTTGGAACTGGCCGTCTCGGCTTTCTCCAAGTGCGGCTCCAGCCAGGAAACCGACGCTTTCATGGTCTCAGCCGACAACAACACGAACGGCAGCTGCATCTCCCCCGAAGCAAACAGCTCCCCAACCTCGCGCATGCCGTCCAGCAGCACGTTATTGATGACCTCCAAGGCAGGCAGGCCGCTGTCCAAGGCTTCCTGAAGGTCGTCTTCCAGCCCCTCCTTGTCGCCGTCTATGATCCGCTGTCTCAGCCGCCTCTCAACTGGCCAGCCAGAACGATCTTCTTGCTTTTGGGCTGACGTGGCTTTGACATCGGCAAACAACTCCAGTAGCTTGGCTAGCGGATCGCTGTTGGGATAGCTGGCTTTGCGCCTGTCCCAAATCAAATCACGACAGACCTCCACCGCCTCGGGGTCTATTTTGTTGAGCGGCAGAATGCGTCCAGGATGGACGATGGCAGAATCCAAGCCTGCATCCAAACATTCCCGCAGGAAAACCGAGTTCAGCACATGGCGGGCCGCTGGATTCAGGCCGAACGACACATTGGAAACCCCCAGAGTCGTATAGACACCGGGCAACTCGGCCTTGATGGAGCGGATGGCTTCAATGGTGGCAATGGCATCGCGGCGCAAAGTGTCATCGCCGGTGGTGAGCGGGAAGGTGAGCGCATCAAAAATCAAGTCGCTGGGAGCCAGACCATACTGCTGCGTGGCAAGCTGATGCAGACGTCTGGCTATACGCATTTTCCACTCTTGGTCGCGGGCTTGGCCTTCTTCGTCAATCAGCAAGCAGATGACAGCCGTGCCATGCTCCTTAGCCAGCTTGAAAACTTGATCCACCCTGGAACCTTCACCTTCGCCGTCTTCCAGATTGGCTGAATTCAGCACGCAGCGCCCGCCTATCCAGCGCAGCCCCGCCTCCAGCACGTCAGGCTCGGTGGAATCCAGCACGATGGGAGCCGCCACTCCCGTGGCAAAACGGCGCGCCAGCTGATCCATGTCGGCTGTGCCGTCCCGCCCCACATAATCCACGCACAGGTCAAGCGCGTGAGCTCCCTCGGCTACCTGCTGACGACCCATCTGCGTGCAGGCATCCCATTGCTGATCCAGCATGAGTTCTCTGAATTGCTTGGACCCGTTGGCGTTGGTGCGCTCCGAAATCATCAAAAAAGCCGTGTCCTGGCGCAGCGGCACGGCGCTGTAGATGGACGTCAAAGACGGCGTGACTGTGGGACTGCGCTGGGCGGGCACCAACTCGGCGCATCGCTTGACCACAGCTTCTAGATGCTCTGGGGTGGTGCCACAGCAACCGCCCACCACGCTGAGGCCGAACTCTGAGATGAACTGCTCCTGGAAGTCAGCCAGCTCGGTTGGGGTGAGGTCGTAAACGGTCTGGGTGCCTTCCACTCGGGGCAAACCCGCATTGGGCAGGCACGCTAGGGGCAGGTCGGAGCTTTGCGATAACGTCCGCAGATGTTCGCTCATCTCAGCTGGGCCAGTAGCGCAGTTGAGTCCTATCACATCCACACCTAGAGGTGCTAAGGCATGCAGCGCCGCGGGGGTTTCAGTTCCAGTCAGCATGCGCCCATTGGCTTCAATGGTTATCTGAAGCTGAATGGGAAGCTGTGTGCCGGCTGCTGCCATGGCCCGACGGCAGCCCGCGATGGCAGCTTTGGCGCCCAGCAGGTCATACACCGTCTCAATCAGGAATAAGTCCACCCCGCCTTGGATGAGCGCGGCGGCTTGGGCTTCAAAATCGTTTCGCAACTCCAGGTAGGTGATCTGCCCCAGGGAAGCAAACTTGGTGCCCGGGCCGATGGAGCCGGCCACCCAGCGTGGCTTGTCGGCAGTGGAGTATTCATCGGCGGCTTCGCGGGCCAGACGGGCTGCTGCCAAATTGATATCGGCTACGCGGCTGGCCAAATCGTACTCCGACAACGGCACCTTGAACGCGCCGAAGGTAGCTGTTTCCAGCACATCCACTCCAACCTTTAGGAAATCGGTGTGCATTTGGGAGATGACGTCTGGCCGGGTCAGGCACAACAACTCGTTACAGCCTTCCAGTTGATCTCCGCCGAAATCGTCTGCCGTCAGGTTTTGCGACTGGACGTAAGTGCCGAAACCGCCGTCAAAGATAACCACCCGCTGCTGGGTGGCTTGGAGATAGTCTCGGCTGGCTTGGGGAAGTCTCATTTGCGGGCACTGGGAACACTGGGAGCATTGGAAGCAGGGGCATTGGGGGTGCCCGCCCACTGCTGAGCTTCGTCAAACAAGGCTTGCAGTCTCAGAGACAACTTCTCGGTGAAGTCGTCAAGTTCTTCTCGGGGGACTCTTCTGGAGCCTGAATGCCCGCCAGCGGAAGCGCCTGGCGACTCCAGCAATTCGCCAAAGATCATCCGCACTGGGCGCGGCCGGGGCCACTTGACCCCGATGGGCATGACTCGCTCGGTGCCGCCGATGCCCAACGGCAAGACGGGCGCGCCAGTTTTGGCTGAGAGCCAAGCCACGCCTTCAAACAGCGGTTGCAGTTTTGGGCCCTGTTGGCGGGCGCCTTCAGGAAATACAGTCAGCACTTCGCCTCGCCCCAAGGCTGCCTGAGCTGATTTGAGGGCTCTGCGGTCTAGCCTGTCCCTAACCACCGGGAAGCCCCCGAGCAGCACCATTACGGCAGACCAGAAAGAGCTTTTGAAAAGCGAATCCTTGGCCATATATAGAGGCGTGCGCCTGACGGCCATGCCCACAAACGGGGTGTCTATGTTGGACCTGTGGCCTCCAGGGGCCACAATCACGGGGCCTGATTTAGGCAGATTGTGTCTGTTTTTGACTCTGAAGCGGAAGTATGGCGTGCCCAGCAGCAAGCACAGTCGGCGCAAGAAACGGTAGGTCAGCCAGTTGGGCGCAGAGCGCTTTTGGCCGTAGTGCTTGGCGGCTGGAAAATCGTAGAAGTTGTGGCTGGTCTTGGGTGAGCTTTCGGAGGCGACTGGACGGGAAGCGGACGGCTCGGGGGCGACTGGACGAGAGGAGGGCAGCTCGGAGGCGGCCGGCATGGAGGCTTCTGGCTCAGAAGCGGCTGGTTTTTTGCCCGACTGCCCCCCACGGATGTGCTGCAGTAACAACTCCGTGGTGGCCAGCACATCCAGCTTAGTTGTGTCTATTTCCACTGCGTCGGGGGCTTGGCGCAGCGGGGAATGTTGCCGGCTCTGGTCGGCTGAGTCGCGGTGAGCCATGTTGGGCAACTCCGCAGAAGCTTGCGAACCCAAGTCTGCAGCCCGGCGACTTGCCCTGGTTTCGGCTGAAGCTGTCAGGTAGAACTTGTAGTCGGCTTCAGGGAAGACGGCTGTGCCTATGTCTCGCCCTTCCACCACCCCACCCCCGCGTGTGCGCACCCAAGCTCGCTGAAGTTCCTGGAGGTGAGTTCTGACCGCCAAGTTTTTGGCTACCGCCGAAGCAGCCGCAGTTACTTCGGGCGTACGAATAGCTTGGGTTATGTCGCAGCTTTTGCCAGTGTCGCTGTCGGCTAGCAGCGGGCTGTTTACCATCACCCGGTCAGAGGCTGCCTCTACTTCAAAACCATCCAGCAGGGCCGACACGGCAGCCTCGTCTTCTGCCACCACCTGGCATTCCAGCGCCAGCCAAGCTACGGCTCGATACATAGCACCTGTGTCCAGAGATTCAGCACCCAGCTTGGCTGCCAAGTCCGTAGCGACCGTGCTTTTGCCTGAGCCTGAAACTCCGTCTATGGCAACTACGAAATCTATCATGTCAGTGCTTTGGGTCGTGAGTTTTTTGCAATTTGGCTAAATCTTGCAGGAAATTCGGATAACTGGTAGCCACGCAGCTCCAGCCGTCTATGGCGGTCTCTTCCGCATCCGTCAAAGCGGCTACCGCAGCAGCCATGGCAATGCGATGGTCTCCGCCAGAATTGACCTCCCCGGCTGTTAAGCCGCCAGAGCCGTGGATTACCAAGCTGTCTTCGCCTTCCTCGTCCTCGGCACTGCCGCCCAAGGCTCTGATGAGTGCTGCGGTGGTGGCTATTCTGTCAGACTCCTTAGCCCGCAACTCTCCCACCCCCAAGAAGCGAGTCGTGCCGTGGGCATGAGCTGCAGCTACCGCCAAGACAGGAATCTCATCAATCAGGCCTGGCACTTCGGCTGGCAACACTTCCGTGCCTGACAAGTCGGAAGTTCGGACGTGGAGCATCCGGGTGGCTGGGCGCGCCACCATGCGGGCCCCCATACGCTCCAGAACTTTGATGAAGCCGTCTCGCCCGGCCCCCAGATAGATATTTTCTATAGCGATGTCGCTTTGAGGGATACACAGAGCCGCAACTGCCCAAAAAGCTCCTTGGGATGGGTCGCTGGGAATTCTGCAAGTTCGGGGAGTGATTTGGCTTGGAATGATGCTGGCAAATCTCAAGCCATCCTCGGAAGTGCCGACTGTAACATCTGCGCCCCAGTCTTGGAGCATCTCTTCTGTGTGGATGCGGGTGGGATGTCTTTCTCGGACTATGGTTTGGCTGCTGGCTCGCAGCCCTGCCAGCAAAATCGCACCTTTGACTTGGGCACTGGCCACGGGCAGTGTGTAATCAATGCCGGTTAGCTGGCTGCCCGTTATGGTGAGAGGAGCCTTGAGTTCATCTGTGCGTGAGAATTCGTCAGCAGCCGGCGTGATGGTTGCCCCCATTTGAGTAAGGGGTTCGGCTATGCGATTCATCGGGCGGCTGCGCAGTGAAGCATCTCCGTCCAGCGTTGCTGTGATGGGCCAACTGGCGCACACTCCAGCCAGCAATCTGAGACAAGTGCCCGAGTTGCCCGCATATATAACGTCTTCGGGCTGGTGCCAATCGCCGCCTTTGACTATCACCTCCGAAGCCAAACCAGGTGTGCCCGCCTCTCCAGCACCCGCCTCCGAAACCACTCCCCCAGCACCCGCCCCCTGCTGACCGGCAGAATCGCCACGGCCCTGCCAGTCAATCTGCGCCCCCAACTGCTGCAGGGCTTTGGCCATATGAGCTACATCCTCCCCGTTGGAAAGCCCGACAAGTTTGGATTCGCCCGGTGCCAAGGCAGCCAGCAAGAGCGCCCTGTGTGAAATGGACTTATCGCCGGGCGGCTTGACTCTTCCGTGGAGCGGCACTCCCCCGCTCAGCACACAGCTATCGCCCGCTACGACAGCCACTACTCAACTTCTCTCAGAGTTGTGATGTAGTCGGTCTCTTGCAGGTGGGCGTGGAGGCGCTGAGCATCCTGCGAATTCAGCAGCATCACCAGCACGCCTCGCTCCCCCTCAGGAGAATGAGCGATTTCCAAGTCGTGAATGTTGGCCTGCAGCTCCGAGGCCATTGTTGTGAGACGGGCAATTTCGCCGGGACGGTCTGGGATTACCACCCTCAACTCCAGCAGGTCTTCAGTGGTGCTGACTGTTCCAGGCAGGTTCAGCCTGGCTGTGCGGGCTTGGCGGAGGTGCTCCAGCAGTTGCGTTCGGTCACCGCTGGCCACTGCTTGTCTGATTTCGCTGAGGGCGTGCGTCAGCCTGTCTAGACCTTCGCAGATGGCGGCTTGGTTCTGAATGCAGATGTCGGGCCAGATGCCGGGATGACTGGCGGCTATGCGGGTCATGTCTCTGAACCCACCCGCAGCCAAGCGCTGCAGCTGCTGGCGCTGCTCGGATCTTTCGTCGGCCAGACACATCAAGGTAGCTGCCGTCAGGTGCGGCACGTGCGAAATCAGAGCCACTAGTTCATCGTGGCGCTGGGGCGACATGGTAACCACTTCAGCCCCCAAGCTGGCGACTACCGAATGCACCCCCAGATAAGCAGAATCATCTGTCTCCTCGGAGGGGGTCAACACCCAGATGGCGCCATCAAACATATCGGCCCTGGAGCCTTCCAACCCCTCCTGTTCGCTGCCAGCCATAGGATGCCCACCGACAAAACGGCTAAAGCGCTTGGAACTGGTGTCGGTAACCGCCGACAACACGGGAGCTTTGACGCTGCCCGCGTCGGTTACCAAACCTGTCGTCTCGCGGAGGGCCTGGCTGACTGCTGCGGGAATGGCCCCGACGTCGGTGGCCACAAAAGTTATCTCCGCTGAGGCGTCGAGGTTGCCTGCTTCCACCGCTGCATCCACAACTTTTGTCTCAACAGCTAGTTTCAGGCGTTGCGGGTTGCTGTCATAGGCGCTGACGTGCCAGCCTCGCTGGCGCAAACCCAGACCGATTGAGCCGCCAATGAGCCCGATCCCTATGATGTTGGCTCGTTTTGAACTAGTCATCGGCGGGGGCATGCTCCGGGGCAGATGCCGGGGGCGCAGGGCTGGCTAGGGCTGTGGGATTACTCGGTGCTGTGGGAGCACTCAGGTCGGGGCGCAAATCGGCTGCCCTATGAAGATAGACGTGCTGAAGCTCCCCACGCGGTTTGGAAGTGTGAAAATGAAGCAAGACCCTCACGCACAGAGCTGTGGCCCCTTCCACTCGCAGTTCCTGGGCACCCAGCAGAGGGACGTCTTCAAGACCGAAAACTCTGGCACTGGTAGCGGGAAAACCCGATGAAATATCGTCTGTGGCGGTGAAGAACACGCTTACGATGTCGTCTGTGGCGATGGCGTTGCGCTGCAGCATCTCGCGTAAAAGCTCCCCCACTCGCTGGTGAAGCTGCTGTGTCGTGTCGGCTTCCAGCGTGGTGGCTCCTCTGATGGCTCGCAAAAATGCCATATTTTAGGCTACCTTTGCGACTGCCTGGCTCTAGGAGAATCTGGGGTGTGGGCACTCCGGCCGGCTCTGGAAGAAGCTGCTGCTGACTCCAAGTCCCGCACCTCTTGCGTTTCCAACTGACGCCACTGCCCTGGCTTCAGCTTGCCAGCCTTCAGCGGGCCGAAGCGGTGGCGCACCAGGCGCAAAACTGGATATCCCAGATGCTCGCACATGCGCCTCACCAGTCGGTTGCGCCCTTCATGCACCACCAGCCGCAGCACCCGTGGCTCTATCAGAGAAGCTTTGGCGGGAGCGGTCATGCCGTCTTCCAACGGCACACCCTCTCGGAGACTTCGCAGGGCTGCGGGCGTCGGCTCGGCTCCTAGATACGCCAAATAGCTCTTGGGCACACCAAAAGAGGGGTGCGTCAGGCGGTGGGCCAAGTCGCCATCGTTGGTGAGCAGCAGCACTCCTTCGGTATCCATGTCTAGCCGGCCTACTGGGAAAACCCGCGGCTCCGCCGGCAGGCCATCTAGCACTGTGGGGCGGTCGTGGGTATCCGACGCTGTGGTAATGACGCCCTTGGGCTTGTTCAGCAGGTAATAGACCAGACCTGGGCGCACCGCTATAGCCACTCCAGCCACCGCGATAAGGTCGTGGGAAGGGTTGACTCTTTGGCCTAGAACCGCAGGCTGGCCGTTGACGGTTACCTTGCCAGCAGCTATGAGATCGTCGCACCTGCGGCGGCTGCCAAAGCCTGAGTTGGCTAGAACTTTTTGAAGCCTGACTTTGGAAGGCTGATGTTCAGGAGGCGGGGGCGGAGTTGGGATTTTGCTCAAGAAAACGACTTGAGGTGGCTGGGTGCGGGGCAGCGCGCTACGATGCGGCCGAAAATAGGGAAGCTTCCAGTGCCTTGGCTGTTTCCTCGTCGGGTGAGAACTGGCCCAGCGGAGCCAATTCGTCTAGAGAGTCAATGCCTAGTCGCTCCAGGAACTCCCGTGTAGTGCCGTACAGCACTGCCTTGCCTGGGCCTGAGTCTCTGGCTACTTGAGCAACCAGCCCACGACTTTCCAAGGTGCGCATCACCCCGTCAACATTGACGCCTCGGATAGCTGCTATCTGCGTGCGTGAAATGGGCTGCTTGTAGGCCACCACCGCCAGGGTTTCCAGAGCTGCGGCTGAAAGACGCCCAGACTGCCCGCCAAGCAAAAACTTCTCAACATAGGGGGCTGCTTCGGGATTGGTCTGGAAGCGATAGCCGCCGGCCACCCGCATCAACACAAAGCCACGCTGCTGCATTTGGTATTGCGCTGCCAACTCCTCGCAGAGCTGTTCAACTTCCACGGCTGAGCGCCCCACAGCTTCTCCTAAATGGCGGGCTGAAACTGGTTCGTCTGAGACAATCAGCACTGCCTCCAGCACTTGGCGGGCCAAATCATCGTCACTGCTGGGCGGAGAACCTTGCGAGAAGATGGCATCGGCTACAAGAGGTTCTAGGGCTTCGGCCAAGGTGTTGGTGTCGTCTTCGGTAAAAGTATCGTCATCATCGGAGCGACGGTGGGCGTCTGCGGCCTCAGGGTGAGAGGCTTCAGTGCCAGCAGGGGCTTCGTCTGCCAGAGTGCTTGCTTGCGTCAAAGTTGCGGGCTCAGTCATGGCTTGTCTCTCCGAATTCTGCTGCGTAGGCAATAGCTTGCTTGTTGTCCAACCACTCCATTTTGATGTCACCAAAAGTCTTGAGCTGGCTCAACTCCAGAAATCCCTGTCGCCAAAGCTCAAGCACGGCCAAAAAATAGACCACGAAGCCAGTGCGGCCAGGAAAACGCCTAGGAATGTCCCTGAATAGAATTGTTCCCCTAGTGGGCATTTCCTCACACAAGTGCTCCAAGGCATCGGCAACCTTGAAGCGAATTGGCGCTAGGTGTGTGATGTCAACTGAGGCTGGTGCTTCCTCCTTGAAAGTCGTGCGCAGGTAAGCGTCAAGCAAATCCACCACTGAAACATCCACTAGCGGGTCGGGATAGAGATTCCAATACCGCTCCTCCAAGGCAGCGCGGCGAGGTGCCGACTTGGCCGCAGACTCCATGCGATTGTGCATGTGCTGCGAAGCATGCCTGAAGGTGCGACATTCAATTAGACGGGCCAGCAGAACGTCTTTTTCTTCCCAGCGGTAGAGGTCTTCCAGAAGCTCGTCTGGGCTGTCTTCGGGCAGCAGGCTGCGGCTCTTCAGCAAAATCAAGGTGGCTGCTACGGCAATGAAGTCTGTGAGCTGTTCCAGCGGCAGTTCTTCAAGTGCCTTCAGATAGGCATCCACAACTTCTGTGAGTGGCAAATCTACGATGTCTAGCTGGCCTTGGCTGACTATCTCCACCAGCAACTGGATAGGGCCGTAGAACTGCTGCTCAGGCAGGGAGACTGAAACTGCTGTCAACTCAAGCATCTATGGGGATTTTAGGCTAGAGTTGAGGGGTTTTGGCGGATTTGCTGATATCTTTTGGAGAATTGCGTATTAATTCAACTGGACTGCCCCGCTACTAGGCAGTCAAAGCAAACGCTGTGGAAGCGGTTATGAACCAAATTACCTACCCAATGTAATTTTGCGAGCGTGTTTGGGATTTATTGGGATTTTCCTTGCGGAAAACTTATGCTCTGCAGGCTTTCCCGTGTCCTCGCCGGAACCCGCCGGCTCCTTCGACTTACGCGATTCTGTAGAATTCGAAGAATTTGTCATGGTGCCTCACTTTTGGAAGAATGTAATTTGGGTTGTGACAGTCTGGCAAATGGTAGGTTAATTCAGCCGTGCTGCCACACCAACGGGCAGTCGGAGGGAAACCCTATGGACACCGCGGGAGCGATCCTGACCAAGTTACCTACCAGCGGTAATTTTGTGAGCGGACCTGGGATTTATTGGGATACTCCTTGCGGGGGACTTACGATCCAACGGCTTGCCCTTGTTCTTACCGGAACCTGACTGGTCCTTCGGCTTAGGCGACTCTGAAGAATTTACCATAATAGCCTCCTTTTGTGAAATAGTTTCAGGAACTTCTGCTATTTTTCATTATAGCAGAATTTTTTTGGTGCGCTTTAGGCGCGTGAGTATTGGGGGCCTTGCGTACAGCGCATCTGTTCCTAGCATGGATATGCCCTCAGCGGCATATTTCTGATGAAGCCTGGCTTGTTTGCCCACCCTCAACTTGCGAACTTCTCTCCGATTGTGGAGGTAGGCATAGTAGGCAATGGAGCCTGACACCAGTATCGCCACAGGTGTTGCTAGGGATACTAGAATTTCTGGCCAATTCATAATCTCATTTTGCAACAGGGGTGTTAATTGGCTGAAATCGCTTCTGCGGGCGAAGGGAACCTTTTCCCCAGAACCCCATCTTTTGTGGCGCATTGCCCCGGTCACGACAGGAACGTCGCCAATAAAGTTAAAATTCTAGAGATGGCGCACCATCACACCCCAGACAGCAGTGTGGCACCCGCCCGTCGCCTCCAATCCAAGACAGTTTTTACCAACTTCACTAAATCCCATCTGTAGCTATGGCAAGAGTTTTTTCGGGCATACAACCTTCAGGTGAAATCCACTTGGGCAATCTGCTGGGAGCCTTGCACAACTGGGTAGCTGAGCAGCACAAGCACGAGGCAGTGTATTGCATCGTTGACCTCCACGCCCTGACCCACAAGCACGACCCCGCCCAACTCCGCCAGGCAACTCTGAGTTTGTCGCAGATGCTGATGGCGGTGGGGCTTGACCCACAAGTCTGCACGCTGTTCGTGCAAAGCCATCTGAGCGAACACAGCGAGTTGGCTTGGTTGCTGCAATGCACGACCAGCTACGGCGAGTTGAGCCGCATGACGCAATTCAAGCACAAATCCGATGAGACCGACTTTGTCTCGGCAGCCCTGTTTACCTATCCTGCGCTGCAGGCTGCCGATATTTTGCTTTACGACACCGACATTGTGCCGGTGGGCGATGACCAGCGCCAGCACATAGAGCTGACCAGAGATGCAGCACAGCGTTTCAACCAGCGCTACGGGGAGACTTTCGTAGTGCCGTCGCATCAGATTCCCAAGGCTGGTGCGCGGGTGATGGATTTGCAAAACCCGACTTCCAAGATGTCCAAGTCGGCTGGAGAAGGAGCCGGCACAATCAGCTTGACAGACGATCCCAAGGCGATTTCCAAAAAAATCATGCGCGCCGTTACCGACAGTGAAACCGAAGTACGCTATGACCCTGCTGCCAAACCAGGCGTGTCTAACTTGTTGGAAATCATGGCAGCCGCCAGGCAAAGCACTCCGCAGTCTGTCGCCGAGAACTACAGCAGCTATGGTGCGCTCAAGAAAGATTGCGCTGAAGCTGTGGTGGCAATGCTGGCACCAATCCAGCAGCGCTTTGGCGAATTGTCGGCCGATTCGGGTGAAACTGCTCGGCTGCTAGCAGTCGGAGCCGACAAAGCCAGACACATGGCCTCCCAAACACTGGCCAGAGCCAAGCAGAATATAGGTTTGCTGGACGGCGAAGGCTGACGAATCGGCTACGACTCGTGCTGCTCTTGCGGCTGTGGTTTATTCCACGGTGTCGGTTCGCTCCGCAGCTTGCTCAATGACAACTTCTATAGAGTCGGTGGCAGATATTCCCTGGCTGTTCGTCCAAGTAACTGTGAATACATGGTTGCCAAGGGTGAGTTCATGGGCCGAAATCCTCAACTGCCGGCCTGTTCCCAGATGCCCATCAATATCGCTGCTCCAGCTATAACCATCACCTCTGTAGGAAAAGCCGAGCGACTCGTCAATATCGCGCCCCAGCCCTTCCAACCAAATGCAAGCATGAGCAAATATCGAACGACATATAGAAAACCAGTCATCATTATTAAGCCAGTCATCATCATTGGAAAAACGGCTCTCTTCTAACCAACGTTCTTCCTGCCCCGTAACTACACGATGAAGTCTTTCTTGACGTGTGTTGATTCTGACTGTGGGAGCGTGTTCTCCTACAGCGAATGTCAGGCTCTCAATAAAAGCTGAACGTGTCCCGTCATACACGGCAACAGCAACTTGAGCTCTGTTGGTGTTTGGTATTTGATTGGTCAAATTTACCGTAACGGAAGATGTATCTGCAGGAATCCTTCTGGGCAAGCCAATGTAACCTTTGTCGAACTTATCTTTGCAAGTGTCGCCTTCACATTTCCAGAAAACCTCATATCTTAAATCGTCATCGTCTTTATCTTCCACAGACAATGTCAGCTTAAGCGGTTCGCCCCCAGCAAAAAACTGGCCCTCTGAGATGCCGGAGAGACTAGCAGTCGGGGCATGTGCCGACCGCTCTACGACAAGCAATACCTCGCCGTCTCTCACCAGAGCAAAGCTGTCATAGTCGGGCGGGTCGATTAGATGACCTTTGAAGCTTGTAGTGTAGCCGCCGATTCCTCTGCCATCTTCGTCTATCCCATCCCAATGCGACTCTGTAACTTCCAAAGATGCTGTGGCTACCTTTGTGCCTGCGACGTCCCGCAACTCTACAATGTAGGGCCCGCAATCTTCATCATGTTTGCAACGCGGCTCTCTCACGTTGACCTTGTCAACCGGCAGATGACGCACTCTCATAGCAGTCGTATCTACATCAAAATCTTCGATGCTGCCTTCAAACATATGCACAATTCTGTCACTGGAGGCAGCCGGGCTGGCATCAGGCAACACAATTTCAGGCGTAGTGGTGGTTGGAGGTGGCAATGGCTGAGGTCGGGGCTGGGTAGTAGAAGTTGGGGTGGTTTCCTCGGTGTCTTTAGGCTCAGGCTGGGTTGTGGGCTTGATTGAGGTCTCCACTGCAGTCGTAGAGGTAGATGACGGCACGCTAGCCATTTCAACGGGCGCGGTGCTGGAAGTGTTGTCGACCACTTCCAAGCTGGAGTCACTGCCTGCAGAACAAGCAGTTCCCAAAAGCGCAAGCGTAACCCCCGCTGCTGCGATGCGAGCAGCCAAGCTGACTGCCAGCCGGCTGGAACTGGATTTTTTGCGGGTATGCGTTTTGCGAGTCATATTCATTTTGACTTTGGCACCGCTGATTTAAGTTCCCCAATCCGCAGACATGTACTAAAAGAAAGAATTGCCTCAGCCACCGTATTCAACCAGCCTCTTCTGAGACTTGCTCTACAAAAACTTCCAGAGTATCGGTGGCGGATATTCCTTGGTCGTTGGTCCAAGTAACGGTGAATATATGTTCACCAAGGGAAAGCTCATGAGCAGGCACCAACAAACTGCGACCTGTTCCCAGATGCCCATTTACATCGCTGCTCCAACTATAAGCATCTTCTTGATAACCAAAGTTGGATTCATCGGTGTCATATCCCAGTGCTGTCAAATGAATACAAGAAAAAGTCAATACCCACCGACAAATTTCATTCCATTCATCGTCAGCGAAATCGCTTTCTTCTACCCACTGTTCTTCTTGGCCCGTTACAGTAAGATGAACCCGTTCTTTAGGTGTATTGATATTTACTACAGGAGCGTGATCTCCTACTTTGAATGTCGGACTCTCAACAAATACCGAACGAGTCCCATCAAACACGGCAACAGCAATTTGAGCATTATCTGTTTTGGGAACATGCGTGCTAAGATCTTCAGTCACAGAAAAAGTGTCTGAAGGAAACCTTCTGAGCCATCCCAGCATGTAGCTTTCATAGACGTCCCCTTCGCAAGTATCGCTGTCGCATTTCCAGAACACCTTGTATTTCAATTTGTCTCCGTCTTTGTCATCCACAGACAAGGAAAACATGAGCGGTTCGTCATCGGTGAAAAACTGCCCCTCGGTGATGCCAGAGAGTTCTGCAGTCGGGGCATGCGCCGACCGCTCTACCACAAGCAACTCTTCGCCGTGCATCAAAACAGCAAAACTGGCATAATCTGGCGGGTCAATTATGTAACTTTCAAGGGTTGTGGTGTGACCGCCAGTTCCTCTGCCGTCCCTGTCCGTGCCATCCCAATGATACTCAGAAACCTCTAAGGGCACTTCGGCTACTTTCGCACCTGCGGCGTCTCGCAACTCTACGATGTAAGGCCCGCAGTCTTCATCTGGCCTGCAATAAGGCGATCTGAAACTGACTTTGTCCAACGGCAGTTGGCGCACTTCCATAGCAATTGTGTCAAGATCGAGATTTTCGATCCATCCATCAAACATATGGACGATCCTGTCGGTGGAAGCCGCTGGGCCATCATTGGCAACCACTTCCAAGCTGGAGTCAGTGCCTGCAGAACAAGCAGTTCCCAAAAGCGCAAGCGTAACCCCCGCTGCTGCAATGCGAGCAGCCAAGCTGACTGCCAGCCAGCTGGAACTGGAATTTCTGCAGGTATGCGTTTTGCGTATCATATGCCTTTAGACTTGGGCAGCACCGATTAAGTTCCCAAAGGCTCTGACCATCACATTCCCGTAGTGGTATGCGAATTACCCAAGATGGCACCCCCTCCCCCCGCATCTGAAAACCGCGTTTACACACCCACAGGCTGGTCGTCCAACTCCATATCCAGCATCCGGGCGGCGTTGCCGCGCACAATCTTCCAAATCAACTCTGGCGGCAGGTGCCCCATCATATCTTCAGCCACCTGCAGAGTGTTGGGCCAAGTGGAGTCGGTGTGGGGGTAGTCGGTTTCAAACGTCACGTTGTCTCGGCCCACTTTGTCAATAGAATCCAGCCCGTGGCGGTCGCGGAAGAAGCAGGAATACATGCAGCGGTAGTAATAGGTTGAGGGCGGCTCGGGCACGATGTCTTTCACGCCGCCCCAAGCACGATGCTCCGACCACACATCGTCCGCGCGCTCCAAGATATAAGGCACCCAGCCCATCTGCCCTTCAGAGTAGGCAATCTTCAAGTCGGGATAGCGCACCAGCACACCCGAAAACAAGAAATCGCTCATGGAAGCCATAGCGTTGTTGAAGCTCAAGGTGGCAGCCACGGCAGGAGGCGCATCGGCAGACGTAGCAGGCATCTTGGAGGAGGAGCCTATATGCATGCACACCACAGTGCGGGTCTCCTCGCACACCGCAAAGAAGGGATCCCAGTAGCCGGTGTGGATGCTCGCCAGCCCCAAGTTGGCTGGAATCTCACTGAAACAGACCGACCGGCAGCCGCGCTCCGCATTGCGCCGCACCTCCTTGACGGCTTCGTCTATATCCCACAGAGGAATGAGGCACAGCGGCACCAAAACCCCATCGCTGTCGCCACACCATTCCTCCACCATGAAATCGTTGTAAGCCTTGACGCAAGCCAGAGCCAACTCCTTATCGCTGGCTTCGGCAAAGGTCTGGCCGCAAAATCGGGGAAAGGTGGGAAACGACAACGACAACTCCACGTGATTCATGCGCATGTCTTCGGCTCGGGCTTTGGGGTCATAGCAGCCGGGGCGCATCTCTTCATAAGTGATCGGCACAGCTTCCATGTCGTCTCGGTCAAAGCCGACGGCTGCCACATGGCGCTTGTTGGGATAAACCAAATCCTCGTAAAACCAGACATCGCCCCAAGGAGCGTCGGGGGCGTCCAGGTCGTATTCATACATCTTCGGGCCGCCGACATATTTGATGTCGCCCACCCGGCGGCGCTCCACCTTGGGGCCGCGCTGCTTGAACTTCTCGGGCAGCCAGGTTTGCCACAGATGTGGCGGCTCCACCAAGTGGTCGTCCACGCTAATGATTTTGGGGATGACGCTTTGGGTGCCTTTGGAGTGGGATCCATTGCGATGGGAGTTGTCTGACATTTCTCCTCCAGTGTGTCAACTAGTTAGGTGGCAGAAGTGTTAGCGGCTAGCGGGCTATCGGCGGACTGTCTGCGCTTGAATTTTAGCCTAACGCCCTGGGGTGCGAACTCTCATATACCGAGCGCAGATGGGCCGCTGAGACTTGGGTGTAAATCTGCGTGGTGCCCACCGAGGCGTGCCCTAGCAACTCCTGCAGGGTGCGCACGTCGGCCCCGTGATCCATCATGTGCGTAGCGAAAGAATGCCTGAGCGTGTGAGGCGACAGCTTGGCGCTGATCCCCGCTGCCAGGCCGTGCTTTTTGACCACCCCCCAAGCTCCTTGACGACTGATCCTGCGCCCGAAGCGGTTCAAAAAAACAGCTTGCGCATCGTCGCTTGAGCGCCACTGCTCTGGCTCCATCACTCCTCTGGCCGTGGGATCAAACCAGGCTTTTAGCGCACGGAAAGCCATCTTGCCGACGGGGACTATACGCTCCTTGGAGCCTTTCCCCAACACCAGCATCAAGCGGTCTTGCATGTCGATGTCGACCAAGCTCAAGCCAGTCAGTTCCGACACCCGAAGCCCGGCACCATACAGCACCTCCAAGATAGCCCTGTCGCGCCAGGCAGTGGGCGAGTCCCCTTCCACGGCTGCTATCAGGGCTATCACCTCGGTTTCGCTGAGCGGCTTAGGCAGACCTCTAGGCACCTGCGGCACCTCCACCTCTCTGGCGGGGTCATCCGGGCGCATATTTTCCACCGCCATGTAGCGATGAAGGCCACGCACAGCCACCAGCGACCTGAACACCGAAGCCTGGGCACGCCCCAGCGCTTGTTGCAGACGCACATAGTCGGCAATGGTGCTGGCTGAGACCGAGTGCAAGTCTTTGTTGTGCTCCTGGAGGAACTGATAGTAGGCGGTCAAGTCCAGACGATAGGAGCTGACCGTGGCTGACGCCCGGCCTTGCTCTACAGCCTTGTAGTTGAGAAAATCCGTTACTTCAAAGGGAAGGGGCTTAGGGTCGGACTTGGCCTCGGGATCAGACTCGGGAGCGGGTGCGGGCTCAGGCTCAGACATCGCTCAGGTCGGGCGAGCAGGTCTGACAATCGGAGCGGGTGACACCAAGCTAGCCCAGCTGAGCATCAAACCCCAGAACATCAAACCCCAAGGGGCTGACTTTCCTGCCCGAAGAGACGAGGCGCCCTGGCACGAGAACGCTCCTTGGCAGCTTGCATGAAGGCTGTGAACAGAGGGGCCGGCTTGTTGAGACGGCTTTTGAATTCAGGATGAGCCTGGGTGCCCACCCAATAAGGATGCCCCCGCAACTCGATGAACTCAACCAGCTTGCCATCGGGCGAAACTCCCGAAGCGATAAAATCCCCATCGTCAAGGTGAGCAGCATAGCACTCCGTGGTCAACTCATAGCGATGGCGGTGTCGCTCTGAAACTTCTGTGACCCCGTAAGCTGTAGCCACCGCCGACCCCTCCAGCAGCACTGCTGGATATGCGCCCAGCCGCATTGTCCCGCCCAAGTTTTTTAGATCTCGCTGGTCGTGCATGAGGTCGATAATCGGCAGCGTCGTCTGAGGATGCAGTTCGGTGGAAGAAGCGGCCTGAAGCTGCAGTTGGTTGCGAGCATACTCGATGGTCATGGCTTGCATGCCCAGGCACAAGCCCAAGCAAGGAATCTCATAAACACGAGTGAAATGGGCGGCGTTGGTCTTTCCTTCTATACCTCTCGGCCCGAAACCCCCGGGCAAGACAATGCCATCAAAATCAGGCAGGGAAGGGGTGTGGGAATTGACCCCTGTAACAGCCTGGTGCATTAGCTCGCCCGACGGCAACACCAGCTCGGCATCCACCCACTCCAACTCCAAACCCACCCCGCACTGGGCTGCACTATGGCTGAGAGCTTCGGCCACCGAAAGATAGGCGTCATGCAAGCGCACATACTTGCCCACGATGGCAATCCGCGTGGTTTCCTGCGGGTCTTTCAAACTGCTCAGGGCCTGCTTCCACGCCGTCAAGTCGGGCCTCCCTTCAAGCCCCAGTCGCTGGCAGACCACCCGATCCAACCCCTCCTCGTGAAAGACCAGCGGGATTTCATAGATGCTTTCGACATCAGGGGCATTGGCCACCGCCGATGCCGAAACGTCACAGAAGTTTGAAATCTTCAGCTTGAGGTCTTCAGGCAGCGGGCGGTCGCTGCGACACACGATGGCATCGGGCTGGACACCGCTGCTGCGTAGCACGGTCACCGAATGCTGGGTGGGTTTGGTTTTTTGCTCGCCTGTCGGCCCCATGTAAGGCACGAAAGTCACGTGCACAAAGCTCACATTGTCTCGCCCCACCTCCAGGCGAAACTGGCGAATGGCTTCCAAGAACGGCAAAATCTCAATGTCGCCTACAGTTCCGCCGACTTCTGTAATCACCACGTCTATATCATCGGTAGCCAGCCGGCGGATACGCCTTTTGATCTCATTAGTGATGTGGGGAATGACCTGCACGGTCTTGCCCAGAAAATCCCCCCGCCTCTCGGCTGCCAAGACCTCAAAATAAATGGAGCCTGTGGTGGCGTTGGAATTCTTGGTCAGGTGCTCGTCAATAAAGCGCTCGTAGTGCCCCAGATCCAAATCGGTCTCGCCTCCGTCTTCGGTAACGAATACCTCGCCGTGCTCAAACGGGTTCAAAGTGCCCGGATCTATATTGATGTAGGGGTCCAGCTTGAGCATCGTCACGGAAATCCCCCGCGCCTTCAGCAATCGCCCCAAGGAGGCAGCCGTCAGGCCCTTGCCGAGGGAACTGGAAACTCCCCCCGTCACAAAGATGAACTTCACATCCCGGCTTTTGCCGTCTCGGTCAGCAGAGACCTTCACGGGATTTCATCTTAGCTTGTAAGTTTTGAGTTGCTTCAATCTTGGCGGATTTGTCAATGGCACATTTACTGGCGTATTGTGGGAGTGGTATGCGCACACTGCTCCAGCAACTCACGGGCATGCTCCAAGGCTGTCTGGCTGTCGGGGAAACCTGACAGCATGCGCGCTATCTCCTCTTGCCTGGCTCCGCCTTGCACTTTGCAGACGCTGACGTCCGATGGCAAGTCGGATGCTTCGCCTGGCGTGGTTTTGAGCACTCTGAAATGCTGATTGGCGAAAGCGGCCACTTGGGGCAGGTGGGTAATCACAATCACCTGTCTGGTGCTGGACATCTGAGCTAACGCCTCCCCCACGCTCAGCGCGGCAGTACCTCCCACGCCTGCATCCACTTCATCAAAAATGACTGTTGCCGGGGCGCTGTGGCAGACCAGCTGCAAGGCCAAAGTCACCCTGGAGAGCTCGCCGCCCGCAGCCACTTTGCGCAGCGAGACCGGAGCCACCTCAGGATTGGCCGAAAACAAAAACTCCACTTCGCCTTTTTCCCCAACCACTACCTCAAAGCGACACCGGGGCAGGGCCAACTCGGCCAAGCGGGACTGGATCTCAGCACCCAGTTTCTTGGCTGCGACTTGGCGGGCCTGCTTGATTTCATCGGCTAGCTGCTGCTGTGTGGCTGTGGTGCTTGCGATTTCAGCTAGCACTTGGGTGCGGGTTTGCTCTACCGACTCCAACTCCGCCAACTCGTTTTGAGCTGTGCGGGCAAAAGCCATGACTTCTTCCAGGGTGTGGCCATATTTTCGGCGCAGCTCAACCAGTAGATTCCGTCTGGCTACGATTTGCTCCAGGCGCTGCGGGTCGGCTTCCAAGGTGTCTGCGTGGTGGCGCAACTCTTCTGCCAGATCGGCCAGTTCGCTGTGGAGTTGTTGGAGGCGATTGGCTGGCTTGGTCAGCGATTCAAAACGCTGCAGCAGGGAGTTGGCTTCAATCAGCGCCGTTGAGGCTTCGCCGTCTCCGCCCAAGATATAGGCTGCTTGCTTGGTGGCTTCTATGCTCTCGGCTGCCTCAGCCAACAACTTCTCCTCGGCTTCCAGATAGGTCTCTTCGTCTGGGTCGTTCAACTGGGCTTGTGCGATTTCAGCTATCTGATGGCGCAACATGTCAATGGAACGCTGCCTAGCCTGCTCGTCGCCCCCTAGCTGAGCCAGGCGTTCTGACAACTGAGCCAACTTCCGCCTGGCTTGACGCCATGGAGCGGTGTCTATATTGCCGTAGCTGTCTAGGGCGTCTCGTTGAGCTGCGGGACGCAGCAGCGACTGATGCAGGTGCTGCCCGTGCAAGTCAATGAGGTGAGACGTAGTTTCTGTGAGAGCTTTGGCGGCGGCCAATTGGTTGTTGATGTAGGCTCTGGGGCGGCCCTTGGCTGAAATCACCCGTCTGACGATGAGTTCGGTTTCGTTGGGGGCCATTTCGTCACTTCCGTCCGCTGTGTCACCCCTACCCGCTTCACTGACCACGTCTGCGCCTGCATCTCCCCCATTTATGTCCGTGCCGCTCATACCCACGTCAAAGCCACTGCCCACAAAAAACCTGCCCTCCACTTCGGCTTCCTCGCTCCAAGGCCCAACCAGCACGGCTTCCGCTTTACCGCCCAGCAGCAATGCCACTGCTTGGGTGATGAGAGTTTTGCCAGCCCCGGTCTCCCCCGTCAAAACCGTCATCTGGTTGTCCAGCTGGACGCTCAACTCCCGGATGATTCCCAAGTTGCGAACCGCGATTTCAGCCAGCATACGAATACCTTATGTCTTGTTGATGATCTGTCTTGTTGATGCAGCTTATTGACCGCCTGTTGCACCAGCCTGTTGCACCAGCCCAGTCAAGCTTGTCGCCCACACCAGCTAGACGCGCCAACCCACTTTTCCCACCATTTGCGCCACACCAGCTAGCCGTCATAGCTGCTGCCCAGGCGGTCATTCAAGTCAAACTTCTGCTTCAGCACTTCAAAAAACAAGCGCTCAGAGAAAGCAACCAGCCGCGCCGGGTGAGCCGAACGCCTGCAGATGAGGCTGTCTCCGGGATAAAGGTCGGGCTGGCGTCTCCCGTCTGTGGCTGTTTGGGCTATGCGGTTGGGCAAAACTTCCAGGCGGATGGTGGCATCTGGCGGCAGGATGAGCGGTCGGTCAAAGATCATGTGGGGCGATACAGGGGTGAACAGGATGGCTTCGTTGGAAGGTGCCACAATCGGCCCGCGCGCGCTCATCGAGTAGGCGGTGGAGCCAGTGGGCGTGGCTATGATGATGCCGTCGGCCACGTAAGTGGTGAAGAATTCCCCATCCACCCACACGCTTAGCTGGACGGTGTGGCCGCTTTGCTGCTTTTCCAGCACGGCTTCGTTGAGCACATCGCCCAGCTTGGCTTTGGTGCCGTCGGCTCGCTCCAAGACCACCGACAGCCTCATGCGCTCCTGTAAGGCATAGTTGCCGCTTTGGATTTTTTCCAGCGCGCCCAGGGCCTCTTCAGATTCCACTTCGGTGAGATAGCCCAGCCTGCCGTAGTTGACACCCAACACAGGCACATCAGCATCTCCGACCAGCAGCACCGACCTCAGCATGCAGCCGTCTCCCCCCAAGCTGACTGCTAAATCCACATCGGCCAGGTTGTTGATTTCCAGGTCGGCGGACTCAGGGTGCTCAGCTAGGTTCAGGGTGTCCACCTCAACGCCTTGGCTGTGGAACCACTGGCTGATTTGTTCGGCGCTGCCTTGGGCAGCCTCCTGCAGAGGATGGACTATGAGCAGAGCTTTTCTCAGGTCTATCTGGGGCACAAAGCTAAGATTACATTGAGGTATTGAATTTTGGCGGGGATCGGCTGGTGGGAAGAAAATTTAGAGTGTGGTACAATGCAAGAAGAAAGGCAAAGCTCTAGCATGCTACTTGATTCTGTTGTCAGTGAAATAACTAAGCCAGTCAAAGGTTATGTGGCGCAAATCCCACGGATACGTGGGTGCTGGGGAGAAGGGCGAACTCCTGAGAAGGCACAACAAGCAGCTAAGGAGAAAGCTGTTCAGATGCTGACTGAAACCCAAGCTGAAGAGGTCATTACCCAGATGGGCAAGTCACATATAGTAGAAATACAACCCGAAAATCACTCTGAAGTTTTGTCTGCGGTCATCACTGAAGAATTAGAGGGGCAAAAGGTTGTCGGTTATTTCTGTGAAGTGCCTGCCATAGATGGGTGTTTTTCCTGTGGCGACAGCTGGGGTGAATCAATAGCGAACATCAAAGAATCCGCAGAACTTGCCTTTGACAATCCTCAAACCTCGATTTTCCACCCGATGGGAAAAGCGCACATTGAGCCAATTCACATCCCAGAACTTCAAATAGCTTCCACCACGGCACTGGCCAGTTGAAAGCTATAAGTGGTAAACATCTCGCTAGCATAGCCCGCAAAAGGGGGTGGAAATTTGGCGGAGCAAGGGGTAGCCACCACAAATATATAAGCCCCGATGGGAAAACTGTTGTTCATATCCCAATCCACGGGAATAAAGACCTCAGAAAGGGAACACAGTCCGCTCTGATGAAGCAGATGGGGCTTGAAGACAAAGACCTCTAAAACGTCTGTTTTGAACTGCCTTAAGCCGAAGTCTTCAGGGGTAGGACAATCAGCAGAAAGCGTTAGCAGACTTGCCAAATCTAAGCCCTTCTGAGGCAATGCTCCAGGTTGGTAAGGTTTAGGAGCTATTGTTTATTGCCTGCGTTAAACAAAAGTATTTGTCTAACGTACTTTGCTGGAAACGTCAAACAAAGCAACTTTTTTGCCCCAGACTCCGTAGCCTTGACTGGTTTCTTTCCTAGTTACGTGAGCTTGGGCGCAGGCTATGCCCCGCTGCATGGGCCACCCGGCCAAAATCCCAGTTGATTGGATGCTGTCACAACCCACCTCAAATGTTTGGCTCATGAAGCTAAGATGGCATTTGCGATATGGGCTTTGGCGCACGCTGATTCTCTGTCTGCCCAGCTATCTTGCTAACGGAGCCAACTATGACACAAACACCTAACTTCAACTGGATACCCTGTTATGAACAATTTGCCCAAGAGTTACTGACCTACAAGAATAGGCGCCCCGAGCTGCTGCAAAAGATCTATGGAGCGTTGGGGGACGACGATGCCAAAAACTTTCATGACAGGAAGTCTCCAGATGGTGAGCGGCTCCCTCTGGAAGACATTGACCCATTTTCTGTTTTTGCCTTGTTCAATCGCCCTGTAAGCAAAATGAAAAAGCGCGCTATAGCTCTGTCACTTTCACGTGCGTTTGGAGTCGTGGCACCAGCAGACCTTGGTTTTGATGGCTTGCCCACAGCTCCAACATTTCGATCATACTTTTACCCCTTTGAATATGAACGCAATCCAGAGGACATTGATACGCTGTGGAACTTACTTGAAATAGCTGATAAATGTGTCAACGCCAATTTTCTCAACCCAGAATCAAGGGCAGAGTTTTGCAGAGCCTTTGATAATGCAAAAGATGTCAAATATGTTGCTGAAGTAAAGCTTTCAATGGCCTTGTATTGGGCTTTTCCCCAGTTCTTCCCGTCGCTTGACCAACATACACAAGCCTATCTGAAACCAAGTCTTGGTGTTGAAATTCCCAATAAATTTGATGGTTTTCAATACTTGGAATGGCGAGATGAGCTGGCTTTGCTTACGCAAGGCCCAGACCCGCTATTCATCGACTTCCCTGATTTAGCTTGGCAATCATGGCAACATAGAAAACCTAAAAAACGAGGCGGAAATCGCCCGGTTGGTCCGCCCATATACGACGTCAACTCAATTGTGAAAGACGGCTGCTTCTTGCCAGCGGAGAGGCTTCAGGACATCATAGACAGCTGGAATATAAAGCAAAATTTGATTCTGCAAGGGCCGCCTGGCACCGGTAAAACATGGCTGGCGAAACGCGTAGCATACGCTTTGGTAGGCAACATTGACAGCGAAAAGATCAAATCAGTCCAGTTCCATCCCAATATGTCTTATGAGGATTTTGTGCGTGGTTTCCGCCCCAACCAAGACGGCAGGCTTGAAGTGGTAAACGGGGTTTTCATGGAAGTTGCTGAAGCTGCTGCCATAGACCCAGATCACAAATACGTGGTTGTTATTGAAGAAATCAACCGTGGTAATCCAGCTATGATTTTCGGTGAACTGCTAACTCTCATGGAGGCGGACAAGAGGAACGAGGCTAACGCCATTGAACTCACCTACTCAGACCAAGACGGGAACAAAAGTTTTTATGTGCCCCCTAACCTCTACATCATCGGGACAATGAACATAGCCTACACCTCCAGAAACAATGAACACTGGCGACGACCAAACAAAACAATGGTTCAAACAGGTCGCAGAAACCGAAATATACCCCCTGCTAGAAGAATACTGGTACGACTCCCCTGTTGAGTTGAAAGATGCTTGGCAGGCATTCACCAAGAGCTCAGAAGTTTTCCCTGACAAATTCTTCAGCAGTCTATAAAGACTGGCAGTTTGCAATGAGCGGTTTTGGAGACGGATTTGACAGCAGAACCTGGGACTGATTTAGCTCAGGATTCTGCTGAGGAAGCAGAAATGGTGACAACGCCCACTGAGCGCATTCCTGTCAAAAATATATGGCTGCTTCTGCTCTACGCCTTCCCCTTCTGGCAGCAGGAGCGTTTGCTACCCGACGAAAACATGCGATGGGAAAACCCTCCTAACGAAATTTGCTTTTTGGTGGCAGAATTACTTGCCAATGAAGTGAGAAAGCGCCTGCGACGGCAACTAAATCGCGATTATGTGCCCACCCAGGCTGTGCTGTCGCGGGTGCGGGGCCGTATTGACTTGGTTGCCACGGAATCCCGCCAGTTGATGCAGCAAGGGCGTATTGCCTGCCGTTATCACGATTTTGTTTTTGACACCCCTCGCAATAGATTTGTGAGGGCAGGACTGGAGAGATCGGCTGCTTTGTTGACGACTTCCAACAGCCGGTATTCGTTGCAGGGCAGAACCAGTAAAAAATTCAAAATGCAGGCAACCAACCTTGCCAAGCGATGCAGCCAGTTGTCTAGGACAATGCATGAAATGGGAGTTTTAGCACCTGCACCTGCCCCCAACTCGCCTGAAATAGGTAATTTTGGGCGCCATGATGCCACCGACCGCCCTATGGTTGAGTTGGCCAAGTTTGCCTTTGCGCTGGCACTGCCGACGGAAGAAGCCGGCAAGGTGCCTACGCCTAACATCAAAAAAGACGACCAGTGGCTACGGCGGCTGTTTGAGCAAGCTGTCTATGGATTTTTTGCCATTGATTCTGAGACACAGGGCTGGAAAGCTACTCATAGTGAGCAACTTTCTTGGCCAACTGAGGAAAACTTATCAGGTTTGACGCCTCTTTGGCCGGCAATGGAGACAGATATCACTCTTGTAAATCACGAGTTGGACAGGCGCATTGTGATTGACACCAAGTTCAAGCGCATTACTGTGAATAATCAACACGGCCAACCTAAATTAAGAAGCACTGATCTGTATCAAATCTATACCTATGTCATGTCGCAGCGTGACGAACATCCAAATGCGGAAGGAGTTCTGCTCTATCCAGCCATTGAGGGCGAAGTTGATGAACATATCGTTATGCAGGGACACCGCTTCCGTGTCTTGACTGTGGATCTGGCGGCAGACCCAGAAAAGATTTTGGAACAGCTTCGCCGCGTCGTCCGCAGGCCGAATCCTGCTTAATCAACCACTGCGACAGCTAGCCAACCTAACCTTGCATAATGCTAGAGCCGGACCGCATAGAGCCAAACCACCCCGAGCCGCACAATTCAAAGCCGGACCACACCGACCCAGATCTCCCAGAGCCAGATTACTCAGTTACCAGACCACCAGGATTGTGGACTTGGCTCAAGTGGCTGCTGCTGGGCTGGTCAAGCTGGAGCCTCACCTTTGGCAAATCATCATTGACGCTGCAGCACAAAAAACGCAAACAAGAAATTGGCTACCTGTCCATCAAGGAATTTTCAAAACTCAGCAACAAGAAGCTAGTGCTGAAACTCACCAGCGGGGAAGCTATCGTGCTGCCCTGTCCTCGCAACACAGTTCAACTAGCAGACGTAAACAAGACTTTTTCCATGTCAAAGCAGCAACCATACATAGACGCAATCCGGTCTCTCCTTGAAAATATAACTTTGCCTACCGCATCTCCTTACGACTTCAACATATATGTTTCCAACCGCAGATTCCAAATGTGGCTTAACTCACTACCCAACAAAAATGAGATGGATGCAGCATTGGACTTGCTGGAGCGATTGGAACTGCTGGATCAGCTGGATTCAGCCCAACTCAAACCACAATTCCAGAAGTTGGAAACTTGGCGCAAGTATCGCACAATCATGCAGGGCGGACACCAAGGCAGAACTGAACACAACCACAGCTTTATCGCTAAAGAGCTTCGTCTAAAGCAGAAATTCTTCGACAATATTGAACACCAGCCGCTCACAGATGAGCAACGGCGCGCAGCCATTGAAATGGAGGACTGCAACTTGCTGGTGGCAGCAGCCGGTTCGGGCAAGACGTCGGCCGTGGTCGGCAAGGTGGGCTATGCCCTGGAAACGGGATTTTGCCGACCTGAAGAGATTCTTGTGCTGGCGTTCAACCGCAAAGCTGCTAAAGAGTTGCAAGACAGACTGACCAGCCAGCTGGGTGCAACCGCCGAAGATGTGTCGGTATCAACCTTCCACAAGTTCGGTCTTGACACCATCGGCAAAACCCAAAGTCGCAAGCCCTCGGCGGCTGACTGGACAGGTAACCTAGGCGAAAGCTCGGCTTCCAATAGCAAATGGGAGGCGCTGATTGAAGAACTGCTGTCTGTGGAAGCATCCTTTGCCCAACACTATTGGGCGATGCGCTTGTGTTTCAGCTATGACATGAGGCCGCAACATGAATTCAAGTCAAAAAACGACTACGAGCTGTATCTGGAATCAGCTGGCGCCAAGACTAGAGACACAGAGCATTGGGGGGTCTCAACTATCCAAGGGGAATGGGTGCGCTCGCTGCAGGAGTTGGCCATTGCCAACTGGCTCTATCTTCACAAGGTGAACTATCAGTATGAGGCACCTTATCCGTTTGCCGCGGCAACTGAGGGGCACAGGCAATACACTCCTGATTTCTATTACCCCGATGCCGGCATCTATCACGAACACTTCGCTTTGGACGCTGCGGGCAATCCGCCCAGCTATTTTGAGACAGACTACAGGCAGGGAGTTGAATGGAAACGGGAACAGCACCGCAGTCGCGGCACAACCATGATTGAAACCCACTCAGAGATGTTTGACCGAGGCGCAATATTCAACCACTTACGGTCAGAGTTGGAACGGCACGGCATTGATTGTTCGGGGCAGCGTTCCAGAGGTGAGATTGAAGCAGCCTTGGGAGAGCAGACCATCACGCCCATCCACCAACTCATCCAAGAATTTCTGCGGCACTGGAAATCTTCAAGGCTGACCATGCTGGACTTGGAAGCAAAAGCCAGCCAGCTGAAGGGCTACGCAAAACTGCGGGCCAAGCTGTTTCTTGGGATCATGGAGTCTGTGAGAAGAGCTTATGAAGGCAAGCTACGAGACCGAGGGGAAGTTGATTTTGAAGACATGATCAGCCAAGCCGCTGAATGCCTGAACGAAAACCTTCTCCGCCATTCTTTCAAACTGGTGCTGATAGATGAGTTTCAAGATATTTCCCAAAACCGTGCCAGGCTGGTGAAGGCGTTGCTGGCGCAAAACCCGGATTGCACATTGTTTGCTGTCGGAGACGACTGGCAGTCAATTTATCGCTTTGCTGGCAGCGACATCAACATCATGACTGGCTTTGAGGAGGAATTCGGCTTCACCGCCACCAATCGCCTCACCCAGACATTCCGTTCCAACAAAGGCATTACCGATCTTGCCACTGGTTTCATTTCGGCTAATCCAGCTCAGATGCGCAAAGACGTAACTACCAGCGACAAGACCACTGCGTCGGTGGTGAATGTGGTCTATTACACCCAGCGTGACGTAACCAGCCAGTTCATCAGACAGCAACTTGGCGAGATTGCAGCCAACGGCAAGCCGGCAAGCGTCTTCATTCTGGGGCGCTACAACCATCAAAAACCGGAGGATTTGGGAAATTGGCGGAAGCAATTCAAGGAGCATCTAGATATTGAATTCTCAACTGTTCATAAGGTGAAGGGTAGGGAGGCGGATTATGTCTTTGTGGTGGGGATGGAAGTCGGGCGCAGTGGCTTCCCCTGCAAGCGAAATGACGACTCTCTGTTGAATCTTGTGCGACCTGTGCCAGAGCGTTTTGAATTCGCTGAGGAACGTCGCCTGTTCTATGTGGCACTGACTCGTGCTAGGCAAAAGGTCTTTCTGCTGGCACCCCGTTCATATCCGTCTTCGTTTGTGAAAGAAGTAATTGCACTCGGGCGCAACGGGCAAAGCACTGCACAAGCCATAGTGAGCGAGAACTGCATTGACGCAGAGGGCAAAATGTCCCCCGTTAGCGGCGTCCCTGCTCCCCCCTGCCCCAAATGCGGTGCCATGCTGGTAGAGCGAGAGAGCAGATATGGGCTATTTTACGGCTGCTCCAACTACCCCAAGTGCAAGGGCACACGTCGCATCACAAAGAATGATAGCAAGCAATAGACTTGACTAATAGCCAAAATACAGATAAAATAATTCTCTATACTCACACATATTATCTGATTCTTCTCCAATTTTTTTAAACATTCCATACCATTCACATATATCACCAATGGTAACATTTTCAGCATTATCTGGCAGTTTCTCTTTTGCCCAATTTAATATTTGATTCCAACAAAATTTTTCTTCTGCAATAGTTATTTGCCTTTCCAAATGCTCAAAATTAAAAAAGGGCAGTCTTTTTTGCGTAGTATAATCTGTATATTTCCTGTTTCTATTATAAATGTTTGTAACATACTTATCGATCAAGTCAACAAAAAACTTTTCAGCTTCCCAAGACTTTACTTCTTTCCTATATTCCTCATATGACTTTTCTTTATTAGACCAAATCCAAGCTATAGCTTTAATTGCCAAATTTTCGTCTGATTCAAAAATACCCTTGTCATACACCAAATATCTGTCGTACATCAATGTCCTTAGTTTATACTCAATTGCTCTTGGCATAGATAAATTTTTTTGATCTTCCTCTTGTTTCATTTGGGTTATTAAGGACTCCATAATACCAGTTCCTTCAGGTGTCGCATATAGGCAATATGAAATATCGCTTAACGGTGCCCGGAGCAGTGCTTCGTCTGAATCTGGAAATGCATTATGAGCAACTTGCTGCAGTTCCCTAACAACTGGTGCCAATCTGATATCGCTCACTGTAAAGCCAGTTTGCCTATGGAGCTCATAACCATCCGAGATGGTCAAATCAGCAATAGGATGCCTGGGTGCTATGTCAGCTATTAGGGAGGTTGCCATAATTTAAGAGTTTAGTATTTTCAGACAGTTCTGGCATCTGAAAATTGTTGCTATCATCTTACTGCAGCAAGTTTGGACAATAAAAAATTGGTTGAATTGGCTATACAGACATGACAGCGTACAGCAGGAACTCCTGGTTTTTGGAGGGGCTGCGCTGGGGGGCCGGGATAGTGCCTTGCACTGAAAAACCAGCTTTAGTGGCAGAGGCTGCCACTTCCGCTAGGACTCGCTGGTGAGTTTCAGATGATTTGATCACACCCTTGGCTTTGGACACCTCGGCTCTGCCCGCTTCGAACTGAGGCTTTACCAGTGCTATCAAATCACCCACGTCAGCTGTGAGCACAGCT
Source organism: Candidatus Hopanoidivorans cymbastelae (assembly GCA_028283145.1). Taxonomy (GTDB): domain Bacteria; phylum Actinomycetota; class Acidimicrobiia; order Acidimicrobiales; family Hopanoidiivorantaceae; genus Hopanoidiivorans; species Hopanoidiivorans cymbastelae. The sequence goes on from JAPYNY010000011.1 coordinate 37,946, forward strand.
AGCTGGGGCATGACCGTGCGCAAGCTGATGAAAGAAACATCCACCACTACCAACTCGGCTGGGCCACCTAGCTGCTCAGGCGTTGCCAAGCGCACATTCACACCGTCAAACACTTCCACCCGTTCATCCGCCAGCAAGCGTTCATGCAGCAAGTTGCGCCCCACATCCACCGCCCGCACTCGCTTGGCTCCGCCCTGCAGCAGGCAATCCGTAAAACCCCCAGTGGAAGCGCCTACGTCCAAGCAGTCCTTGCCGGCAACCGAAATGCCAAAGGCATCCAAAGCTGCCTGCAGCTTTTCGCCACCCCGGCTGACGAACCTAAGCGGGGTGCTAACCTCTACCAAATCTCCAGAGCGAATCTGGCGGGCTGCCTTGAGAGCTATCGAGCCGTTGACCACCACCTTGTGGTCTTCAATCAAGCGATGAGCTTCTTGACGGGAAGCGGCTAAACCCCGGCTCACCAACTCCGTGTCTAGACGGGGCATCGAGACGGGTCAATCTCAGGTTACTTCCCAAGTGGCCCGCGAATACAACAGCGCCTCCAAGTCGCCGGGGTTCTTCTTCAAATCCTGACTGTAGGCGATTTGGCGGCTGAGTTCTTCGGCATATTCCTGGCGGTCAACTGCCCTGAAAACCCCTATCGGCGTTGGCATGAACGGCCCTGAAGCCAACCGAGACAAAGCCAGTGCCAAGGAGGGGTTCACCTGCTTCTCGTCATGCACCAAAACAGCCGACTCCCCCACGTCAGCTACCTTGGCGATCTTCACGATGTCGTGGCTCTCCAGCACCACTCCATTTTCCATATTCTCCCCGAAACGGATGGGCTCGCCATGCTTCAAATTGATCAGCATGGACGGGCGCTTGTCTTTTTTGGTGATCAACTCAAACGCCCCGTCATTGAACACGTTGCAGTTCTGGTAAATCTCCACAAAAGCAACTCCGTGGTGCTCATAGGCCCTACGGAACATCTCCTGCATGTGGGCTCTGTCCATATCGTGCGTGCGAGCCACAAAAGTAGCCTCGGCCGACAACGCCAGCGAAATAGCATTGAACGGCTCTGCCAGAGATCCCAGCGGAGACGATTTGGTAACCTTGCCTACTTCGCTAGTGGGTGAATACTGCCCCTTGGTGAGGCCATAAATCTGATTGTTGAACAGCAGAATCTTCAAATTGATGTTGCGTCGCAGAGCGTGAATGAGATGGTTGCCTCCAATGGAGAGCAAGTCGCCGTCGCCGCCTATCACCCAGACGTCCAAATCGGGACGTGCCATCGCCAGACCAGATGCAATAGCAGGCGCGCGCCCGTGAATAGTGTGCATCCCATAGGTGTTCATATAGTAGGGAAAGCGGGCCGCGCAGCCGATGCCCGAGACGAACACCGTGTTTTCCATGCGAGCGCCCAACTCAGGCATGAGCAACTGAATGGCAGTCAGCACCGAATAGTCGCCACAACCTGGGCACCAGCGGGGTTCTTGGTCGCTAGTCCAGTCGGCTTTGGTGGTAACAGGTGGTTCGGCAGCCTCCTTGCGACTGCTCAGCACTTCCCCCAACAGCCCGGTCACAGTGTCGGCAATGCCGGTGCTGCCAGTGGTGCCGGTTGCCATGCCGGTGCTGCCGTTTGTCTCAGTTGATGTCTCAGTTGTCATTTGATACCTCTCTCTTCGTTGAGTATCTCTAAAATCCGCTTCTGGATGAATCCCCCTGTAAACGGCAAGCCTCTGACTTTGGTCACGGAAATGGTATCCACCAGATAGCGCGCACGTATCAGCATGTTCATCTGGCCCCGGTTCATCTCGGGAATGAAAATCTTCTTGTAGCGACTCAGCACCTCGCCCAAATCGCGAGGGAAAGGATTGAGGTGAATCAGATGGGCGTGGTCAATCTTGTGTCCAGCTTTGCGCAAACGCTGGAGGGCACTGACAATAGCACCCCAAGTAGATCCCCAGCCCAGCACCAACAAATCGGCCGTGCCGTCCTCGTCGCCACAAGCATCCAACCAAGTCGGCGGAATATCGGTGGCTATGCCCTGGATTTTTTCCTCCCGCAAGATGGTCATCCGCTCGTGGTTCATCGGATCGTAGGAGACATTGCCGGTGCCGTCTTCCTTTTCCAAACCGCCTATGCGATGCATCAAGTCGGGCGTGCCAGGAATCACCCAAGGCGTGGCCAGGGTTTCAGGGTTGCGCAGGTAAGGAAGATATTTCTCATGTCCCTCTTCATCTGTGAAATTAGGCTTGGTATGGAAACCCACCGAGATGTCAGGCAACTTTGACAGGTCGGGCAGCTTCCAAGGTTCTGTGCCGTTGGCGATGTAGCCGTCTGAGAGCAGTATTACCGGGGTCTTGTATTTGAGGGCTATGCGCACTGCTTCTATGGCTATCGTGAAACAATGCGTTGGGCTATAGGCTGCAATTACAGGCAGTGGGGCTTCCCCGTGGCGGCCGAACATGGCTAGCAACAAATCAGAAGCCTCGGTTTTGGTGGGCAGACCGGTAGAAGGCCCCCCTCGCTGAACATCTACCACCAGCAAAGGCAACTCCAAGCTGACCGCCAAGCCAATAGCTTCAGACTTGAGCGCCAGACCAGGGCCCGAAGTGGAAGTAACCCCGATGTGCCCGCCGTAGGAAGCACCGATGGCGGCACAAACCGCGGCTATCTCATCTTCAGCCTGAAAGGTTCGTATGCCGAAATCCCTGCGGTTGGACAGCTCATGCAGCAAGTCGGAAGCCGGGGTGATGGGATATGACCCTATGAACAGCGGCAGCTTGGCTGACTGACTGGCAGCCATAAGCCCCCAGCCCAAGGCTGTCGTGCCGTTGATGTTGGTGTAGGTGCCGGATGGCAGTTTGGCTGGCTTGACTTCTTGTTTGTAGGCGGAAAGTTCGGCCGTTTCCCCGAAGGCGTGCCCGGCTTTGAAAGCGGCGGTATTGGCTGCTATGACCTGCTCCTTGCCAGCAAACTTGGCTTTGACCCAATCCAAAGTGGGATCAACGGGACGGTCGTAGAGCCAAGAAACCAACCCCAGTGCAAAGAAGTTCTTTGATCTTTCGGCATCGCGGGGTTTGATGTCCAACTCTTTGCAAACCTGTTTGGTGAGAGATGTCATCGGCACCAAAATGACCGAATAGTTGTCAAGCGTGCTGTCTTGCAAAGGACTGACTTCGTAGTCGGCCTTCTCCAGATTGCGTTCTGTGAAAGCATCCTCGTTGATGATGACGGTGGAGCCCAGCTCCATCAGCCCCAACTCGCTCTTCAGCGCCGCGGGGTTCATAGCCACCAGCACATTAGGAGCGTCTCCAGGAGTTGTGATGTCATGGTCGCCGATGTGCAGCTGGAAAGCGGAAACTCCGTAGAGGGTTCCTGCCGGGGCGCGAATTTCAGCCGGGAAGTCGGGCAGCGTGGCCAAGTCGTTGCCGAAGACGGCGCTGGCGCTAGTGAAGCGGTCTCCGGTGAGCTGCATGCCGTCTCCCGAATCGCCGGCAAAGCGAATGGTCAGGCTTGGCGCTTGATGGGGAGCGTCCAAAGAAGCGTTGGGCAGAGGGTCTATTTCAGTGATGGTGTCTGTCAAGGGATGTTTCCTAGTGTTAGGTGTTGATATTGGCGATATTTGCGTTTATATTATCTCACAAATTTTAGCGTGGAGAAGTCTGAATTCAATGGCAATTCAATGGCAGCAAATCTGAATTCAGCGGCACATTCAGTAGAGCGACATTCAATGAGCGCAGTTGGGCGTAGATTGGCGTAGGCGGGCGTCTGGCTTGGAAGAGAGTGAATAAAAAGCTAGGCGAGGTATCTAGGCGACTGTAATTTCGGGCTCAAGATAGACGTCCTGGATGGCATGCAGCAAATGGATGCCATCTGCTCTGGGGCGCTGGAAGGCTTTGCGCCCTGAAATCAAGCCCATCCCCCCGGCTCGTTTGTTGATGACGGCTGTGGCAACGGCTTCGGCTATGTCGCCTTCGCCCGAGGAAGCCCCGCCTGAGTTGATCAGACCGACTTTGCCTGAGTAGTTGTTGACCACCTGCCAGCGGCACAGGTCAATCGGATGGTCGCTGGTCATGTCTTCATACACCAACGGGCTGGTCTTGCCGAAGCCGACGTTCTCAAAGCCCCGGTTGGTTTCAGGCAACTTCTGCTTGACGATGTCAGCCTGGATGGTAACTCCCAGATGGTTGGCCTGCCCAGTAACATCGGCAGCTAGGTGATAGTCAGCTTCGGGCGTGCTGAAGGCGGGGTTGCGTGTATAACACCACAGAACGCAGAACATCCCCAACTCATGCGCCTGTGCGAATGCCACGGAGACTTCTTGAAGCTGGCGGCGAGATTCCTGCGAACCGAAGTAGATGGTGGCGCCCACACCGGCGGCTCCCAGGTCAAAGGCTTGGCGCACCGAGCCGAACATGACTTGGTCGTGGGAATTCGGGTAGCTCAGAAGCTCGTTGTGGTTGAGCTTGACGATATAGGGGATGCGATGGGCATATTGGCGCGAAGTGACGCCCAGCACCCCGAAAGTCGTGGCGACACCGTTGCATCCGCCTTCGATAGCCAACTCAACTATGTTTGCCGGGTCGAAATAATCTGGATTTGGAGCAAAGGAAGCCGCCGCCGAATGCTCAATGCCCTGGTCGACCGGGAGAATGGAAACATAGCCTGTGTCAGCTAGACGTCCGTGGCTCAGCAGGCTTTGGAGGTTGCGCAAGACTTGGGGCGATCTGTCGCTTGGCAGCCAGACTTTTTCAACCGTGTCGGGGCTGGGCAGGGTAAGCCTATCGGAGCTTACCTTGGGCTTGTAATCGTCCAGCAAGCTGGCGGCTTGGTTGCCCAGAAGCTGGCGAATTTGGTTGATGTCAAGCATATTGATTTTGAACGTTGGACTTGGTGAAAGTTGAGCTTGCTTTGCGGTTGGAAGCTTACCAAAACCCTCTTATTTCATCTTACATTCTTGGCGACCTTCTTGGCGCGCAAATGCAGTAAATTTGGGCTAAGTATTTGCTTGCTTAGGCTACCTCAAACGCCTGCTCCGCAAGCCGCCGTCCAACTCCCAGATTTCAGCTTCAAATACCGCTGCCCAACTCCTTTAGACGGTGCCTGACATCTAGAAAATTCGGGGTCAGTTTTTCGATTTTGTGGAACAATGCAACCGCTTGGGGGGCATCTCCGACTCTGTCGTAGAGGTCGGCCAACTGGTATAGCACCCTCGGTTTTTGTGCTCTGAGCTTTTTGGCTGTTCTCTTGGGTATTTTGGGCGTGCCGCTTGGCGGGTTATGGCCCCAGAGTTCTTGGAAATGGCCTTCCAGCAACTTGATGGCTTCAACTAGCTTTCCCCGGTCGGCCAAACCCCCGGCTACTACCATCACCCCTTCAGTCAAAATACTCTGATTTGACGGGGAATCTTGTAGTTCTTTCCAGAGCTTGGCTACCTGAGTCCAGTTTTTCTGGGCCCGATAGCAATCCATCAGCACCGGGTGCTGCTCGGTGGTTTCTGCTATCTGATTGAAGGCTTCCAATTCCTTGGCGGCTGGAAGCCACTCATGCTCCCGATACAGCACCAGACCGTAGAGCTCGCGCACCTCTGCTATTTCGGGAGCTTGTCTGGCTATAGGCTCAATCAGCTTGCGAGCCTCCTCGTAGCGGTCTGAGCCGAAAAGTGTTCCTGCTTCTTCCAACTGTTGCCCAAAGTGCCTTCCCTGCTTTTCGCCAAACCTGGTGCACAGTCGGCCTGTAATTTCTTCTGGAGTTGCATTCACTCTGGTATTGATGTTACATCCGCTCTGGGAAAAGGCAGGGGCTGCACTGGCTGTGCTGGCTTTTTGCCACCTGCAAAACCCAAACTGCGACACAACGACAACTAACCTTGGATAAAGCGATATCTGGCAATGCAACTGCGATAAGTGATGACAGCGATAAGCAATGATGCGTCCGTTTCCGGCCC
>JAPYNY010000012.1 GCA_028283145.1 Candidatus Hopanoidivorans cymbastelae
ATAGTTATTGTCGGGGTGAAGTTGGTGGTGGTCGCCCAGTAGGTAGCCGACGCGGCCAAGGCGGTGGCGGACACGGTGGCGGTGGAGCCAGCTTGCAGGACCAGGCCGGTAGCGGAAGGGAACTCAACGTCGTATTGGCAGCGTGCGGTAACACCGGTCGGCCGGTCAACCAGTGAAACGGTGGTAGTTACCGAGGAGGTGCCGTTGTCGCCGATGGTGACGGTGGCCGTAGCGGTTTGGGTGCAGCCGGCATCGGAGTCGGCTACGGGAGTGAAGGTTACGTCGAATTCAGTGCCGGTGTAGTCGCTGGTGCCGGGTGTGGTGTCTTGGATGTCGGGCACACCGATGGTGATGGTCGGGGTGAAGTTGGTGGTACGCACGAAGTAGGTAGCCATAGCAGTATCAGCGGCGGTGACAGTGGCGGTAGCACCGGGCTGCAGCAGCAAAGGTAAGAATCCCGACCTCACAACCCTGGCCGGGAACGTCACGTCATATTCACAACGCGCGGTTACCCCAGTAGGGCGATCAACCAAGGTTCCAGTGCTAGCTACCGACGACACGCCGTCGTCGCCGATTTCTATTGTGACGGCAGCCGATTGGGTGCAACTCGTGTCAGCTCCAGACGTGCGAGCGAAAGTCACCCTGAAGGTGGCGCCTGAGTAGTCCTTGACGTTATTTCCGTCATCATCGAACTGAGGCACAGCAATCTCGATCGCCGGGCTGAAACTAGTGAGGGAGGCCCGATAGACAGCCGAAGCGGCCGCCGCCGTCGCTGTGACGGTGGCTGTGGAGCCAGCCTGCAGCACAAACTCGGCAGGAGTGGAGAAAGTAACGTCATATTCGCAACGGTCGGTTATGCCGGTCGGCCGGTCAACCAGCGAAACAGCAGTGGTTACCGTGGATTGGCCGTTGTCGCCGATAGTGACGGTGGCCGTAGCGGTCTGGGTGCACCCGGCATCGGAGTCGGCAACAGGAGTGAAAGCCACCATAAACTCGGTATCGGAAAAATCGTTGATGTCGTTACTGTCATCGTCGAACTGTGGCACCGTGATAGTTATTGTCGGGGTGAAGTTGGTGGTGGTCGCCCAGTAGGTGGCTGTGGTTGCCAAGGCGGTGGCGGTGACTGTGGCGGTGGAGCCAGCCTGCAACACCAGCCCAGTCGCGGCGGGAAAGGCCACGTTGTATTGGCAGCGGGCGGTGACTCCGGTGGGCCGATCCACTAGGGTGACGTCGGTGGCAGTGGATTGGCCGTTGTCGCCGATGGTGACATTGGATGTAGCGGTTTGGGTGCACCCGGCATCAGAGTTGGCGACGGGGGTGAAGGTAACGTCAAAGGTAATGCCGGAGTAGTCGTTGGTGCCCGGGGTGTTGTCTTGGATGTCAGGCACCGTGATAGTTATTGTCGGGGTGAAGTTGGTGGTAGGCGCGAAGTAGGTGGCTGTGGCGGCCAAGGCGGTGGCGGTGACTGTGGCGGTGGAGCCGGCTTGCATGACTAGGCCAGTCGCGGAGGGGAACGCGACGTCATACTCACAGCGTGCGGTTACACCGGTGGGCCGGTCCACTAGGGAGATAGTGGTGGCGGTGGATTGACCGTTGTCGCCGATAGTGACAGTGGATGTAGCGGTTTGGGTGCACCCGGCGTTGGCTCCGGAGACACGGGTGAAGGTAACGTCAAACTCAGTTCCGGAGTAGTCGTTAGTGCCAGCAGTGTCATCGTCTGTTTGGGGGACATTTATAGTAATCGTTGGCACGAACGAACTGAAGTAGGTGGCTGTGGCGGCCAAGGCGGTGGCGGTGACTGTGGCGGTGGAGCCGGCTTGCAGGACTAGGCCAGTGGCGGAGGGGAACGCGACGTCATACTCACAGCGTGCGGTTACACCGGTGGGCCGGTCCACCAGCATCACATCGGTGGCAGTGGATTGACCGTTGTCGCCGATGGTGGCCGTGGATGTAGCGGTAGCGGTGCACCCGGCGTTGGCTCCGGAGACACGGGTGAAGGTAACGTCAAACTCAGTTCCGGAGTAGTCGTTAGTGCCAGCCACGTTATCGTCTGTTTGCGGCACGTTGATGGTAACCGTAGGGGTGAAGCTAGAGGCGGGCGCGAAATAGGTAGCGGTAGCTGCGAGGGATGTGGCTGTGACTGTGGCGGTGGAGCCGGTCTGCAACACCAGCCCAGCTACGTCCGGGAACGCCACATCATATTGGCAGCGGGCTGTAACCCCCGTGGGCCGATCCACCAGCATCACATCAGTGGCGGTGGATTGGCCGTTGTCGCCGATGGTGGCCGTGGAGGTAGCGGTCTGGGTGCAGCCGGCGTTGGCTCCCGAGACACGGGTGAAGGTAACGTCAAACTCAGTTCCGGAGTAGTCATTGGTGCCAGCAGTCGTGTCGTCAATGTCCGGCACCATGACGGTAACCGTAGGGGTGAAGCTAGAGGCGGGCGCGAAATAGGTAGCGGTGGCTGCGAGGGCAGTCGCGCTGACCGTAGCGGTGGAGCCGGTCTGCAACACCAGCCCAGCTACTTCCGGGAACGCCACGTCGTATTGGCAGCGGGCTGTAACCCCCGTGGGCCGGTCTACCAGCATGATAGTAGTGGCAGTGGTGCCTCCGTCATCGCCGATGGTGGCCGTGGAGGTAGCGGTCTGGGTGCAGCCGGCGTTGGCTCCGGAGACACGGGTGAAGGTAACGTCAAACTCAGTTCCGGAGTAGTCGTTAGTGCCAGCCACGTTGTCGTCAATGTCAGGCACCGTGATGGTAACCGTCGGGGTGAAGTTACTGGTGGGTGTGAAATAGGTGGCAGTAGCGGCCGGGGAGTCAGGGGATACTGTAGCGGTGAAGCCAGCCTGCAAAGTCAGCCCAGCTACATTCGGCGGGAAGAATACGTCGTATTGGCAGCGTGCGGTAACACCAGGCCTGCGGTCAGTTAAGGTTCCAGTACGAGTTATCGACGAGGTGCCGTCATCTCCAATTCTTGCGATAATGGTCCTCGAAGAGGTGCAAGCGCCATGTCCCGAGGCGCGTCTAAAGGTCACCCTGAAAGAGGTGCCAGAAAAATCGTTGATGTCGTTGCTGTCATCGTCAAACAGTGGCACAACAATGGTTACTGTCGGGGTGAACCTGGTGATGGACTCGAAGTAGGTAGCCGTTGCAGCCGGGGCTGCAGCACTGACAATGGCAGTCCAACCACGCTGCAACTCCAGCCCAGCTACAGTCGGGAACGTTAGAACGTATTGGCAGCGGGCGGTAACACCAATAGGCCGGTCGACCAGCGAAACGGGGGTAGTTACCGAGGATGCGCCGTCGTCGCCAATAGTAACGGTAGCCGTAGCGGTCTGGGTGCAGCCGGTGTTAGCCAGGAAAACACGAGTGAATGTCACGTCAAAGGTGGTGCTGGAAAAATCGTTGATGTCGTTGCTGTCATCGTCAAACTGAGGTACAGCAATGGCAATTGTCGGGGTGAAACTGGAAGTGGACGCGAAATAAACAGCGCTAGCGTTCCGGGCTGTAGCACTGACCGTGGCGGTGGAGCCAGCCCGCAACTCCAGCCCAGTTACATCCGGGAACTCAACGTCATATTGGCAGCGGGCGGTAACACCAGTAGGCCGGTCAACCAGCGAAACGGGGGTAGTTACCGAGGAGGCGCCGTCGTCGCCGATAGTAACGGTAGCCGTAGCGGTTTGAGCGCAGCCCGCGTCAGAACTAGCGACAGGGGTGAAGGTAACGTCAAACTCAGTTCCGGAGTAGTCGTTGGCATCATCTTCATCATCGTCAAACAGTGGCACTTCAATTCTGACTGTCGGGATGAAGACAGTGCCAGCGAGATAGGTAGCCGAAGCGGCTAGGGATGTGGCGGACACTGTGGCGGTGGCACCGAGCTGTATTGTCAGGCCAGCAGTGGTGGGGAAGGCTACGTCGTATTCACAGCGGGCGGTGACTCCGGTCGGCCGATCAACCAGCGAAACGGAAGTAGCGGTGGATTGGCCGTCATTGCCGATAGTAACGGTGGAGGTGACGGTTACGGTGCAGCTTGAGTCAGATCCGGAGACCCGGGTGAAAACAACCATGAACTCAGTGCCGGTGTAGGCGTTGACGCCGACAGTGCTGCCGTCAATATCTGGGACATTGATAGTAATAGTTGGGGCAAATGTGCTGGTGGTTGGCAAGACATAGTTGGCTATAGCAGCCCGGACTGTGGCGGACACTGTAGCGGTGGAGCCGGCCAGCAACACCAGCCCAGCTACAGTCGGGAACGCCACATCATATTGGCAGCGTGCGGTAACACCAGAAGGCCGGTCGACCAGCGAAACGCTGGGGGCGGTGGATTGGCCATTGCTGCCGATAGTGGCGGTGGAGGTGGCGGTTTGGGTGCAGCCCGCGTCAGAACTGGCGACGGGGGTGAACGTCACATCAAAGGTGTCTCCGGAGTAGTCATTGATGCCAGCGACGAGGTCTTGTGTCTGGGGGACGTTGATGGTGACTGTGGAGGTGAAGGTAGTCATGCGCGCGAAGTAGGTAGCCGTAGCAGTATCAGTGGCGGTGATCGTGGCGGTATGTCCAGGCTGCAACAGCAAAGGAGCTAATCTCGACCGAGGAACAAAGTCCGGGAACGTCACGTCATATTCACAACGCTCAGTTACTCCGGCAGGACGATCAAATAAGGTTACAGAACTAGTTACCGACGAGCTGCCGTCACCTCCGATAGTTAAGGTAGATGTGGCTCTCTGGGTGCACATAGCGTGGGCACTTAAGACAGGGGTAAAGGTCACCCTGAAGGTGGTGCCTGAGTAGTCGTTGACGCCAGCAGTGTTGTCCTGCAGGTCGGGAACCGCAATAGTGACCATGGGCTGAAAAGTAGTGTTAAACAATCCATAGGTGGCAGAAGCAGTCGATGCTGTGGCGCTTATCAACCTGATAATTCGTGGTGACAGCAGCCGAAAGCCTGTTGGTAGAGGGAACGTAATATCGTAGTTGCAACGTTCAAGCTCGGGATTACCAATCGGACTATCAACCAGCGAAACAGTATTGGGGGTGGATTGGCCGTCGTCGCCGATAGTAATGGTAGAAGTAACCCGCTGGGTGCACCCAGCGCCGGCGGCGGCACTAGCGGCAAAGGTCACCTCAAATGCAGCACCAGAAAAATCGTTGATGTCGTTGCTGTCATCGTCAAACTGCGGCACCGTGATGGTGATTGTCGGGGTGAAGTGGGTGGCGGCAGCTGAAACTGTGCTCACTGCCACTCCAACTATCGCCAGCAGGGAAGCTATCAGCGCAAGAACGCAAACCAGACTGCCTGCCAGCAGTTTTCTAGGTGTTGTATGTTTTTTCTGCACTACAGGTTTTACCGTCATTACATCTGACCCTGAATTTGACGGGGGGGGGTATATACCACTGGGCTATTCCTTTGCTTATCTAGTTATGTGGAAAAAATTATTTGGATAACTGCACATCAAGTTTACTTGAGCGGATGGTTGGTAGTCAATAGCCAATAATAGCGTGTTTTCAGGTTTTTGCTCTTGGATTTGGCGAGGTTGTGTCTGGCGGTTTTGGATGTGGCAATGTCTTCAGACCGGTGCTCACGAGAAGTTGCCCGTGATTTGCCAAACACTGCCCAAAGATACATCACATAGAAATCGGAGAAGTTCCTGGCAGATAACGTCTGGCCAAAAAACATTAATGTTCCCAAAATGTATCTTTAGATAATCTGAAATATGGAGCAAACCTTGCGTCAGATAAACCTTCCATTCAAGTTGGAGTTCCTAGAACATGGCTTCAAATCCTGAGTTCTCAAGGCAGAATTCCCTAAATCGTCTGGCTTCTGAACATTTTGATGTTGTGGTAGTCGGGGGTGGCATCACAGGTGCTGGTTGCGCTCTGGATGCAGCTGCCAGGGGCCTGTCGGTTGCCCTGATTGAGAAAAATGACTTTGCTTCAGGTACCTCATCCAAATCTTCAAAGCTGATCCACGGCGGTTTGCGCTATTTGCAACAACGCCGTGTTGTCCTAGTCTATGAAGCCCTGGCTGAACGACAACGCTTGTTGCGCAATGCCCCCCATTTGGTGAGCATTCTGCCTTTTCTGATACCGGTCTTCAACACAGACGGGATCATCAACCCCAAAGTTGCCCGTGCACTGGGAACAGCCTTGTGGGCCTATGATTTGACCGGAGGGTTTCGAATTGGCAAAAAACACAAGCGAGTTTCCAAGGAAGAGTCTTTGGAGCTCTTCCCCACTTTGCCCTCCGACCGGCTAGAGCACGGCTATATCTACTACGATTGCGAAGCCGATGATGCCCGCCTGACGCTAGCTATTTTACGCACAGCGGCCTTGGAATTTGGGGCAGCCATCGCCAATCGTGTAAGCGCCAAGGGCATCAAAAAGGACAGCTTCGGGCTGTGCCAAGGAGTGTTGGCCCAGTCAGCCGAAGAAGACAGCTTTGACATCAGCACTTCAGCCGTGATCAACGCTGCTGGAGTTTGGGCCGATGAAGTCCGTTTACTGGATGACGAGACTTCTGCGAGACGGCTTCGCCCGGCCAAGGGCATACACATAGCTCTCCCCCGCCGCCTATTCGGAAACGAGGCAGCCGCAGTCGTGCCAACAGGTCAAGATGGGCGCAGCATTTTTGTAATACCTTGGGAGAACACCACCTACCTTGGGACGACTGACACCGATTACAACGGCAATATTGACACGCCCGAATGCACTTTGGAAGATGTGGAATATCTTCTAGGGGCAGCTAGGGATAATACCACCGCCAAAGTGTCGCTGGATGATGTCCAAGGTGTGTGGGCCGGGCTCAGGCCGCTGGTGAAAGACACCAAGTCTTTGACTACAGCCGACCTGTCTCGCCGACATAGCGTTTCGGTCTCCAAATCAGGGGTGGTAACCATAGTAGGTGGCAAGCTCACGACATATCGTAAAATGGCAGCTGATGCGGTGGATGAAGCCGTTGATTTCCTGAACGATCTGAATGGCGACAAAAACAAGGAGAGCAAAGTCACCAGCCCAACCTTGAAGCTGTCTTTGATCGGTGCGCCCGAGGAGTTAGAGGCCAGCCCGGTTGCTCCGGCTACGCCTTTTGCTCCGGTGGTGGAACCGGTGAAAAAATTCCTGAGTTCCCGTAAAGGTCTGAAAGATCCGCATCAGCCCCCAGAAGGCAAAACAGAATCAAATAATTTTGAGCCCTTATCCAAGGCAACTCTTGAGCACTTGTTTGACCGCTATGGCACTGAGACACCGCTGTTGTTGGAGTTAGTGAGCCAAAACCATGCCTTGGCAGAATCCTTGCACCCGGATTTGCCCTATCTTAAAGCTGAAGTCGTTTATGCTGTCCAGCGGGAAATGGCCACAACTTTAGATGATGTCCTGAGTCGTCGTTTGCGAGCCAGGCTGCTCAACGCCACAGCTACAGGTGAGATAGCCTCTGAGGTAGCCAGTTTGATGGCATCTGAACTCAGTTGGAGTGCTCAGCAAGCAACCCAAGAAGTTGACCAATACCGTCAAAGTGTAAAACATGAAATGCTGAGTTGGCGAAGCTTATGAGCATCCTGGTAATAGATGTCGGTACTAGCAGCCTGAGGGTTGCTGAAATCGCCAACGAAGGCACACTTGTAGCATTGGCAGCCAGGCCAGTGCCGCTGACTTGTCCAGCACCGGGTCTGGCTGAATTAGATGCCGAGGCGCTATATGCGCAAGTCCTGGATGCCTGTGCGGAAATCTATGCCGAAGCCAAGGCAGCTGGCCGAAAAATTGAAGGGGTCGGCATCGCCAATCAAAGAGCTACCACGGTGGTTTGGGAAAAGGAGACCTCAGCGACGGTGGGGCCAGCCCTGTCTTGGAATGACTTGCGCACTCTGGAGCAGTGCTTGAACCTGAAAGCAGAGGGTTTCACCTTGGCTCCTAATGAGTCCGCTACCAAGATAACGCACCTGCTGGAAAGCACTTCTCACAACCAGAGCGACCTGCTGGCTGGAACTTTGGATACTTGGCTGGTTTGGCGGCTAAGCGATGGGAAACACTATGTTACCGATCGTTCCAACGCCGGGCTGACTGGCTTGCTGCATCCTGATGCCACCAGTTGGGACATCGAGATTTCGAGACATCTGGGCTTGGAGTTGAGTCTTTTGCCAGAACTAGTTCCCTCAATCGGGATCATCGGTGAGGCTATAGCTCTGGAAGGCGCCCCGCCCATAGCTGCCATTGTCGGTGATCAGCAATCGTCTTTGGTCGGTCAGGGATGCTTGGCGCCGGGGCTGGGCAAAGGCACTTTCGGAACTGGAGCAGCTATAGATATTTGCCTAGGCAACAGGCGGGTAGATTTTCAGCGCCGAGGCCCCAGAGGTTCCTTCCCGATTGTCTGCTGGACAGAGCAGGCTCAGATTAAATGGGGTGTTGAAGCCTTGGACTTGACTGCCGGCACATGTGTCAAATGGCTGTGTGAACAGCTTGAAATTATTGATTCTCCAAAAGATTCGCAAAACCTGGCTTTACAGTGCGAAGATTCCGGAGGTGTGTTTTTTGTGCCGGCCTTAGAAGGTCTCGGAGCACCCGAATGGGATTTTGGAGCTAGAGGCACATTTTTAGGGCTTACACGTGGCACTCACCGAGCTCACATCGTCAGAGCAGTGCTGGAGGGGGTTGCCTATCGTGGAGCTGAGCTGGTTAGAACCGCAGAAGAAGATGCTGACATCGCTTTGAGCAGCGTACGGATTGACGGAGGCATGAGTCGTAATGAAGTTTTTGGGCAAGCTCTGGCCGATGCTTTGGGGCGTCCTGTGGAAGTAGCTGCCGAGTCGGAGAGTACGGTTCTGGGAGCGGGCTATATGGCAGGTTATGCTTTGGGGATTTGGCCTAGCTGGGAGGTCATCTCACTTTTCTGGCAGCCCAAAGCAGTGGTTGAACCCCAGCAGACTGTGAACCATGAATGCTGGCGCAATGCAGTCTATTTATCCAGGCAGTGGGAAGAGGGGCTTTCTGAGATTTCATTTTGGTAGCTTGAAGCTCAACTTTTTTGGCTGTAGAATAGTTATTGTGAGTCGGCTGAGTGGCCGTGGCTGACAGCAGTCAGCTGAGGAAGGTCGGGGCTCCACAGGGCAAAGGTGCTCGCTAGCGGCGAGTCGGGGCGACTCGAAGGAAAGTGCCACAGAGAACAGACCGCCGATGGTTCAGCAGTCTATGTGCTGTCGGAACACAGGCAAGGGTGAAACGGTGCGGTAAGAGCGCACCAGCGACTCAGGCGACTGAGTCGGCTTGGCAAACCCCACCGGGAGCAAGTTCAAATTGGAGGTGGCAGCCCGCCAGCTGTAAAGCAGCCTCCTGGTAGAACGCTTAGATGGATGGCCACTCACGGCGCAGCTTGTGTCCGCATGACTGCGCTGGGACAGAACCCCGCCTACAGGCCGACTCACAAAGTTTTACTGCATTGGGATTGGGCATTGAGGGGCAAGGCTAGAAAAGCCCAGGTGGTAAAAAGAATTTGTACACTTAGCAAACTCGACTCCCGTCCACCAAGCCAAAAACTTGCATCTAGGCAGTCCTTAAGTTTCCCAAACACTCCTTGGGGACTGCAAACTAGTTAGTTTGTTGCTTGGCGGGAGTCAAGTTTGATATCGTTTGTTTCGGTATCGTAGATAACGCATCCTTTTCCATCTGGTGTTACCTTGACCGACAAGGAAGAGCCTTCAGCAGCGGGTGGGGTATTTGTGCCTATTGCCTCAACCGCTTCGCCATAATGTGCCCCCCATGTCCAACCTGTATTAGTGCGATCACCGTCACGATCCGTATGCGTATCAGCTTTAAAAAACTTCCAAGCTCCATCAAAAAATCTGAGGTAGGTTACACCTATGCGGACTTCCCTGAAATGATCAGGATTACTTGAAAACATGGTAGTAGAATGGTGTTTTGGTTTGCGATTTGATCTGTCAAATTCAAGATCTTTGTAGTCGGCGTGAGGACTATCTATGAGTCGGTCAAGATAGAAGAAATCACCAACTGGCGTGTTTAGGTAGCAGGGGGCTAGGCAGCCTATGTTGCTGCTGGTGACTCCACCGTTGCCGGGCTTTTTAGGTGAGTGGGGCATTCGATTATCAAAAGCCGCCATGGTCATGAACTCCCTGGTGTCTGTGTATTCGCCGCCTCCGCCGGCGCCGGCTGCTTCTAGCTCGGGGTCGTGGATTTCCCAGGGGGCGCATTTGCCTGGGATGTCTTGGGACTGCTCCTCAAGGTCGTCTGAGGCACTGCCTGTAATGGCTACTACAATCACCCCGGCTGCTACAGCCATCAACACCAGCACAGCCGTGACAATCAGCGTCTGCAGGGTGATGCCTCGCTCGTCATGGGAAGGGCTGAAGAATGTTTTCTGGCTTGCTAATTGATGACGTGAAATTGTGTGATAACGATGCATTATCAACTCCTTTTTTGGCATGGAAAAGCTAGAGCGGACATTTAGGGAAAACAAGCGGTGAGTAGGGGTTGGGCAACCCGCGCTAAGAAAGCGCAGGGCTGCCCTGTAAGCACCAACTAGGTTGTTGACGTTGTTTTAAGCTGGGCCGTAGCTGTTGTCAGCAGTGTCCCAAGTTATGGGCACTGCTTCAAAGTTGCTGAGTTGAGAAGTCATAGGAGTCCCTTATATTGTTATTAAATTGATTTATTGTCCTAACTAAGTATTGTATCATGACTATCTTAACTTTTGTGCATTTTATCATTTTTACCAATTTATGGTATTCAACATTAATTTTTTGGCTTTGCCAGGTGCGAGCCTCTCTTTTCTGTGCGAGCCTCTCTTTATCTGTTCTTGGCAACAGGCTGAGACTCCGCGGCGTTTTTAGCTGAGTGGCCCCGAGTTGCTGCTGTCTTTGTTGACAGTGGCTCCGCTAGGCGACTATGACAATAATTCGACCGCACTCTGAGCAGTCAATAGGGGTATCCGGGGGAGCTTGTCGCATTCGCTCCACCTCAGCTACAGGGTGCATAATATTCAAGTCGCAGCCAAAGCAGTGCTGGTCTGCCAGTGAAGCCACTCCCACCCCGCCAAATCGATCACGGCGTGATTCGTAGTCTTGCAACAATGCTTGAGGAATGCCCAAAATTTGGGCTTGGCGAGTCTCAGACAACTCCTTGAGCACAGCATCTATCTTGTCTTCTTCGGTTTTGAGGCTTTCAGTCTGCTGGGCTAACTGCTGTGTGATTTCTGAATGCTTGGCATCCACCAAATCCCTCTTTTCAACAGCCGAATCCCTACGACTGATCAGATCCAGCACTACTTCCTCTGCGACTTGCTTGCGCCTCTTCAAACCCGTAATTTGTTCCTGCAGAGCTTCAATGGCACGCAATCCTGTGGTCTCACTGGAATACAGGCGGGCATTTGACTCCTTCAGACGTCTGTCCAACTCTTCAATTTCCTGCTCTGTTGTCTTTTGCTCGCTGTCAAGGGCGTCCATGTGGTCTTTGATTTTGGCTTGGAGCTGGCTGGCCTGCTGCAGCTTGGCTTCTGTAGCTGCGCAGGCAGCGCGCGCAGGCAAGCCTTGCCGTGTTTTCGTCAGCTGTGCAATCTCAATGTCTGTAGCTTGCACGGCCAATAGTTGCCGCAGAGGGGATTTGGTCTCCCGTTGTGTGGTTTCTTCGGGGTTGGTATGGGTAACAGTCACGAAACCTCCTAGTAGGTTCCACCCAGCTTGGTGTGGTCCCAACTCACAATTTTCTCAGGTTTCACCACCACGGCCGTCCGCTTTGAAGCCAAAGCCGCGGCTGCGTTGTGGGCGTCCCCTGTACTTATGCCATGATTGCGGGCTATGACAGCACCAGCGTATTTTTGCACGTCTTCGGGCTTTGAGTAAAGCTCGGCTGTGCCGTTGATGGTAACGCCGCGCAATTTTTCATAGACCACTCCGTCTTCTAACAGCACCGAAATACGTGGGTCACGTTTCAGGTTCAAGATTTTTTGCGACTTGGTATAGGTCTCAAAAACTATTTCATCATCCACAATGCCAAACCACAAGGTGCTCAGATGGGCGCTGCCGTCGGAGTTGAGAGTTGCTACCTGCAGACTCTTCTGCTCGGAGATGAATTGCTTTATCTCCTCCGATGTCATTTTGATGGCATCTCGGCGCTTGGGCATCTATGACTCCTTTGTTTGACGGATAGACATAAGTTTCAGCTTACTTAAAGAAACCTGCATGCCGACTTTGCTTGACTTAAAATAGTTGTACCGCAACTATAAAGGAAGGTAAACAATGAAAATTTCTTGTGGCGTCCCGCCCTCTGCTGAAACAGCCCAGCAAGCAGCTTTGGCCGAAAAGTTGGGCTATGACCGCTTCTGGCTGTTTGATTCGCCCGCCATCTACGAAGATGTCTGGATGTGGATGGCACTCTGCGCCAAGCAGACCCAGACTATTGGCCTGGGCACAGCCGTCTTGGTGCCGCATTCGCGCCATGTGATGGTTACGGCCTCAGCTGTGGCTACCATGCAAAGTCTGGCCCCTGGCCGCTTGGCGCTGGGCTTTGGAACGGGGGCTTCAGCTCGCTGGTTTTTTGGGAAAAAGCCCCTCACTTGGGACTACATGCTCACCTATATCTCCCAGTTGCGAGGCTTGTTGGCGGGTGAAGTGGTAACCATTGACGGGCAGAAATGCCAGATGATGCACTTCAAGGACATAACGGCCAAACGGCCCATCGAAGTGCCAATCATTTTGAGTGCCATGGGTCCCAGAGGGCAAAAGCTAACCGAAGAAGTAGCCGATGGAATTATGACCATCGGAGGGGGGAAATTTGATTTGGATTGGCACGTGCAAATGGCTAACGGCACGGTTTTGGAACCAGGCGAGACGCTGACGGATGAGCGGGTCAAGCAAGCTTTGGGTCCGTGGTATGTCTTGATGTATCACGGCGGTTGGCAGCATTCTCCTGAAGCTGTGGACAATCTGCCTATGGGAGCGCAGTGGCGGGCGGCTGTTGAAGTTGAACGTCCCGAAGATGAGCTCCACTTGATTGTGCATGAGGGCCATGCGACTGAATTGACGCCCAGAGATCAAATTCTGATTGACCATGCTGGCGACATGATCGGAGCAATGGGCTGGGTAGGCAGCCCTGACGAAATTCGTGAGAAGGTTCAGGTAGCGGCCGATTCAGGAGCCACCGAAATCCTGTACACTCCAGCCGGCCCAGACATCGAGAGGGAATTAACAGCCTTTGCCCAAGCCACTATTGGCTAGCGTGGCTAGCGCATGAGCCAAGGCAGTTTAGAACATTGGGACTTTGCGGCGCAACTGCTAAGGCTCCGAAAACATCGCCTGTGGAAGCATCGTCTGTGGGCGCTGACGGATTTGAACCGCCGACTTCTTCCTTGTAAGGGAAGCGCTCTAACCGGACTGAGCTAAGCGCCCCAATACCTAACTTCTACTACCAAATAACGCTACCCGATTTGCCGCTAGTTCAGGTAAAGCCAAGAGTTTCCAGTGAATTTTGGGAATTGATTTGGTGGGTTTATCTAATTTTGGCACAGAGGCTGTCAAGCAACTCGGGTGTACCAGCAGCTGCTGGACGGCGCCTGGCAGTGTCATCCAAAACCAACAAATCATCGCCATTTAGGTCTGTTACACAAGCTCCAGCTTGTTGACAGACAAATATCCCGCCCAGATAATCCCAAGGAGCCAATTCTCCTGGGCTGACGTCGGCAAAAGCGTCCAAGCAGCCTGAAGCTACCAGGCACAAATCCAACGCAGCCGACCCCAGACTGCGGTACTGCTTCCAACCCCAGTGGGCAGCTGGATATCCAGAGACTCCAAGCAGTGCTTCCGGCAAATGTGCAACCTTTGAAGGCTTGATGGGTTGAGGCTCCTCTTGTTGATGTGTGGCTTGTCGGCCTGTCTTGGCATAAACCCGCCGAGACAGGCAGGCTCCTTCACCTGTTTTGGCTGTGAAGGTGGTGCCAGAGGTAAGGTCTTCAACGTGGGCAGCCAAGATGCCATTTCGGCCAACGGCACACAAACTGACGCAAAACCAGGGTATGCCAGACGCAGCGTTAGTTGAGCCGTCCACTGGGTCTAAGACCACAATGAGTTCCCTGTCTGGATGGTGCAAGCCAGTTTCCTCACTGAGCACCCCAACGCCTGCATCTAGCAACACTTCAAGCGCAGCGTCGTTGGCAGCCAAATCAGCCTGATACTGACCTTGCTTGGCACCGGTTGGCACCCAGTCAGCTTGATCATCCAACCTTTGGCGCACGGCGCTGGCCGTTTCAGCCAGAAGTGAAGCAAGGTCCATGTTCAAACACAAAGATGGGGTGGGGCGAAAAGCAAACTAGTGGAGCAAAGTAGCCTAATGGGGTAACTTTAGATGCGGTGGCTGCGGAGCAAGTGAGATTGCTGAAGAAGGTGGGCCCGGTGGGGTTCGAACCCACGACCAAACGATTATGAGTCGTCTGCTCTGACCACTGAGCTACAGGCCCCAGTGCTCCGGGGGTGGGACTCGAACCCACAACCCCACGGTTAACAGCCGCGTGCTCTGCCAATTGAGCTACCCCGGAATATGCTCTCTTTAGATTATCAACTGGCTAGTCTAGTATCAAGCAGGCCTTGAATTCCAACTCATTAATTATAACCTCACAGCCAGCTTTAAACAACCAGCAAATCAAGCCTACAAAAGCCATGAAAGGTATAGTCTTACATTCCGACGCCAAATCAAGTGGCAGCCAATGGGGAGAAATTGAGATCACCGATGATGTGGAGCTTTTCGCTGCGGTGGGGCCACGCGATGTCAAGGTGCGCATTGAAGCTGCCGGCGTCTGTGGCAGCGATGTGGCTCTGGCGAGTGGCAAATTTGGCATTCCCACTCCCCTGGTCATGGGACATGAAGGTGCTGGGATCGTTATGGAAATAGGTGATGCAGTTACATCTTGCCAAGTGGGTGACCATGTGGTGCTTTCAACTTTGAACAGTTGCGGACATTGCTCGGTTTGTGAGCGTGGAGAGCCGACTTTGTGCGGTAACCCGCGTTCCGAATGGCGTATGCCTTTCAAGTTGCGAGGCGAAGAGCTTTATCAGTTCGCTCAAACTTCATGTTTTGCGCAAGAGACCATCGTTAGGGAACATCAGGCGGTCACCATCCCCAAGGAAATCCCTTTTCCAGCAGCAGCCTTGATTGGATGCGGAGTCATCACGGGAGCAGGCGCTATCTTCAATCGTGCCAAGGTTGCCTTTGGCGATACGGTTGCGGTTATCGGAGCCGGCGGGGTTGGTTTAAGCGCCATTCAAGCAGCCCAATTGTCTGGGGCCAGTCGCATTGTGGCGATTGATGTTGTGCCTGAGAAGGAAGAGTTAGCCAAGAAATTCGGCGCTACCGACTTCATCTTGTCGCCGGCTGATCCTGCTCAAGCTGTTTTGGAAATCATCCCAGCTGGAGTCAACCATGCTGTTGAAGCAGTCGGCAGCCCCCAGTTGCTTAGAGAGTGCATTGACATGGCAGCCAACGGTGGCAATATCGTCCAGTTGGGTATGGCTGATATAGATACTGAGGCTAGTTACACCATGTATTCGCTGTATCAGAACAAGACTTTGATGGGCTGCAGATATGGTGCAGCTCGTCCTAGGGCCGACTTTCCAATGCTGGCTGATCTGTATATGCAGGGCAAGCTCAACTTGGACGATCTTGTTTCACAAGTGGTAACTTTTGAGAGCTTATTTGATGCCTTTGAGGAGGTTGTTGCCGGCAAGGTAGCTAGGACTGTGCTGCAGCCGTATTAGTTTTATTGAGTGGCCTTGTTGAGCTTGGCAAAAGCTGTTTGGTAGAACTCCAAAACAGCGTGATATGAGGATGCGCTGGCGGATTGTAACAACTCCTCATACGACATAACGGCACCCATAAATGAGCTGGCGTTCCAAAAGTCGCTATTCTGCATGGCTTGGGGGTCCCACGGGCTGACGTACAGGTATGGCTGGGGGATCTCAGCTGTGTCTCCAGGAGAAGCCCCATAAGTTGCTCGAGCTGTTCGGTCCCCCAGTTCAATGGCTATATCAAAATGGCCAGGCCATAGCTGGATTCGGGTTGAATCAGCATCATCGGAGTTGGCTCGTAGTTCTTCCAAAGCTGCGGTTGCGCAGCCGTACCAACTGCCTAAGAAGTCATTGACCGCGACTGAGACTCCAAGGTCTTCATCCAAATCGCCAATAACCGGACTGTCGTGTTCCCGCTGAGATTCTGAAGGGGCGACGCCTAGAAATTCACTGGCTGCTCGCAGGGTAGTGATGGGTTGGCTGGTCTGCTGGTCTGCTTGCTGGAAGATTATCTCGCCGCCGGTTACCCGCACTTGCTGGTCGGCATTAAAAAATGGCGTCCCAAAGCCACCTTTGACCCATCGCAGACCGAATTTTCCACCCGGAGCCAACCGCCTGACTTCTGAAATTAAAGCCAAGGCAAGACGATGAAAGTTAGTCCTCTGGGCTTCAAAACCAACTGGGATCTCAGGGAGTTTGCCCCAATTACCCAACCAGCGCTCAGCTATGAAATCCTGGGCATCAGCGTTGTCGGAAAAACGGGTTCGGCAGAGTTCGTCCCAGGTTATATCGCCTTGGGAGGTTGGTGTAACTGACAGTTCGGTTTGGCTGGATGAGTGTCCGCTGGCTGGCCTGGCAGGATCATCCGCAAACCATTTTGGATCTTTTGAAGCCGGAGGCGACGGCTCCAAGACAAATGCTAGATAGCCTTCAGGCAGCAGCGATTGAGCCTCCAAACGCGGAGAGTAAAAATTCGTGTCAGCTACCATAGCTCGATTCAGTTTTCATAGCTCGGTTCAGTTTTCATGGATCAGCAGCGACACCAGATTTTCTTCAGCGCTTTTCAAGGAGTAAAAATGACTGCGGACAACTTCAAGGGCATTCTTGAGTTTTTTATGTTCTTGGAACAGTTGCGATAAATCACTGTGTTGTCCTGCTGGGCTAGGCTGACTTTCTTGGCTCGCCGATGTATCAGGTGACTCCAAAGAAGCTCTTTGGATTTGGCGGTCAAGCTCACGAGAACGGCGATCAGCTTTACTCACCAACAGGTAGACAATTAACGATTCTGGATCCTCATCGCCTGGTTCAGGCCAGTAGGAAGGCGGTTCCATCACACGCAGCTTGGCAATTGCATTGTAGATCTCTTCAGATTCACCAAGTGCTATGTCTTCGTAAGTCTCATAGTTCAACAAAGCCCTGCAAATTTCCCTGTGTTTTTTATATTCAAAGAGCCACTCGTCAACATAATCAGGCACAGCCTCTGGGAAATGGCATAGTAGAAGCAAAGCTCTTTCTTCATTTCGCTGCCAACTGGCTTGTTCTCGTGAGGGTTTTGCCTCCGCCTTGGCAGCGCCGTTGTCGCCAAGCTCCGGATAGTTGGCAAAGCCAGCATCATGAGTTTGATTCGCCCAATGACTTCGCCCTCCTCGCCCGGAAGATTTGGATTGCTCAAATTTCAGGAGTTCTTGTCTAAGGCGACTTTCATCCACATCAAATCTGAGGGAAATTCTCTGCAGGTACTTGTTTTTGATGTCTCGTTCTGGATGGTCGCCGATTACTTTAGTAGCCTTCAAAGCCACCTTTTGCCGTTCTTCTTGGGTATCAATTGTGCTGGCATTGACTTCTGCTTCGGTGCCACCTGCTGCCCTGTCCACACGAAATTGCAGGTATTGCTGGGTGTGGGTAAACAACCCCCGCAACTCAGCTAGCTGGTGTTCGGTATCGGCAGTATGCTGATGCTCCTCCAACTGCTTTTCCAGTTGCCAAAACTTTTGGGAGATTTCACCGGGGTCGCCGTGGTCGGCCAGGTCGGCAATCGTGATATGCAGCCCCAATTCGGTCTCCCATTGGTGGATTCGCTCAGCAGCTGCCTGGCCTGAAGTATCCGGATCAAATGCCAGCACGATATTGGGAGAAAAACGCTTGAGACCTTCCAGATGGTCTCGCGTGAGAGCCGTGCCACAAGTGGCTACTGTATTTGCAAATCCCATCTCGTGAAGCCCGATAACATCGGTATAGCCCTCGGTGATTATGGAGCTTCGGAGTCTGACTATTTCGGATTTAGCTCGGTTTAGACCGAACAGAACTCGGCTTTTCTTGTAGAGCGGAGTTTCAGGTGAGTTGATATATTTGGGAGCCTTGTCTCGGCCAGGCAGAGCTCGGCCGCCAAAAGCTATGACTTCTCCTTTGTGGTCCCAGATCGGAAATATGATCCGGGCTTGTTGAACGTCCCGCAGCTCATTTTCAGGGGTACGTTTCAGCAGGCCAGCTTGGAGAAGAATATCGGTGGGATGTGACAGGGCTCCCTGTAAGCCCATTTTAGCGTTGCTCCAACTGCCAGGCGCCCAGCCCAGCATCCAGCGTTTGGCAATCTCGGAGTTATAGCCTCGTTCCCGCAAATAGCTCCGTGCTTCTCGCGCATCAGCACCAAAAAGCAAGCTGTGATACCAGTTGCAAGCATCCTTGAGAGCCGCCAGCATTTTCTTTCTGGAAGTATCCTTGGCACCGGAAATGCGAGTCAGACGCACTCCGGCTCTGTCAGCTAGCCACTCCACAGCCTCAGTGAAGTCAAGGTTTTCAGTTTTTTGGACGAAGGTGAAGCAGTCACCACTTTCCTTGCAGCCAAAGCAATGAAAAAAACATTCCTGTTCGTTGACTGTGAAGGACGGAGTTTTTTCTGCATGAAAGGGGCACAGACCGACCAGGCGAGTTCCGCTGCGTCGCAGCTGTGTGTAAGCCGAGACAAGATTGGCCATATCCGTAGCTGCCCGTATTGCGTCTATGTCTTCTCGGGAGTACATTTATGCACTGTCTCTAGCTTTGCTTGGATTGGGTTTTCTTGGGCAAATGGCGTTCTCAAATAGCAAGTTGGTTGCGTAAATTCTCCAACAAGGTGTCAATGGGAACTCGTTGCTGATCCATGGTGTCACGCTCTCTGATGGTCACGCACTTATCCTCCAGTGTCTCAAAATCTATGGTCACACAAAACGGGGTGCCGAGTTCGTCCTGTCGTCGGTAGCGCCGCCCTATGGACTGTGTCTCATCATAGTCAATCATCAGGTAGGGTCTCAAAGTCTTGGCTATCTCCTGGGAGCAGTGCGCCAATGCTTCCTTGCGAGACAACGGCAAAATAGCTGCCTGGAAAGGCGCCAGATGTGGATTCAAGCGCAAGACTGTGCGAGTTTCACCTCGCACGTCTTCCTCGTCATAAGCAGCTAGCAAAAAAGCCAGCATGGCTCTGGTAGCGCCGGCAGCCGGTTCAATTACATGAGGCACATACCGATCTCCGCTGGCCTGGTCAAAATACTCCAACTTGTGGCCCGAATGCTGGGAATGTGCCGTCAGATCATAGTCACCGCGGTTGGCAATGCCTTCCAACTCTCCCCACCCCCAAGGATAGAGAAACTCCACATCACTGGTCTGGGAAGAGTAATGGCTCAATTCGTCTGCCTCATGTGCGCGCAGGCGGATTAAATCTGAGGGAATACCTAGGTCTTGATACCAACTAAGCCGTTCCTCACACCAATAGCTGTGCCATTGGCTGCTCTGTGACGGGGGCACAAAATACTCCATTTCCATCTGCTCAAATTCTCTGGTCCTGAAGATGAAGTTGCCGGGGGTGATCTCATTGCGGAATGACTTACCAATTTGAGCGATGCCAAAGGGCGGTTTTTTGCGAGCAGCGCCCATGACCAGAGCAAAATTCACAAACATGCCTTGGGCGGTTTCAGGACGTAGGTACACTGCCGCCCCTTCCTCTGCTACAGGACCAGCATGGGTCTTGAACATGAGATTGAATTCCCTAGCGTCGGTAAGTTCTCCGGATTTGCCACACGCCGGGCAAGTATTCAGATCGGGCAAATCGTCTTCACGATGTCGCAGACCGCAAGCCTTGCAGTCAACCAATGGGTCGGAAAAACTTTCCAAGTGGCCTGAAGCTTTCCAAACGGCAGGCGGCGCCAGAATTGAAGCATCCAGCCCAACTATGTCATCACGCAACTGCACCATATTGCGCCACCAAGCCTGCTTGACATTTCGCAGCATCAGCACCCCTGTTGGGCCAAAATCATAAGCTGAGCGAAAACCTCCATAAATTTCAGCTGACTGGAAAACAAAGCCCCGCCTTTTGGCCAGATTGGTGATTTTTTCCATGAGGTCGGATGCTGGGAGGTCGGATGTTGGCTTGGCCATAAGACAAGTCTAAAAGTGTTGATTGCAGCTACAAACTTTGTGCTGGGTGGGTGGCTTTCAACGATTTCAGGGAGCGCTCAGAATGGCTTTGCAGCACTTTTTCTGCCAGCCACTCCAGTTCGTTGGCTGCAGTTTTATCTGCTCGGTTCAAAGCCTGGCGCAGCTTCCCCCCAAGTATTTCTTGCAACACAATTAGGGCTTGTGGGCTGATAGCTGTGCCTTTAGGATGCTGAGCGCAGGTCAGCCCGCCATCACGCAAATCGTAGTTGACCAGGTTTGACTCCGACCCGCAAATGGAGCACTCTTCGTGGTGGGGCGCCATCCCCTCATTTTGCAAGACTCGCCAGAGGAACCCAGCTAGCAGCATTTCAGAATCACCAGCTTCCAAGGTTTCCAAAGCGCCTTTTAAAATCTGATAGAGACCCGGATGTGGCACATCGTCCAAGGTTATGCTGTCGACAATTTCAAGCATTCTGGAGACTTTCAGAAGCCGTGTCAAATCCTCGCGAATATTGCGGTAATGAGATATGGCTTCGGCGCCAACTATGGTGTATAGCTCACCTTGGCCGCGATACAGCTCTGCTTTGATGCAGCTGCTCGGTTCAAGTCTGGCTCCAAAGCGGCTCTTGCCTTTCCTCACTCCTTTAGCTACGGCGCGAAGTTTGCCGCCCTCTTCAGACAGCAAAACTACAATTCGGTCGGCTTCACCAAATTTGTAAGTACGAAGAACTATGGCAGAATCAGTGCGTCCTCGCAGGCGGTTTGCAGACACAGGCGGTGCCCACCCTTTAGCGCCCGCCGTAGCGGCGCTCGCGACGCTGGTATTCTGCGACAGCTTCAAAAAGATGTCGGCGGCGAAAATCAGGCCACAGAACATCAAAAAATACCAGTTCGCTATAGGCAATTTGCCATAAAAGGAAATTGGAAATTCGGCTTTCTCCCGAAGTGCGAATGACCAAGTCTGGATCGGGCATATCAGGAGAGTAGAGGTATTTGGAGATATCTTCTTCAGTAATCCGGAGGTCTTGGCAAGCTGTGGCAGAGTTGTCAGACCGCCCATCGGCATTGGAAAACTCGTTGAGGATAGATCTCAAAGCGTCCACGATCTCAGCTCTGCCACCGTAATTGAAGGCTACGGACAAGGTCATTTTGGAGTTGTCCCTAGTCAGTTCTTCAGCTTCTTGCATCTCTTTAATCAGGCCGGAGTTCACTGGCTGTTCACGGCGCCCGATAAAGCGAATCCGGACGTTGCGTTCATGCAGTTCGTTCAGCCGTTTGCGCAATAAATTACGTGAAAAACCAAGCAGGTAGTCAACCTCTTCTTGGGGCCGCCTCCAATTTTCAGTGGAGAAGGCATAGACAGTAAGCCAAGAAATTCCTAGATCCAATACGCCCTCTATGGTGTCAAAAAGTGCTTCCTCTCCAGCGTTGTGCCCTTCTGTACGGGGCAAGCCCCGTTTGGCAGCCCAGCGGCCGTTGCCGTCCATGACACAAGCCACGTGCTTTGGAATAGCTCCTTGTGAAACATCTGGAAAAGGAGCTTTTGTCTGAGACTTGGCTGACACTATGTTTTAGCGTAGCTAGGGAGTTGTAATCTTAACCCTGGCTATCCGCTGGCCAACTATGCGTTCAACATGAAACAGACATCCCCCTATGGACAAGCTCTCCCCCTCCTGTGGCAGATGTCCGACGTGGGTAAAAATCAATCCGCCTATCGTTGCCCAATCTCCCTGGGGAAGTTCCTGATTCAAGACTTGCTCTATATCTTCTTGCGGAGCTCGCCCATTGACTCTGATACCACCTTCAGGCAGGCGTTCAATCAGCGGCTCCTCAATATCAAATTCATCAGTGATTTCCCCAACTAGCTCCTCGATTAAATCTTCCAAAGTTACCAGTCCGGCAGTTCCACCGAATTCGTCAATCAGCACTGCCAGATGCACACGCTTTTCCTGCATTTCACGCAACAGATCGCCAGCGGGTTTGGTATCGGGAATTAAAATCACAGGTCGCAGCACCGTGCCAACGGTGAGTTCGCTGGCCAACTCGGCTGCCGTCTCCCTGTCCAACTCGGCTGTGGTCTCTCCACCCGTCTCCCTGTCCAACTCGTCAGCCAACTCGTGATTTGGAGTTTTGAATTTTCCATTTTGAGTAGCCTGCTGCCGCACGGCCAGCATTAAATCCCGGGTGTGGACCACTCCGATTACGTGGTCGGCGCCTTTGTCCACCACAGGAAAGCGGCTGAACGCAGTTTTAAGCGAATCCTCCAAGGCATCTTCAATGGTCTGATCCTTATTCAAGGTAACCATATCGGTGCGTGGCACCATAACTTCGCGAGCTGTTACGTCCCCAAAACGCAAGATGGCTTGAATCAAGTCTCTTTCCTCTGTCCCGATCGAAGCATCGGCTTCGGCTTGTTCAGCTAGAGCAAGAAGTTCCTCTTCGGAGACAATAGGTTTGGCATTGGAATTCCCGTTACCTGCATAAATTCGGCTCAGTTTGGCCACCCAACCAAACATCGGAGCTTTTGAAACGAACTTCAAGGGAGCAGCTAAAAACAGCGGCAGCATTTTTGGGTTGCGCAGAGCAGCCAGCTTGGGCAATAGCGAGGTAAGCAGATAAGACACCAGCACAGCGATGCCCATAGCTAGCCAAAAACCTCCAACTCCCCAGCGGTCAAAAGCAAAATACCCAACCAGTGCTATGGCCGAAATACGATTGAACACCGTAAATAGCAGAACTCCGGCCAAAGCCTGAGAACGGTTGGCCAGCACTTCGTTGAGCTTTTGAGCCCGCTTATGGCCCTCATCGGCCAGAGCTTCAATTTTGGCTTTGCTGACGGAAGTCAGCCCTGTCTCCAAAGCCGCCGACAAAGCTGCCAAGCCAGCTAGGAAAACGGTGCCAATTACAACAGCAAGTGCCTCAAGACTCAAGGTTTTCGCTTGCTCCCTTGGGTTGCCAGCGGCAACTGTCTCGTGTCGCCAAAGTAGTTGGCCAGGTAGGTTTGTTGAAGTTCAAACATCAGGTCGTGAGCTTCAGTAGTGTCGTGGTCGTATCCGCAGACATGAAGGGTTCCATGCACAACCAATAGGGCAATCTCTGCTGAGGTTTCATCAAAATCGGGTTGGCTAAGGCGGACTGGTCGGCTCAGGGAATTGGGGCTGTGCCTATATTTTATGGCATTATGATAAGCCACTTCAGGACTTATGACCACATCTCCAAGCAGACAGGGAGCGGGCCGTGGTGGATGGGGAGCGGGCCGTGCCGACTGGTTGCCTGACAGCCAACTGTCATCGATAGGGAAGGCCAGCACATCTGTAGGTTCGTTGTGTCCCATGTGTGTCAGGTTCAGTTCAGCTATTTTCTGCTTGCTGACGAAAGTCAAACACATTTCCGATGCTTTGGGCGCCATTTCCCAAGACAAGACTCGTCTGGCTAAGTCCGCCCACAGTGGCTCCTCGATGCGCCAAAAAGATTGCTGATTTGCGACTGTAACAAGATAGTCGTCAAGTGAGCAACTGTTGTCAGCGGAATGGGACAACTTCATTTTTGCCTTTGGGTTGACTTTTTGGAGTATTGCTCATAGGCGCCAATGATGCGCTCCACCACAGGATGTCGCACCACATCACCCCTGCCAAGGCTGATGAAAGCCAACTCATCTATCCCGCTCAGGATTTTATCCAGTCCCACCAAGCCGCTTTTACCACCGGGAACATCAATTTGAGTGATATCCCCCGTTATGACAGCCTTGGATTTGAAACCGATTCGAGTCAGAAACATCTTCATCTGCTGAGGTGTGGTGTTTTGGGCTTCGTCTAGGATAATAAAGCTGTTGTTCAGGGTTCTGCCGCGCATGAAAGCCAGCGGAGCTACCTCCACGGTCTCCTGATCCAGCCAGCGCTGGGCCAACTCGCGATCTACCATGTCAAATAGGGCGTCTTTGAGAGGCCTCAGGTAGGGATCTACTTTTGAAATCATGTCGCCGGGCAAAAAACCCAACCGCTCCCCTGCTTCCACAGCTGGACGGGTCAAAATGATGCGCTCTACTTCCTTGGCAGACAGGGCTGCCACAGCCAAAGCCACAGCCAGCCAGGTCTTGCCCGTACCAGCTGGCCCGATGGCAAAAGTGATGACGTTGCTGCGGACTGTGTCCACGTAGCGTTTTTGCCCCCTGGACAAGGGATAGACTGGCTTGCCTTTGCGAGTCCGGGTGATCTCAGCAGTCAAAACCTGGCTGGGTCGCTCTTGCAAGCCGACCATGTCAATGGTTTGAGAAATGCTGCGGGTATCCGGATTATGCCCGCTTTGGATCAGAGATATCAACTCTTCAAAGACATTGGCTACCTGAGCGGCTCTATTGCCGTTGACTTCTACTTGGTTGCCGCGAACGTCTATATCGGTGTCGGGAAAAGCAGCTTGAATCTGGCGAAGGTTCTCGTCCCGCTCACCTAAAAGCCCTGCCATCAGGGTGTTGCCGGGTACAACTATTTTGGTAGCCAAACTTGCTCTCAGTTAGGGTCTTGAATTGGGTCGGGCAGGTTTTTCAGTGGCTTAGCCAGATTTTCTGCAGGAACAACTGAGTTCTCTACAAGCGTTGAGTTTTCTGCCAGCTCAACCGGATTAACTTCGTGTGGCGTCATCTTGAAGGCTCGCTGCAACATCCGCGTAGCTATCAACAACAGCAGTATTCCGAAAAGCACCTGGCCAAGGGTTTCGCTCAGCCAACTGGATACCCAAGCGCCTACCAGAGCTAGGGGTATGCCTCCCAGTCCAGCTGCTGTGCCTATCCTAAAGTCTATGTTTTCAAGTTTGTAGTTGCGATATGTACCAATCAGGGCGGTTGGTACAATCACCAGCAGGGAAGTGCCTTTGGCTACCACCGATGAAAAATCTAGCAAGAGGATAAAGACAGGCACCATAACCACTCCCCCGCCAATGCCTAGCAAGCCAGACAGCGTGCCGACGAAAATT
This sequence comes from Candidatus Hopanoidivorans cymbastelae, assembly GCA_028283145.1. Taxonomy (GTDB): domain Bacteria; phylum Actinomycetota; class Acidimicrobiia; order Acidimicrobiales; family Hopanoidiivorantaceae; genus Hopanoidiivorans; species Hopanoidiivorans cymbastelae. The sequence continues at coordinate 25,146 of JAPYNY010000012.1, forward strand.
CCCGTCAACACAAAGGTGAGCGCTACTAGAAAACTAAAGTCATAGCCGTCGGCGACATTGACACTGCCCAGAATTAGTCGCCCAGCGCCCAGCAACATCACCAAGACAAAAACAAACATCAGCAATCGCAGGTTGATTTTTGACAACAACTTGGTGCCCAGCAGCACGCCCCAAAAAGAGCCGGCAAAAACCAGCGGGGAGGCCACCCAGTTGACAGATCCATCCAGAATATAAATCAGAACCCCTGAAGACGCCAAGAAGACATTGGGCAACAGTGAAGTGCCATGTGCCAACCGCTGCGGAAGCTTGGCAAACAGTATGAAGGCCGGCACTAGTAAAACCCCTCCCCCAATGCCAAAGAGACCTGAAAGAAAACCGACAAAAAACCCAGTCAGAACGGCTAGACCGTCAGTTTTGGTGAGGTTAGGTAACTTTGAGCTAAGAGACAATTAGCTCACCATTTCGCGCAACTGAAATTTCAGTACCTTGCCTGAAGCGTTAGTCGGAAGCTCGGGTAAAAAGATTACTTTTTTGGGAACTTTGTAGTTGGCCATCTGCGTTTTGCACCAGTCTAGGAAATCTTGGTCATTAATTTGATGGGGTTCCCCGCTTGAGTGCAATTTGGGAACCACAAAGGCTGCGCAAACTTCACCCATCCGCTCATCCGGCGTTCCCACTACAGCCACTTGGGCCACGCTTTCGTGTGCCAAAATCAGATTTTCTATTTCAGCGGGATAGGCGTTGAAACCACCGACTATGAACATATCCTTCTTTCGGTCGGTTATGGCAATGTAGCCTTGGGCGTTCATGACGCCTATATCACCTGTGTGCAACCAGCCTTCAGAATCAATGGCCTGTAGGGTAGCTTCTGGGTCACCGAAATAACCTTGCATTACGTTATAGCCTCTGACCAGCACCTCACCAGCTTGGCCCCTTGGCAACTCAAAGCCGTCATCGTCGGCGATACGCACTTCAACGCCAGCAATGGCGCACCCAGATGTGGTGGCTATGGTTTCAGGATCGTCATCGTGGCGACACATCGTGGCAATAGCTGAACTTTCTGTCAAGCCGTAGCCGGTTACCACCGTCTCAAAGCCGAGATGGTCCCGCATTTGGCGAATCAACTCAACTGGAATAACGGCTGCTCCGGTTACCGCCAGACGCAAAGAAGTCAAGTCAAAGTCGGGCAGTTGCGGGTGGTTGAGGATGCTTTGGTACAAGGTGGGTGGCCCAGGCATCACGCTGATGCGGTGGATAGCAACCTTGCGCATGACCTTTTCAACGTCAAAGACGGCATGCGGGTAGATGGCACATCCCGCCATTATAGAAGCCAACCAACCCGCCTTATAGCCGAAGCCATGGAAAAAAGGGTTGACGACGAGATAGCGGTCAGAACTGGTCAAGCCCACTAGATCGCTCCAGACCTTATAACCTCTGAGTGACTGGGCATGGGTGGTCATAACCCCTTTGGGCATGCCAGTAGTGCCTGAAGTAAACAAGATATCTGAAAGATCCTGGCTGCGGCGAGCGTTGATGCGGGCTTGGAGTTCAGCATCTGAAACACGTTCGGCACGAGACAAAAAATCTTGCCAACTTGTAAGCGCCCCGATCACCTGGGCAACTCCGCTAGGTGTTGCATCCAAAGACACAATCTCTGCTAACTCTGAGAGTCCTTTGACTGGAAGGTCAGCCGTAGCTGGGCCGTGAGCTTGCCCCAACAGATCCACGTAGTCGGTGTCAAGGAAGTTTTGAGTGCATAGCAGCATTGAAGCACCGCTTTTTTGAATGACAAAACCGGCCTCACGCCCTTTGAAACGAGTATTCAATGGCACTAGTACGGCACCAGCAGCTTGCAACCCTATGGCCGCTATGATCCATTCCGCCATGTTGGGCGCCCAGACAGCCACGCGATCATCTGGCTCAATGCCCGAAGCGATGAAGGCTTTGCCAGCTCGTTCCACCGCAGCTTGAAGTTGGTTGTAACTGAGTTGCTTATCTCTATCAGTGTCGGCTATGGCCACAGCATCTGGCTGTTCTTGCGCCTTGGTTTGCACCAGCTTGGGAATGGTTTCCCAGAGCAGGTCTCCACGAGTTGTATCAGCTGAGTTCGTCATGGCAATGCCAGGCTCAATTTGCCTAGTTGGGTTCAGGAGCCGATACGGGAGCAGCTCCGGTGCCAAAACGTCCTTTGATGCAAAGATGACCGTGCGAAACTTCGTGGTCGGCAGGTGAAGTTACCCTGACCACCGTTTCATCTTGGGCCAAAATCTCAAGGTTGCAACCCACCCCGCAATATGGGCAGACAGTTCGGGTAGTAGCTTGTCTGGACTCGTCCCACTCCCCCGATTCCCGCATTTCAAACTCGATATTAAAAATGAGCGCGCCAGTCGGGCAGACGCCAATACAGTTGCCGCAATAGACACATGCGGAGTCGGGCAAAGGAATGTCAAACTCAGTTGCGATTGTGGCGTCGAAACCGCGGTTGGCCACGGTAATGGCAAATGAATGCTGAGCTTCCACGCCACAGGCCTGAACGCATTTATAGCACAGCACACACCGGGCATAATCACGCACGTAGAGAGTATCTTGCAGTTTAGCGGCTTGAGACACGGTGGCAGCGGCTGGGCCGTGTCTGGATGGGTCAGCTTCATAGTCAGTCAGCCAGGCTTGCATATCTGTATCAGCTCTGGCAAGATCTACCGAGGAACTAAGCAGCTCCAACACCATTTTTCGGCTGGTGAGCACTCTGGCGCTGTTGGTGGAAATGGTCATGCCCTCTGAAACTTTTCTGGAACAAGCTGGTACTAGCGCTCTGGAACCCTCCAACTCCACAACACAAATCCGGCAGGTATTTGCGGGGGTGAGATTTGAGGCAAAGCAGATGGTGGGCAAGTTGATGCCACTAGCCTGACAGACCGACAAAATGGTATCGTCTGGCGTAGCTTCACATTGGGCGCCATCAATCTCCAGCGAGATTTTCGAGTTGCTCTGGGGATTCATGGTTGGCTAATCTTAGCTGGTCTCAGACCTTCAGCAAATTCAGCTGGATAGCTGAGCGAACAGCAGCGGCGGCAGTTTGCCCCAACCCGCAAATGGATGCATCGGTCATCACCGCATCCAGGTCGGCCAAGATATCTCGCTCATGGCTTTGCGCAGGGTTATCTCCTGGGGCAGGGTTGTCATTTTCAGCAACTGCTCTGAGCCGCTCCAAGGATTCTTTTTGGCGCACAGTGCCAACTCTGCAGGGCACGCACTGTCCGCAGGATTCATCCACAAAGAACTCCACGATATTAGCCATTAAATCAGCTATGTCAGCAGAATCAGGCACCACTATGACTGCGCCGGAGCCCAGGGTCAAGTTGACTGCGCCGGTGTCTTCAAAGCTGAGGGGCACCGCAAGCTGTTCTGGGCCGACAAAAGCTCCAGCTGCCCCGCCCAACAGCACCAAGGGTTCAGCTTCGGCACCAGCTAGTTGCAGCAATTCCGAAAGAGTGGTCCCCAGCGGAACTTCATAAAGCCCTGGTTTGGCGCAAGCACCTGAAAGGCAGAACAGTCGCGTACCCTTGGAAGCTTCAGTGCCGACCTGAGCGAAAGCTTCACTGCCTTCAGTCAGGATTGGCAAAATATTGGCAAATGTCTCAACGTTGTTGATCAGAGTCGGCTTGCCGAAAAGGCCGACTTCGGTTGGGAAAGGAGGTTTGCTTCTGGGTTCGCCTCGATAACCTTCAATGGAGTTGAACAAGGCAGTCTCTTCACCGCAGATGTAGGCCCCGGCGCCTCGTCGCAACTCCAGACTGAAGCTGAAGTCTGCCCCAGCAATATCGGATCCCAAAAGCTTTGCTTCACTAGCTTCCAGACAAGCTTGAGCCAGAATTTGCATAGCAGCAGGATACTCGCTGCGGACGTAGATGTAACCTCGCTGTGCTCCTGTGACGTAGCCGGCAATGGTCATGGCTTCAATCAGCGCGAACGGGTCGTTTTCCAATAGAACTCTGTCCTTGAAGGTGCCTGGTTCTGACTCATCGGCGTTAGCTACCACATAGCGTTCGGTCTGGTCTGCTTGAGCTACCGCACGCCACTTTATGGCAGTCGGGAAAGCTGCTCCCCCCCGCCCGCGCAACTGAGATTTTTCCAATTCGCCTAGAACCCACTCAGGGCCGCGTTGGATAGCCAACTCAAGAGCGTGGTAGCCTCCACTGGCTCGATAGCTGTCTAGAGTTGTTGGCGTGCTGTCCAGAATCCGCTTGAGGAGTTTAGGTTTCCCAAGGCTGTAGGCCAACGGAATCGAAGCTGGGCTATGCTCCGAGGGAGTTTTTTGCGCCAACTCGGGTGCTTCAACTGCTGTTTCAAGTCTGGCGGGATTGGCTTCAGGCACGCAAAACCGTTGCGCAACAGAACCGGCGCATTCCACAAAAGCCATTGGAGCCAACTCGCACTGACCCAGACACGGGCTTGCATGGACTGCGACTTCCGAAGACTCCAAGTTGGCACTGGTCTGTTCAAGCAGTTCTTCGGCACCCATAAAACGACAGGCCATGTTGGTGCAAATGTGGATAGCTTTGTCGGGCTGTGGAGTGGTTGGCAGCAGCGCGTAAAAGGTTGCCACACCATAGATGTCGGCGCGAGGAATTAAAAGCTGTTCGGACAACTCCTCAACGGCCCCTTGGCTGATCCAACCCATTTGGTCTTTAAGAGCGTTCAGGGCTGGTAGCAACAGCGTGCGACGAGAGGCGCCTCTTCTGATGATGCGTTCAGACCCGTTTCCGGCAAAACTGCCACTAGTTGGCGCATGTGCCTTCAGTGCCTTGGCTATGGCAGCCAATTCTTGCTGAGTTGCCTCAACTGTGCGCTTAGTCAGTTCCACTGATTATCCAACAGAATTGCTTGGCAGTTTGTCAATGCGAATAGCTGTGGCCTTGAATTCCGAAGTCCCCGACAGCGGGTCCCAATCGTCAGGCACCAAAACATTGGTGTCAACTTGGTCGGCAAAGTGCAAAGTCAAAAAAGCCAGTCCCGCCCTCAAACTGCCTGCAACCCGCACAGGAGCCGTAATGCTGCCCCGCCTGGAAGTAACCCGCACGCACTCCCCGTCTGACAGATTCAATTGCTCAGCATCAAAGGAACTGATCTCCAAAGCTTCATCCAGCCGGAAAGGCGAACTATAGTTGCTTGACTGGACGCCTGTGTTATAAGAATCCAGTCTTCGCCCTGTAGTCAAGCGAATGGGGAACTCCTCATTGAGCTCATCTACCGGCGGGCGCCACTTTACAGCATTGAAAGGAGCTTTGGGCCCCGTAAAAGGTCGCTCCCAAAGCCGGCCATGCAAGAATTGGCTGCCTGGGTGATCTTCGCTGGGACAGGGCCAGCGGATACCGCCTAGTTCTTCCAAGCGTTGGTAGCTCATGCCCCGATGCATGCCAGACACCTGCCTGAGTTCGTCCCAGATAGCTTCAGCATCAGGCAAACCCCAGTTGGCTCCAAGTGCATCAGCTAGCCGGCACACAATGGTGATGTCGTCCAGAGCCTCTCCGGGGGGCAAAAGGGCCGGCCGCATAAGCTGGACACGGCGCTCACTGTTGGTGACCGTTCCAGCTGTTTCCGCAAAACTGGCAGCAGCCGGCAGCACCACGTCGGCCATTGCGGCTGTGCGCGTCAGGTGAATGTCTTGCACTACGAGATGGTCCAGCCCCTCCAGCAGCTTGCGTGCGTGGGACACGTTGGCTTCTGAGTTGGCTGGGTTCTCCCCTATCACATAAAGGCAGCGCAACTCCCGGCGTTCCATGGCTTCAAACATCTCCGAGAGATGCCAACCAGGCTTTGGGGGGATGTGTGCGCCCCAGATGCCTTCAACTCGTTGGCGAATTTGTTCGTCTTGGAGATCTTGAAAGCCTGGCAGTCGGTTGGGCAGGGCGCCCATGTCGCCACCGCCTTGAACGTTGTTTTGTCCCCGCAGAGGACACAGCCCCGACCCATAGCGCCCCACATGGCCGCAGAGCAAAGCCAAATTTATGAGCGAGAATACATTTTCCACTGCCGTGTGGTGCTCTGTGATGCCCAAGGTCCAACAAAGTTGAGCCTTGTGGGATGTGGCGTAGTCATGTGCCAGCTCAACTATGCCTTCAGCAGGTACGCCGGTGATGTTCTCGGCTGCCTGCGGTGTATAGGAGGCAACCGATTCAGAGTAAGCCTCAAATCCTTCAGTTGCGTGGTTGATGAATTCTTCGTTGTAGAGTTTCTGGCGTATGATTTCATGCCCGACAGCGTTGGCCAAGGCAATGTCTGAGCCAACGTCCAACCCCAGCCATAAATCGGCAAAAACAGCAGTGGGTGAGAATCTAGGATCAACCACAATGAGCTTGGCGCCGCGCCTTTGGGCTGCCAGCATGTGATGAAACATGATCGGGTGGGCTTCTCTGGCATTTGAACCCCACAGGATTATCAGATCGGCGCAGCCGAGTTCTTCATATGAACTAGTGCCTCCCCCAGCTCCAAATACTGTCGCCAGACCGACGACGCTAGGGGCATGTCAAGTTCGGTTGCAGCTGTCTATATTGTTGGAGCCAACCACCGTGCGAGCAAATTTTTGGGCAATGTAGTTCAACTCGTTGGAAGCCTTGGAACATGAAAACATGCCAAAGCTCTTGGGGTCGGCTTGGCGAGCCTGATGTATACCCGTTGCAGCTCTATCCAGTGCCTCATCCCAGCTAGCTGGACGCAAGCCGTCTGCATCGCGTACTAGAGGAGTTGTGAGGCGTTGCTTGGACACTCTTTTAGTTTACGAAACATTTGAATTTGTAAAAGGCAGCGAGCATATTTGAGCTTCGGCGCCCGCGGCGGTAAACAACACGTCAGAGGGACTGACGGAGCGATGAGCCAGCACCAGACCGCTATATCCAAAACGGGGTGAACAAACCAGGCTTGTGAGCTGAGCTTGAGGCTTGGGCAGCTCTTGGACACCTTGGGGGTTTGAGCCGTATAGCTGTGAGCCGGCTTCACAAAAAATCTCGTCTGAGAAGTTCACGCCCAAAAGCCTCCTAGGAGCCCCGCTGCCACGAGAGTGCATTCGCTCGACCAACTCTTGGCCCACGTAGCAACCCTTGGTAAAGCTGACGGCTTCTTCCAAAAGGGCAGTGCCAATTTCAGATGGAATCGCCTCGGGCAGTATTTCTCGCCCCAACTGGGGGATGCCAGCTTCGACACGCAGAATGTCCAGCGCAGCTGGACTGCATTGGGGCATGTCAGCAGGTAGGGTCAGTTGCCGGCCTAAAAAATCAAAGCCTATGACATCGCCCCATTGAACTTGAGCTTTCAATATTTCAGGCTGGGTGCTTTCCGGCTGACAATCAGCAGGCAGCTTGGCTCCTCTATAGGAGTGCAAAACCCAGCTATCCTGTGAGATTTCGCATTTGACCCTCAGCAGAAAACGTTCCAGCCTTCTGTGGATGGCATCCCCCCAACCCGCTGGCACTTCCAACACAAAATGCTCGTCGGAGGCTCTGAAGATTCTGCCATAGGCCTCAACTTTGCCGGTGGGCTGGAGCAGAAAAGTCCAAACAGCTTCCCCAGGCTCAAGGCTGGCTATATCTTGTGAGAGTTGCCCATTCAAGTATTCCGAGGCATCCGGGCCCGCTATGTTGACCACATCTCGGCTCTGCCTCACGTAACCAGCTTGGTCACGCAAGATAGCGTAGTGCTGGTGAAGTTCAGCAATCTCTTGAGCAGACGTCACCGCGACCTCCGCAGGGCAGACATCCGTCTGGCAGCTGGAACAGCTAGTAAAAGCGCTTTGGCCTTGTTACGGCACTCAAGCTCTTCGTCTTGAGGCACGCTGTCGGCCACGATACCGGCACCTGCCTGGACGCTGGCTTGGTTGCCTCTGACAATCATGGTTCTGATGGTGATGGCGGCATCTATGTTGCCCGAAAGATCGATGTAACCCACTGTGCCGGCGTAGGGGCCTCGGCTATGCTGTTCCAGAGAATCGATGATCTCCATAGCCCTGACTTTGGGCGCACCTGAAACCGTGCCGGCTGGGATTGTAGCCCGCAGTACATCCACGGCATTTTTGCCCTGCTGCAAATTTCCAGACACTTGGGAGGTCATGTGCATGACGTGGCTGTAGCGCTCCAGGGTCATCAACTCATCCAAGTGGAGCGTATTGAAATCAATGACTCGGCTGATGTCGTTGCGCGCCAGGTCGACCAGCATCACATGTTCGGCTTTTTCTTTGGGATGTTCCAGCAACTCTGCAGCCATGCGGGCATCATCCAAATCGGTGCGCCCCCTTCGGCGGGTGCCCGCAATCGGACGCGAGATGACCTTGCCATCTGCAACTTGCACCAACGGCTCAGGGGATGAACCAATGATAAACGTCTCTGGATCAAGCTCGGGAAACGAAAAATAATACATATATGGACTGGGATTTATTTGGCGCAGAACTCGATAGACATCCAGCGGCTGCGCATCCAGTTCAAAGTCAAAACGCTCAGACAGCACCACTTGAAAAATATCGCCTTCCAAGATGAACTCCTTGGCCGCTTCCACCGCGGTGTGATACTGCTCAGGTGTAACTGAAGTCTGAGTCTGAGGCAGCCCAAGATCCAAATCAGGCGGTGCGAACAGGGGCTCATGGTGGGCTTGCGCCCCGCTCAGCGCAAAGGCATCCAGCTGTTGGACGTGGGCATCATAAAGTTGGTCGAGTTCGTCTTCCGACGCAGCCGGCGGAATTAGCGCATTGCTGACAAGCGTGACGTTTTGCCTCCAATGGTCAAAAGCAGCTACCTCACCCACCAGCGAAAGGTATGAATCGGCAAGCTGGTAATGGTCTTGTGGGCGACTGGGCAGGTGTTCCACCTCGCGAACTATGTCATAACCCAAATAGCCCACCAAACCTGAACCAAAACTTGTCAACTCAGGGATTTGCGGAGCTCGTAGTTGAGACAGCAGCGCATCTAGGGCCACCAGCATGCCTTGGTCTGTTGGAATCGAAGCCAACACCGGGTGCAGCGATGGGCAGTTGTTGCCAGCAGCAGTTGGCTGGGGGGCTAACTCAACCTTCAAGCCGTGGGATTGCAAGATAGCCAGCGGACGTCGGCCCAAAAACGAATGGCGCCCCCAACGTTCGCCCCGCTCTACAGATTCCAGCAAAAACCCATGTTCAGCTTGAACAACCCTTTGGTAAGCTGCGACGGGAGTTGTCTGGTCGGCTAATAATTCCTGCCAAACGGGAACGACGGAATAGTCAGTCGCAAAGCTATGGAACTGTTCGCGACTGGGATGGATCATCGTAGCTGGCTTTGATGTCAAAATTCCTGAAAAAACACGACCGCTCACCTAAGTGGCAAGCCCCTTTGCCCGCTTGGTCAACTTTGAACAACAACGTGTCGCCGTCGCAGTCATAGAAGGCCTCCCTCAGATATTGTCGGTCGCCGGAGGTTTCACCTTTGCACCAGTACTGTTGCCTAGAACGGCTCCAATACCACATGCGCCCTGAGGTGAGCGTGCGGCGCAGGGCCTCTGGGTTCATCCAGGCCATCATCAACACGATGCCCGTGTCGGCTTCTTGTACTATGGCAGGCACTAGGCCATCTGAGTTGTAGCTGATTGCCTGCAGTTGCTCAGGATTTAGAAACTCTTGGTCATCCATGATTCAATTGAAAATTTTTATTTACCCGGGGATTTGCTTTTTTCGGGCTTGGTGTTCGCTTAGGGCTTGGTATTCAGGTTAACTGCAGCTATGCAGTCTGCTGCCGTGCATCGCCGTGCCTCTATGCAAGCGGTGGCCTGACACGGATATTCAAGCTCAACAAGTGCTCCTTGGCCTGCGCTATGCTGAATTGCCCGTAGTGGAAAATGGATGCAGCCAAAACGGCCTGAGCACCCCCCAGCGTAACTGCTTCAGCTAAATGCTCCAGAGCACCGGCGCCTCCGCTGGCGATGGTCGGAATGTTGACTTTGGAAGTGATGCCCTGAGTCAGTGCAATGTCATAGCCGTCCTTGGTGCCGTCGGTATCCATTGATGTGAGCAGTATCTCCCCAGCACCTCTAGCTTCGGCTTCCTGTGCCCAAGCTATGGCATCCAAACCTGTTGGGGTGCGGCCGCCATGGGTGGTTACCTCAAAGAAATCAGCTGGCATACTTGGCTTGGCATTTGCCCCAGTTGGCTTGGCTCGTCGTGCGTCTATCGCCACAACGGTGCATTGAGTGCCGAATTCAGCGGAGACTTCATTGATCAACTCGGGACGCTCCACCGCAGCTGTATTCAAAGATACTTTATCGGCACCGGCCTTGAGCAAGCTGCGAGCATCTTCGACTGAACGTATGCCACCGCCAACTGTGAAAGGAATATGAACTTCGTCGGCTGTTCGGCGCGCCAACTGCAAGATAGTATCCCTGGCTTCAGACGACGCGGTGATATCCAAAAAGACCAGTTCGTCAGCTCCCTGAGCGCTGTAGAACTCAGCCAACTCCAGCGGGTCCCCAGCATCGCGCAATGACACGAAATTGGTGCCCTTGACCACCCTACCCTTATCCACGTCCAAACAGGGTATTATCCTCACAACCGTTGGGGAGTGCAGGTTTGCTGGGGGGTGTTGAGTCATTGAAGAGCACAAGTCTTTGGGGAGCACTGAGTTGCTGCGTGGTGCTGGGGTTGTATGACAGAAGTTGATTTCATTTTGACAGCTTCAGGGCTTGCTGCAACTCAACTTTGCCTTCGTATAGAGCTTTACCGACAATGACCCCGCTGAGTGAGACGGTATCTGTGGTGGTGGAGTCCAACTTCAAGTCGGCAAGTTGGTGCAGGTGAGCCAAGGTGCCCACCCCGCCTGAAGCAATGACCGGCAGGCCAGTGGTTTCCAAGGCAGTGCGGTAGAGCAGCAAATTCGGCCCCGATAACATTCCATCTTGAGCTATATCGGTAATGATGACCGCATCCAAAGGCACCTCCTCAAAATCCCGCAATAACTGGATGAAACCCACTGCGGTTGTCTGCTGCCAGCCATGAGTTGAGACTTTGCCTGAGCGCACATCAAGCCCCAAAGCTACCGACATCCCAGCTGCCAACTCAACGACCAAATCTGGATTTTCAATAGCAGCGGTGCCCACCACGACTCGGTCAACGCCGACGTCCGTCAATCTTTGAGCGGCTTGCTTGGAGCGCACTCCCCCGCCAACTTGGATATAGAGCTTAGTTTGAGCACAAATGGCTTCAATCACAGCTAGGTTTTTTAGCTGCCCAGTTTTGGCTGCGTCCAAGTCAACTATGTGCAGACAGTCAGCCCCCAACTCTTCAAAAACGACAGCCTGAGCTAGCGGAGAAGGGTTGTAAATGGTTTCCTGCTGGTAGTCGCCCTGAGCCAGACGCACGCAGCGACCGTCAAGAATGTCAATAGCCGGATAAATATCCATCGTCCAACAAGCGAATCGTGGCTAGCGCAGCGATTGGACGAAGTTTTGCAACAGCAGTTGGCCGTGCGGGCCTGACTTTTCTGGGTGGAACTGGGTGGCCCAGAGGTTGTCTTGCGCCACCGCAGCTGTAATGGCAGTCGGATAGTAGCAGACGGCAACCCGGTGCGTTTCATCGCTGGGAGCATAGGAGTGTACAAAATACATCCAGGCCCTGTCCAGTCCCTCAAGCATAGGAGTTGGCCGCACAACTTCAAGCTGGTTCCACTGCATATGAGGCAACTTGACGCCAGTCGGAAGATTGCTGGAGGATGTCTGGGTGCTGGTTTGGCCGGCAGGTTTGCCCTGGGTTTCAGAACCCTGGCTCACAAGAGCCCCTTAGTCGAGGGAAGCTGGCTGTCTTCTATCCGCACGGCATCACGCAAAGCTCTGGCAACGCTTTTGAAGGATGACTCAATGATGTGGTGCGTATTGCGTCCGCGCACCAGCACGATATGCAAGCAAAGTGCCGCCGAAGTTGCAAAAGCCCGCCAAAACTCCTCCATGAGCTGCGGGTCAAACGGCGGGTCGCCTAGGATTTTCTCACCTGGAGGGTCAACCTCATAATGTAGAAAAGGGCGACCTGATAAATCCAAGGACACCTCCACCAGAGCTTCATCCAGCGGTGCCCCAGCATTGCCAAAGCGTCGCACGCCGACCTTTTCCCCCAAGGCCTGGGCCAAGCTCTGCCCTAGCACGATGCCAACATCTTCCACCGTGTGATGCGCATCTATTTCGGTATCACCCTGGGCCTGAACAGACAAAGTCCAGCCGCAGTGTTTGCCCAGCTGATTGAGCATGTGATCAAAGAAAGGCAAACCAGTTTCAGCGGCAACTTGCCCCGGGTTGTCCAAGTCAATGGAGACGGCTACTTGAGTTTCCTTGGTAGTGCGTTCAATATCGGCACGACGAGAATTTGAGCTAACTGTCATGATTTAATTTTTACAGCTGAAGTGCTTCTTCCAGTGCTTTCAGGAATAAGTTGTTCTCCTGCGGGGTGCCTATGGTAACCCGCAAACAGCCTTGCAGCCTGGGCCAAGCAGAGCAGTCCCTGACCAGCACTGACCGCTCCAGCAATTTGTCCCAGACTGAATCGGCAGTCTCAGGCTTGATCAGCACAAAGTTGGCTTCAGAAGGCCAGACTTTTACTCCCATCTGGGCTAGAGTTTCACAGACCCGCTCGCGTTCAGCCACGATAGACCGCACTCGCTGCTCCATATCGTCTTGAAAATCCAAAGCCAGCTTGCCAATAGTTTGAGTCATCTGGTTCAATCGGTATGGCAGAGCAACTTTTTCCAACTCAGCATTTATCCAGCTGGGGGCTATGAGATACCCTAGACGGGCTGCTGCCATCGCCCAGGTCTTGGAGTAGGTGCGGGTTATAGCCATAGGAGCATTTTCACTGAATAGCTCCAAAGCGCTATGAGGCGAAAATTCCACATAGGCTTCGTCAACTACCAGCAGCGCTCCTGCTATACGTGAAAGCTCCAGCACCCTAGCTGTGACTTCAATGGGCTCAGACATACCGGTGGGATTATTGGGAGAGCAGAGAAATATCACGCTGGGGCGTTGTTCCAAGATGAGTTGCTCCACTTGGTCTAGCGCCAAAGAGAAGTCCTGCCGGCGCTGTCCTTGGATGACAACACATCCCAAGCTTCGGGCAATGTGGTAGTGCAACATGTAGGTGGGCTGGAACACCAACACTTTCCGTCCCGCGGCGCCATAGCACATCAGCAGAGTCTGGATGACTTCGTTGGAACCATTGGCAACGAAAATTTGAGAGGCTGCCAGCTTGTGAATTCCAGCTAGCTTTTCGCGAAGACTTTGAGCATCGCGTTCCGGGTAAAGCTGCCAAGCGACCTCTGATGCGGCGCGGGATACAGCTTCCTGAAAGGCTCGGGGCGGCGGAAATGGAGACTCGTTAGTGTTGAGTCGCGCGGCGACCTCAACTTGGGGTGAGTGGTAACGTTCCAGCCCCTCAATATAGGAGCGGGGCGATACCATCTCGCCCAAGACTGGTTGGCTGGTCGCGTCTTGGCCGGCTGGTTGGGTAGATATTTCCCGCGTCAAAACTGCGTCTCTGTGGGCCAATAGACCTTCCTGGTGGGCTATGGTAGCCGCGGCGTCTGAAACAGCCGCAAAACCTTCCTCAGAAACAGCAATCGTATGAATAGTTTTTTGGAAATCACTCACCTGCAGACCACTGGCAAATCTGGCAGCGCCGCCTGTGGGCAACACGTGAGAAGGCCCGGCTATGTAATCGCCTAGCACGACCGAAGCCAACTGTCCGCAAAAAACCGCCCCGGCATTTTTTACCTTGGCGGCTAGTTTCGGCGCCTCGGTGCACATCAGCTGAAGATGCTCGGGGGCTATGGCATCAGACAACTCTAGGGCTGCTGGCAAATCCTCCACCAGAACGGCAAAGCCCCCGGTTTTCAAGGTGGCCAGGATTTCAGCTTGGCGCGCGCTGGCATTGACTCTGGCTTCCAGTTCCAGGCAAATCTCATCCAAGACTTTCTCGGAGGCAGAAATCAACACGATACGTCCATCGGGCCCGTGTTCGGATTGGGTCAACAAGTCGGCTGCGGCATACTTTACATTGGTGGTCTCATCGGCTATCACCACTACCTCAGATGGGCCGGCATAGGGAGTAGCCACAGCAACTTGCCCGGCAACCTCACGCTGCGCCAGCGAAACGTAGATATTGCCAGGCCCGGCTATGACATCCACTGGCGACAGGCTTTTTGTTCCATAAGCCATGGCAGCAATAGCGCCTGCTCCGCCCAAAGCATAGACCTCATCTACCTCTGCTATAGCTGCCGCAGCCAAAGTCACCGGCGGGATTTTCCCGTCTGGGCCAGGTGGTACACACATGACTATGCGTTCCACCCCAGCTACTCGGGCGACAATGGCGGTCATCAACACCGTTGACGGATATGAGGCTTTGCCTCCAGGCACATACAGCCCGGCTGCCTGGATTGGCTGAGTGCGTTGGGCAACAGCTATGCCAGCACGGCTATGTGTGTGGGCGCTGATGAGTTGAGATCGGTGGAAAGCCTCAATCCGTCCAGCTGCCTGACGCAGCGCCTTCAAAATATCAGGCGCCAGCTGCGTATGGGCCTGGGCTACCTCTTGGGGCGAAACGACAAAGCTGTCCAGCTTGACCTGGTCAAATCGCAGTGCCAGCTCCAGCAAAGCAAGATCGCCTCTAGCCCTGACGTCAGCAATGATCTCCCTGACGGCTTCAAGTTGGCGGTCTGACTTGGAGTGGTCTTGCGCTGGGGAAGCCAACGGGTAACTTTGGCTGACCTGGCTGGAGCCCCTGAAATCCAATCTTGTCAGCATGTCAGGAAGCAACTTTGGCTACTGGTTTCACAGTCTCAAACTCAAAGGCCGAAGGGCAAAAATCAACGCAAAGACAGTCGGAGCAACGCGGCTTGCGGGCACTGCAAACCTGGCGTCCATGATCTATCAGCAACAGGCTGAAGTCGCCACGCAAATCGGCTGGAATCATGGGGTTCAAAGCGAACTCAATCTTGACAGGGTCGGTCTCCTCTGTCAAACCCAGACGCCTAGACAGGCGGGTAACGTGCGTATCAACTGGCAAACCCGGCAAGCCCAAACCAACGCTTCGCACAACGTTGGCGGTCTTGCGCCCCACCCCGGCCAAGCCAGTCAGCTCCTTGTGTGAACTGGGAACTTGGCCGTTGTGATGTTCCACTAGACGTTGTGACATGGCCAGTAAATTACGGGTCTTAGCTTGATAAAAGCCGGTGGAGTGGATGATGGTTTCTACTTCCACTGGGTCGGCTTCGGCCAAAGCCGCCGGCGTCGGAAAACGTTTGAACAACTCAGGTGTAACCATATTGACACGTTTGTCGGTGCATTGGGCCGATAAGATTGTGGCAACCAACAATTCAAAAGCACTCTTGTGGTCTAGAGCGCACTTGACATCTGGGTATTCCTTTTGCAAACGAGCTAAGGTCTCCCGTGCTCTGCCTTTGGGACTTCTAGGTTTACCCATAAAATTACCCTACTGAAAACAGCCAAGTCTTTAGATTATGTCACCTCAACAATAGGTTGGAATTGATGCCCATTCAAACAGAACCCCCAAGTCAAGAAATTGTCATTGCCGCAGACCGAAGAGACGCTTTGCGGGGCGAAGCTCTGGTGCAATTCCTACAGCAGGAGTCGATCGAAGAAGTCTCACAAGTTTGGCTTGAAGCAGTGGAGACAGGTGACGACCAGCGACTCAGCGTATTCGGTCTAGCACCCCAACGTGACCTGTGGCAGCTTCGAGTGAATTTGCCGTGTGAGTTGCCTGAGATCTATTCGCCCGTAGAGGTAAGGCCGTTTCAAGCCAGCGACCAGCAGGCTTTTTTGGAGGTCAACCAGGCTGCATTTGCTTGGCATCCCGAACAGGGACACCTGGATGCCCAGCAATTTCACACCAGAACACAAGAGGCTTGGTATAACCCAGCGGGCTTTCTGATTTTGGAAATTGGCAACCAGCTGGCTGGTTTTTGCTGGACCAAAATCCACCGGGACAACGAAACTCCCCTAGGCGAGATCTATGCCATTGCCGTTGCCCCTGATTTCTCAGGACAACGCCTGGGCGCTCCCCTGACCCATGCAGGCTTGGACTTTTTAGCCAACTCAGGCATCCAAGTCGGGATGTTGTATGTAGAAGCCGATAACGCTCCAGCACAAAAAATTTATCGCAAGCTTGGCTTTTGGCTGCATCAAGTTAATCGCGCCTATCGAAAGGGGCGTTGAGGTGGCACGTTTCCGTTTCTTCAATCGCACGCTGCCCCAGACGCTGCTGGTTGCTACTTACCTGCTCTACATCAATATTGTCTTTGACATCCTGTTTGGCCGCATCAGACACCCGATTTCGGGCATTTTGACCCTGGCTTTCATAGTGGGCGTCTTGGGTATTGTCAATGAGCGCAGGTTTGGCTATATCACAGCTGTGGTGGCAGCCGGGGTGAACATGCTATGGGAGGCTTTGCTGGTGATTACCGTGGCTTTCTTGCTGGTTTTGAATTTG
The DNA here is from genome assembly GCA_028283145.1 of Candidatus Hopanoidivorans cymbastelae. GTDB lineage: Bacteria > Actinomycetota > Acidimicrobiia > Acidimicrobiales > Hopanoidiivorantaceae > Hopanoidiivorans > Hopanoidiivorans cymbastelae. The sequence continues at coordinate 41,641 of JAPYNY010000012.1, forward strand.
ATTTTCGCCATAGCTCTGTTTGCCCTGCTGATTCATCCTATGAGCCGGGATTATCAGCGGATCTGGTTTCATTGAGCCCATCATGGCAGAGAGTGAATCCCAGGCAAAGCGCACCCGCAATGTGCGCCAGATGTTCAACCAAATAGCGGTTCGTTATGACTTGTTGAACACTGTCGTCAGCTTGGGGCTTGATCGAGGCTGGCGTAAAAAAACCGCCAAGGAACTACAACTTGCCCCTGGCGGAGTTGTGTTGGATTTAGCTTGTGGCACTTCTCCCTTGGCTAAAGACTTGGATGCCGCTGGGCTGGCCACAGTCGGGCTTGACATTTCAGAGCAGATGATGCAGCAATCGCCGTCCGAGCTTCCCCATGTGCTAGGAGATTGCCTGTCTCTTCCCATCAGGGACAGATCAGTGGAGGGCATAGTTTGTGGATTTGCACTGCGGCACTTCATCTCTGTGGCGCCGTTGCTGGCCGAAGCCACACGGGTGCTTCAGCCTTACGGACGCATTGCTTTGCTGGAGTTGGACATTCCCCGCTCGCCGTGGCTCAAGTTCGGTCACCGCATCTATTGTCATACGTTCATTCCCTTGGCCGGTTGGCTGCTGGCCGAAAAGTCAGCCTACAAGTATTTGGCCGACTCTTTGACTATGCTGCCCCCGCACGAGCTTCTGGAACGTTGTCTCCAAGAAGCAGGCTTTGGAGATGTGCAGAGATTTTCCCTGAGTTTGGGCATAGCACAGCTGGTAACGGCCACCAAACTGAGCACCGCTAGCCCACAACTTGAGGCAGCCAAAGACCAGCCCCCAGCGTAACCCCATAAACCAGCAAGAGTTTGCCCGTTGTGGCCAGCACGCCCAGCAGCTGCCTAGTGGCTGTCTCTGCCGCAGAATCGTGAGCCTCCAGAATGAACGGAGCTCTCAACGTCACCAATATAGGCTTTACCGCCAGCAAAGGGGCTGTCAGCCCTAATAGCACCCAAAGTTGATTTACCTCCCCTATGGACAGCGCTACAACTGCCACGCCAGCACCCAGCCAAGCAGCCGGATAAAGCCGCCTAGCCCAAATTTCTCCAAATCTGTCGGCTATGACTACTGCCAGGGTTTGTTTTTTAACTGCCTTGTCGGATTTCACGTCACGCAAATTGTTGGCTATCAGCAGCGCACAAGCCACTAAGCCAACTCCTGCTCCGGCAACAATTGCATCTCCAGCAATTTCAGAGGTTTGGAGATAGACAGTTCCAGCTGTGGGAACCAACCCGAAGAAGATAAAAACAGATACTTCGCCAAGCGCATAGTAGCCGTAGGGACGTGGCCCACCTGTATAGAACCAGGCTGCCGCAATGGCTGCCACCACAACCGGCAGCACTTCCCAACCTATCCAAAACGACAAAATTATCCCCAAGGCACCAGCAGCCGAAAAGCACAACCAGGTTGCCAGCAGAACTTGGCCGGGCTGGGCTGTCTCCGAAGCCACTAGGCGCATGGGGCCTTGACGGTTTTGGTCGCTGCCTTTGACGCCATCGCTGTAGTCATTGGCGTAGTTGACCCCAACTTGAAGCAACAGCGCCAGCAGCAAAGTCAGGCAGAACCTTGAGGCGCTGAGGTCGCCAGTCCAGCTATTGCTGCTGTCCAAATCACCCTCTTGTGAAACAGTCACTGCCAGCGTCGTGCCCACCAATACCGGTACTACCGAAGCCGTCAAAGTACGCGGCCGTGTTCCAGCCAGCCATTGCTCAAAAGTTGCCATATCAAATAAAGCTATACGCTTTGAAATAGTGAACCAACTATCTGAAGAACTAAGTCCCTATCTGCGCCAACACGCCGACAACCCGGTCGACTGGTTTCCTTGGGGAGAATCAGCTTTCCAAGCTGCCAAAGATCTGAACAAGCCAATTTTGCTTTCGGTGGGCTATTCAGCCTGCCACTGGTGTCACGTAATGGCACATGAATCCTTTGAGGATGAAGCCACAGCTGCCGTGATGAACGAGCTTTTTGTGAATGTGAAGGTCGACCGTGAAGAACGCCCCGACGTGGATGCCATCTACATGGCCGCCGTTACAGCCATGACTGGACACGGCGGTTGGCCCATGACAGTTTTTCTGACTCCAGATGGCGCTCCTTTTTTTGCCGGTACTTATTTTCCGCCCAAAGCCCAGGGCAATCGTCCCTCCTTCAAGGACGTCATGGAGCAAGTCAATCGGGTTTGGCATGAGCGACAAGCCGATGTGCTGACGCAATCAAAACAAATTGTGGCCGCGCTGAAGTCCTCCATCGAGCTGACATCTGAAGCTGCGCCGAGCAGTCCTCATCTGGGCTACCCTGCCAAGCAGGCCCTGTTGGATCAAGCTGTGTCCTCACTTAAAGCTCGCTATGACCCGGCTTGGGGCGGCTTTGGCATGGCACCCAAGTTTCCCCAGACGATGAACTTGGAATTGCTGCTGCGTCAGTATTGGCACCTTGGCGATACCGACTTGTTGCACATGGTGGAGAATTCCTTTGATTGCATGTCTTCGGGTGGGATTTACGACCATCTGGGGGGTGGCTTTGCCCGTTATAGTGTCGACCGCCAATGGTTGGTGCCGCATTTTGAGAAGATGCTCTACGACAACGCCCTGCTGGCGCGGCTGGCTTTGCACTTGTGGCAGATAACCCACAAGCCACGTTACCTCCAAGTGCTGGAAGAAACAATTAGCTATGTGCTGAGCGAACTGCACCATCCGGCTGGCGGCTTTTATAGTGCCCAAGATGCCGATTCGGAAGGCGAAGAAGGCAAGTACTATGTTTGGTCGGCATCGGAATTCACGCACCTTGCTACTGCTGCTTTAGGCGGCGGAAGTCAGGGGCTGGACGGCGAAGGTCAGAAACTGATTTTGCCGGCCGGCTCGCAAGCCGCCAACTCTCAGGACAGCTTGGCTCACGACTTGGCAGTTGCCACACGGTGGTATGGGGTAACCGAGGAGGGCAACTTTGAGAGCCACAACATTTTGTGGCGTCCACAGCGGGGCGACCTGCTGCGACCAGAAAAAATTGAAACCGTCAGACAGGCCCTGTTGGAAGCCAGAAGCCAACGTGTACCACCCGGACTGGATGACAAAGTGCTGACCGAGTGGAACGCCTTGATGCTGTCGACTCTGGCTGAAGCAGCTGCTGCCACGCAAAACCAGAGCTGGCTAGCCGCAGCAGTTGCCAACGCGGAATTCTTGTGTGACAACTTGAAAGACCCGCAGGGAAGATGGCTGCGAGTGTGGCAGGACAGCCAAAACAGCGCGCATTCCCCAAGCGGTGCCGGAGCTGCCCACAGCACTAGGGCTGCCGGCGGTACTGAGACTTCCGCAGGCGCTGCGAATTTTGGCCGCGCCGGCCGCGCCAGATATTTGGCTTATGCCGCTGACTATGCCGCGCTGCTGGATGCTTTCACGCGTGTCTATGAAGCTACTGGCCGAAAAAAGTGGCTGACTGAAGCTTGTCTGGTGGCCGACCAGATGTTGGATTTGTTCTGGGATTCTGCAGATGGGAGCCTTTTCACTGTTGGCTCAGACGCTGAACAACTGATTGTCCGTGCCAAAGACTTCATGGACAACTCACAGCCGTCAGCCAACAGCGCAGCCTGTTTCGGGCTACTGAGGCTAGGCTCGCTGACCAGCAATGAAAACTATCGGCAAAAGGCAGCCAGGATTCTGGAAAACAGCTTGGAGACAGCCGAAAAAGCTCCCTCGGCTTTCGGACATCTGCTTGGGGCATTGGATTTCAGTTTGCAAACGACGCAGGAAATAGTTATTTCAGGTGACCTCCCCGACCTAGTCAACACTATCCAACAGCGCTACCTGCCAAACAGCGTCCTCAGTTGGGGCGAGCCAACAAGTTTTGCCCTCTGGGAGGGGCGTCAAGACACTGCCGCGGCCTATGTCTGTTCTTTTGGAGTTTGCCAGGCTCCAGCCACAACTGCGGCCGAACTGGAAGCAGCCTTGGAAGCAGCCTTAACTGCCAGCTAGCAACGCTGCCAGAACCTGATCGCAAGCCTGCGCTCCCCAGTCTTGCACAACCTCTGAGGGAGTTCCGCCCAAGGGGTGTGGTACTACCACAATCCGAGCGCCTTGGGGAGCTGAGTGAGCCGCAACCTGCCGGGTTAATTCTTCAAAGGCGGTCGTGGCAAACACCACTGTCGGTATGCCTCGTTGCTCTAATTCAGCTAAGTCATGGACACTCCACGACGTGCAAGAACCTCAATCGGCAGAGCCGACTAGAACAGCATCCACATCCTGACTGAGTCGTTCAATTACCTCTTCAGGCGCTGGCAAGGCAGCATTTTTGGGTTCAACTGCCATGAGTTGGGCACCAGTGCGCTCAAGCAGTTGGTCGCCCACAGCTTGCAGCAGCACATCGGCGTTGGGCTTGCTGTTGGCAAACAAGGCAATGGTCTTGCCGCTCAGGGAACCCAAAGACGGCGCGAGTGATTTAGCAGGTGAACCTACCGACCCCCGCGGATCATGAATTTGCAGACCCATAGCTAGTTAGCCGCAGCCTCCAAAATGTGAACCCCACAGGAGGAACCCAAGCCTATGACATGCGTCAAACCAACCTTGGCGTCTTCAATTTGACGATCCCCTGCTTCGCCCCGCAAGTGAGTGGAAACTTCATAGACATTGGCTATGCCGGTGGCTCCAATAGGGTGCCCCTTGGAGATGAGACCGCCTGATACATTCACCGGAGTGCTGCCGTCTCGAAAGGGAACTCCTGAGTCGATAAAGTCCCCGGCCCCGCCTGGCTCGCAGAGTCGCAGATTATCGTAGTGAATCAGCTCGGCTGTGGCAAAGCAATCGTGCAACTCGACTAAATCCAAGTCGTCCGGAGCAACTCCAGCCTCTTCATAAGCCGCATCAACGGCATTGCGTGTCAAGGTGTTGACATCGCTTTGGATTTGACCGCTTTCCACATAGGGATCGGAAGTAAGCACGGAAGCTGAAATCTTGACGGCCCGCTGCTGCTGCTCTTTGGAAAGTGACCGCAGCATTTCCTCTCCGATCACAACCGCTGCTGCTGCTCCATCTCCGGTTGGACAGCACATCAGCAAAGTATTGGGATAGGAGGTCATGGGCGAAGCCATGACCTCCTCCAGAGAGAATTCCTTCTGGTACTGCGCCAAGGGGTTGAGAGTGGAATGAGCATGGTTCTTTTGAGCTACCTTGGCAAACTGCTCAAACCCTACCCCGTCGTTTTCATAGGCATATTTCATGCCGGCTTGGGCAAAAACGCCTGGCATGGTTTCCGTGCCCAAGATGCCATCCACCGACATGACCGAGCCGTAACGTCCCGAAGGCTGATAGACATTCTCTTCGGCTTTACGGCTGCCGCCAGCCAGCAAACCCATCTTGCCCATCTGTTCCACACCGACCGCCAGGCCCATCTCAGCCTCCCCCGCCTTGATCGACATAATCACAGTGCGCAGGGCTGTAGCTCCAGTTGCGCAAGCGTTGGAAACGTTATAGACAGGTATTCCAGTTTGTCCAATTTGGTGCTGGAGTTGCTGGCCCATGCCTGCGTTGGCTTGAAACAAGGTGCCGCTAGCCAAAATATCCATGTCATGAATCGTGACTCCCCCGTCAGCTAGGGCTCCAAGGGCAGCTTCAGATGCCAAATCAAGCGCATCCTTATCCGCATAACGGGTAAATTTCGTCATATGTGTGCCAAGAATCCAAACTGATTCGCTCATGGTGGTTGCCTTTCTGACTGATTAGTTGTTATTGAGGTAAATTTTACTACAGCTTGCGGTGGAGTTGATGGCTATGGCAGATTACTGATCAACTGGTTCATAGCCAAAAGCTATGCATCTTGTACCACGGTCGTCCTGACCAACTTCGTAGGTGGTAAGCGATACCTGCATTCCCAACTTCACGTGCTCAGGGTCGGCTGGAGTATTGACCACATTGGAGCGCACCGAGGTGCCGTCTTGAGTCTTGACTATGGCTGAGACATAGGGCACCGGTATGGTGGGAGCAGCGCGATAGACGATGGAAAAAGCTTCCAGCACCCCTTGGTTGGCAACTGTGGCCTTCTCAAAATTTGTGCCGCCGCAGTGGGCGCAGGCATTTCGCCTGTTGAAAAATCTGGCCCCACAGTTGGTGCACTGGTTGGCAACTAAATGAGGATCATCTCCTAGGACTAGGTAGTCGACGATGGGTATCTCTGTGGGAGCTGGGGCAGAATCTTGGTTCAATGTCTTGGCCTCTCGTTGTTTTTAGCGGTGCTTTTCAAGTGGTGGTATTAATTATCGCAAATAAATTTTAGCTACTCAAGTCGTAGACGAGTGTCTTGGGCAGCTAATTAGCCACAGCCAGCCACAGTGGCTACCAGCTTCCAAACCGCACTACTTCATCAATGTGCCGCCTGGGGAGTTTAGCCGACTGACTGCGGGTGTAGCTATTGGGGTATCCCAAGGCAACTGCTCCCAGCGGCCAGATGTCAACTGGCAACTTCAGCAACTCTGAAACCTGCTCTGTGTGCTGAAATAATCCAAAGAACAAGGCGCCCAAACCGCTTTGGTGGGCTAGCAGCAATAAATTCTGCACCGCAAAAGCGCAGTCCACATACCAGTAGGGCACCCCCCATGCTGCAATGCTTTCCCCGAGCTTGGTGTGAATTTTATCGGCTTGTTGATAGCGGGTCAAATAACTGGTTGCATCAGCTAAAGGAATGACGATGACAGGCGCTGAAAGCAAACCAGGCCAAGGAAACCCTGAACGGTTGGCTTCAGGCAGAGTTGTGTTCCAGAAGTCGGCAACCCTGTCATCGCTTAGCACTACAAATTCAACTCCTTGGGCGTTGCCGGCACTAGGTGCGTGACGGGCTGTGTCCAACAAGTCAACTATCAACTCAAGCGGTAGGGGATCGCCTTTGAAGTCCCTGACCATTTTACGGGACTTGATGGTCGCTTTGAGTTGCGCCAAGTGGTCTTGGTTTGAAATTTGGCTCAGCTCGGAAATTTAGTCAGATCTTCTTTGCGCACCCAACCGTGGACGATCAAGCTGTCGCCTTGGTTTGCATCTATTTTTTTAAACAGACGTTTAAGCTCGGCTCGGGTCATCTTGCAGCCAACTCCGCCAGTCTTGCGGGTGTCTGAATTATCAGCCGCGTTATAGCACCAAACCGGGGATGGCTCACCTCCGCCCGTTACTTTGAACTCTCTGGCATCATAGGCAGAGTTGTCCACGCCGAAACGCTTGGCTAGACGTCTCCCCCAAGCACGGTCTTCGCCGTTGGCAGCATAATGCGGGCGCGGGATGATGTCGTGCAGCTGCCAGAAGATGTCATAGGCAGAAATATCATCAACTCGCGTGCCTACAATCACATCTTCTTCGGGAAATGAAATCAGAGCTCGCTTGAATTGCTCAATCATGAGCCCACGCATGACGGTTTTGCGCTTGCTGAAACAAGCCACCAAACTCAAGCCAACCACAATGCCAGGAGTTCCGCCAATGCGGTCCAAAGTGAAAAAAGAAAAACCCCGTAGCGTATCCCCTTCAAAACCCATCGCCACCAAAACCCAGTTATCGCCCTCAGATTCCAACAACTCTCGGCAACGGGGATTCGGGCCCTGGGCACATAGGTACGCCATAGCATCATAATCTTGCTCAGTCAGAGCTATGCAATCTTTAGTTTCGAAGGTAATGGCCATTGTCGTTTAAGTTTAGCAGGAGATAGCCCAAATTACCCAGCCCACAGGTCGTTCTTGGCTCAGGTCAAAAACATCCATCCAACTCAACCAACTAGGTCAAAATCGCAGTCGTGCCAAATTTTTCACGAAGAAACTTCAAAACTTGGGCGTTAGCCTCAATACTGCAATCCAAAGCCAAAGCCTTTGTGCCTTCAAAGTCAAACCATAATTCGCGCTCCTTCAGATGGCCTCGGTCCACGCGATGTTCCCAAAGGAATTTGATTAAATCATCCAACAGGGATTCCTCACGCACCTTTGTTTCAGAGCAACTGATCACCACCGGCCTGACCCGCGCCCGCAACGCTCCTGCTTCTTCAACTATGAGTTGGAGGGCATCTCGACTGCTGTCAGTTCGGCCTTTTGCATAGATGACTGAGTCCTCTTTGAAAACTGAAAAATAGTTATCCAAGGTTTTAGGAAAAGCCACCAAGTCAATAGTGTGTTCATAGTCTTCTAAGACCGCTGTGAGCATATTCTTGCCGTTGCGGGTGGGACGAATTTTCATATTGGTGAGGATGCCACAGACTGTGCGGGTGCTCTTGTCCGGGATTTCAGCCAGCTCATCTATGGAAAAAGGATTGAGCTCCTCCATTGCCTGCTGATAATCATCCAGCGGATGGTGGCTGATATAGAGCCCAAGCATTTCACGTTCATCTTGCAGACTTTGTTTGAAATCGCTTTCGACATCTGGAATGGCTGGGCGCAGATCTTCATTGGTTTCCCCAAACATAGAGACAAATCCCTGCTCACTGCGCTGTCTTGACGTCAATGCAACATCCACAATTTCAGCAAAACCCGCCAGCAAGCCCTCACGTTGATGGCCACTGTGGTCAAAGCAACCTGCCTTAATCAGCGATTCGATGGATTTTTTAGTTAAGCACTCTCTGGGCATGCGATTGACAAAATCGTAAAAATCGGTAAAGTTGCCGTCTGAGTTGCGTTCCTCAATCAGCCTTTCAGCATAAGCTGTGCCGATATTGCGAATGGCAGAGAGGCCAAAGGAAATAACCCGTGAACCATCTGGCCCAGACAAGACTGAAAAATCTTTTCTTGAGGAATTTACGTCGGGCAGCCGCACTTCTAACTTTTTTTGGCGACACTCGGCCAAGTAAATTTTCTGTCGATCTTGGTCGTTCTTGCTGCTTGTCAACAGGCCAGCCATGAACTCAACTGGATAATTGGCTTTGAGCCAGGCAGTCTGGTAAGCCACCATGGCATAGGAATATGAGTGGCTCTTGTTGAAGGCATAATCGGCAAAGGGCTCAATGATCTCCCACCACTGTCTTCCAAGTGCCGCCCCGTATCCTGTGGCCTCGCAACCACTGATAAACTTTTCTCTCTCCTGAGCCATGATTTCACGTATTTTTTTGCCACAGGCCTTGCGAAGATTATCGGCTTCTTCAAGGGAGTAGCCGGCAAATTTCTGTGCGATACGCATCATGGATTCCTGATAGATCATCAAACCGTAGGTCTCAGACAAAATTTCCTCGGCTTCGGGATGCAAATATTTCACTTGCGTGCGCCCGTTCTTGCGGTCGGCATAGTCTTGGGGCATATTGGCTTCCATCGGACCGGGGCGATACAGCGCCACCAACGCAGCAATGTCTTCAAATTCGGTCGGACGCAGAGCCCGCATGAGACTGCGCATAGGGCCGCTCTCAAGTTGGAATACGCCGGTGGTGTCTCCCTGCTGCAGCAGGCTGTAAGTCTTGGCATCGTCAAGTGGGATGTCTTCAATGACGATGCCAAGACCTTGGGTGTCGGCTATCAACTCCAAGGTGTCTGAGATTATGTCCAGGTTTCGCAAACCCAGCAAGTCCATCTTGAGCAAGCCCAGCTCCTCCACGGCACCCATTTCGTACTGTGTAACTATGGGAGCATCGTCAGGTGAACCTCCATCGGCAGGCTTGCGCTGAATGGGCATATAGGAGGTGATGGGTTCCTGGGTCAGCACCACAGCTGCCGCATGGATGCTGTCTTGTCGGCATAAGCCCTCTAATCCCCTAGCTGCGTCAATGATTGTATGAGCTTCAGCGTCATTTTGGTAGAGTTCGCGCAGTTCGCCAGCGCGCTGGTAGCCGCTCTCATGCCCCGGAGTTTTGTCTAGGCAAGCATACAGTGGTGTGTCTCGCCCCAAAATGAGTCCTGGAATGGCTTTGGCGATTTTGTCTCCCAAACCGTAGGGGAAGTCAAGCACTCTGGCAGCATCTCTGACAGCTTGACGAGCCTTGATACGGGCAAAGGTGATTATCTGGGCAACTTGTTCCCGCCCGAAGCGGTCCGACAGATAGCGGATCAACTCATCACGATAGCGGGAGTCAAAGTCAATGTCAATGTCTGGCATTTGGCGACGACCAGGATTCAAAAAGCGCTCAAACAGCAAGTCGTAGCGAATGGGGTCTAAGTCGGTGATGCCCAAACAATAGGAAACTGCGCTGCCGGCAGCGCTTCCCCGCCCTGGCCCCACGCGAATATGGCGCTCCTTGGCGTAACGCACCAAGTCCCAGACAATTAAAAAGTACGCTGAAAAGCCCATGTTGGAGATGATCTTCAACTCATAGCTGAGTCGGGAAGCTATGTCGTCAGGCAATGGGTCGCCCCAGCGTTTCTTAGCTCCTTGCAAAGTCAACTCGGTCAGATAATCGTCCTGTGAACCATGACCTGGTGGCAGTGGAAAGTCGGGAAGTTGCGGGGAGCCAAACTCAATTTCCACATTGCTGCGCTCGGCTATTTCCAAGGTGCTGTCGCAGGCATCCGGCAGTTCATTAAAAAGTTGGCGCATTTCCCGAGCTGTCTTCAAGTAGTGCTGATCGCCGTGAAATTTGAGACGGTTGCTGTCTTTGACCAAAGCCCCGGTTTGGACGCAGAGCAGAACATCATGGGAGACCGCATCGCTTTGGTGGGTGTAATGAGTATCGTTGGTGGCCAGCAGTGGCAGATTGAGTCGCTTGGAAATCTCCAGCAGTTGCTGGAGGTTGTCGTGCTGGGCTGGAATGCCGTGGTCTTGCAGCTCCACATAAAAATTATCCGGCCCGAAAATGTCTCGGAATTTTCCGGCCAGCTCCTCGGCTTTGGCATAGTTGCTTTGCATTAGAGCTTGGTTGACATGGCTTCCCAAACAGCCTGTGGTGGCAATCAGCCCTTCGCTATGATCGCTTAACACCTCCCAGTCAACTCTGGGCTTGTAGTAGTACCCTTCCAGAAATGCCCGTGAGGCAACTTGGATCAAGTTCTTGTAGCCAATGTTATTTTCAGCCAGCAAGGTGAGATGGTAGTATAGCTTGGCGCCTTGTTCGGTGTTGCCGCCGGTGTCGTCCAGTTGACCACGACGAATTGGCCGTTCATTGCGGTGCTCATAGGCCATATATGCTTCGGTGCCGATAATCGGCTTGACACCATGCTTGCGACAGGTTTTATAGAAGTCAATGATTCCATACATATTGCCATGGTCGGTAATGCCCAAGGCAGGCTGCCCGTCGGCTGCGGCAGCAGTTATCAGATCGTCAAGCTTGGAGGCTCCGTCCAGAAGCGAATATTCAGTGTGGACATGCAGGTGGACAAATGAATCTGCTGCGGACATGAGTTGATCTTTTGACTATTTCACTCAAGTTGCAGCTGGACTTATAGATAAGTGCCACTGCGAGGCTGAGGTTGAGACCGGCCTGGAGGAAGTGGTGCGTGGGTATTGGCCAGTTGACTCTGGGCGGCAACTTGACGCGCAAACAAGGTTGCCTGAATGCCCTGAATCAAACCTTCCAGCCAGCCTACAAGCTGGGCTTTAACTACTCTCAGTTCGTCTTGGGTTGGAGCTTGGTCGTCATCCAAGGGCAAGGTTAATCGTCCCAACTCCTCCCGCAAGTCACCAGAAACTGCCTCCCCTAATTCAGTGAGCGAAGCTTCATAAATCTCTTTTAGTCGGTTACGGCTCAACTCATCCAAGGAGTCGGCTCGAATTTCAGCCAACAGTTGACGCAACATAGCGCCCATGCGCATTATTTTGGCAGGCTGCTCGATGGTGTCTGTCTGGTCAGCAGCAAGCAACGCCCCCTCCTGGGTGCTTTGGCTGGGGTCAACTACCAACTCTGGCGTGAGATTGTCAGCTTCAGGGGTTATCTTGTCTGGCATTTTGGCTTTCAGGGAGTGGTGTGTCCTGTGTGTTCCATCGCTATTAATTGAGAATACTTTGAATTCAAGCCGCTCAGATTTCAAGAATTCAAGCCGCTCAGATTTCAATGCTAGTTTGCTTTGTGTGGGCAGGCATCGTATTTTCTGCTAGCAGCTGTGAAAAGCCCTTCCGATATGTCCTTCCGATATATATAGCTAGCATAAGCTGAAGAGTATCCTTGCTCATGCTCCAAAACACATAAATCAACCCACCATGACAAAACGCCAACGAACGGCACGATGAAAGTTTCTACCCGGGCCGACTATGCTTGTCGGGCCTTGCTTTCCTTGGCGCTGAATGATGATAAATGTCCTGTCGCAACCAGAGACTTGGCGGAGCGCACAGGGTTGCCACAGCCATATTTGGAACAGATTTTTTTAGCTTTGAAGGGTGCCGGTCTGGTGGCTTCCAAACGCGGAGTTGGAGGTGGCCATTTGCTGGCCCGCCCCGCCAGCCAAATTGCTCTGAGCGACATCGTCGGCGCCGTGGATGGGCCGATTTTGGCTGGAGATTTTGCCGAGCCTCACACCGACGGGGCCTGTAATCACGAGGGTCAATGCGTCTTGCTGTCTGTTTGGGCCCATGTCGGCGACCGCATGCGTGCTCTGCTGAGCTCAATCACTTTAGCCGACGTGGCGGAGATGGCCCGTGGTGAAAAACCCTGGCTGTCGTAAAGCTTCTATCAGACCTTTCATGTCCGGGGGCAGTGTGCTGGAAAATGACATTTCTTGTTTAGTTGCCGGGTGCCGACAAGACAAAAAACAACTGTGAAGAGCTGGACGCTCAGAAAACTTTGCTTGCAGCTCTTGGGTCATTGCCCGTAGCATCTCAGTCATAGCCTGGGGCTCCTCAATCTTGGCTGACGGGGACTGGCTCGGAGGCTGTGGCTCTTGTAGTTCCAAGATTGCGTAGGGATGGGGGTTATAAGCAACATCCCCTAGCAGAGGATGCCCAATGGCAGCTAAATGAACGCGAATTTGATGAGTTCGCCCTGTTTCAAGCTGGCACAGCACTAATGTAATGCCTCTAAAACGCTCTTTCACTTGATAAAATGTTTTGGCTGCCCTACCGGAGGCCATAATTTGCATCAATGTCGGATTTCGGGTGGATTTGCCAATAGGTGCATCCACTAGGCCTCTCTCATTTTCAAATTCGCCGACACAAATTGCCAGATAATGCCGCTGAATTTTTCTGTTGGCTAGCTCATCTTTAAGAAATTCGTAAGCCCTCATGGATCGAGCCACGGCCATCAAACCGCTGGTGCCCTTGTCAAGGCGGTGAACGATACCGGGTCTGCCTGGCTCTCCCACTACTTGAATTTCTGGAAACCTGGCCAGCAATCCCGCAGCTAATGTACCCTTGGCGTGTCTTGCACCGGGATGGACAACTAGCCCAGAAGGCTTGTTGATTACTATAAGGTCGTCATCTTCGTGGACTAAATCTATCTTCACTTCAGGCTCAGGCACCAATTGCGGTCGCAAGTCCTGCAAAGAAGAAGCAGTAACGCAGATTTTGTCACCTGAATGCAACTGCTTTGAAGCAGAAGCAGCTAGTTTGCGGTTTAAACTCACTGAGCCAGCTGAGATCAATCGAGCTGCCTGTGAACGACTCAAGTTATACAGCAGTGCCAGACTGCGGTCTAAACGTTCTCCTTCCAGTGCTGGCGGAACTGTGATAGCTTCATCCACTTCAAGCCGCCTTTTCCATTTCGACCTCTTTGGCTGAGGTTCTGGAATGATGCATGATCATCATTGTGGCTATGCCCAATAGCCCAACAACTATGCCCATATCTGCAAAGTTAAAGATGGGCCACCAAGTCAGATCTATAAAATCCACTACTTTTCCCGACAAAAAACCATCTTCAGCCCGAAAGAGGCGGTCGGCCAGGTTGCCTATGGCTCCTCCCATGATCAGCCCCGTCAGCACAAGGCTGGCTTTGCTCTGAAATTGTCTGGCAATTGCGAAAGTTGCGATCAAAATCGCAAACCCTAACAAACCTATCCAGACTCCATAGTTGCTGGCTATTCCAAAAGCTGAGCCACTGTTGCGAGCAAGTCGCAACCAGAGAGGTCCCAAAATATGCTTAGGCTCATCTTCCAGGGTTGCTAGCGCCCACTGCTTAGTCACTAGATCAATGGCTAGCCAAACAGAAGTAACTAGCAGCAGTAGGCCAAATTTTTTTTCAGACATGACTGTTGTATAGCGGCAGTTAAGGGCACTTAGGTTGGGGGCGTCGGAGTTTAGCCCGTATAGCCTGGCCGACAAAGCCTCATGGCGTCAGCCAACAAGCTGGCTACCGCAACAACAATCCGTGAGTCTTCTTCCCAACGGTCTCGGTGGCCCACGGTATGGCCTTCAGGCGAGCCTTGGGGATTGGTTTGCCAGTGCGCTCACAAATTCCATAAGTTCCATCTCTTATGCGCAGCAGGGCTTGATCAATTTTTTCAACTGTGGCACGAGCGTCAGCGCTAAGAGCCAGATCCTGTTCGCGCACGATAGCCCAGCTATCTCCTTCAGCCGATTCTTCATCAAATTGCACATCCCCTTGCTCACGGGTCTCAAGCAACTGCTGGGCTTCACTTTCCAGCGAAACTGACGAGTTCAAGTATTTTTCTCTTTCCAGTTTTAGCAACTTGACCTGCTGGTCCAGAAATTTTTTGTCAAAAACGGGCTTAGCCTTTTTGGCTTTGGAAGCTGATTTCGTCTTGGGTCGCGAAGCCTCCTTGGCTTTTTTGGCTTTGGCCGGCTGCTTTGTGCCCACCGACTTGGTGGTGGCTGTTGTCTTAGAAGCCACCGGCTCGGCAGTGGCTGTTTTCTTGGAAGCAGCTTTTTTGCCAGTAGTTGTTTTTTTGGCACCCTTCTTGGCAGCAGGAGTCTTAGCAGCAGCTTTCTTAGCGGTAGCTTTCTTGGAAGCAGTCGGCTTGGGGACAGCCTTTTTGGCAGTGGACTTCTTGGCAGCGGTTTTGTTAGCAGCAACCCTTTTGGTAGTTGAGACACTGGGCTTGGCTGCTTTCTTACTGGTGCTAGTCTTGCCACCAGAGGTCGCCTTGGAAGCTGGTTTAGCTTTCTTGGTGCTCTTGGTGGCAGCTTTGGACGTTGTTTTTGGGGCGGTGCTCTTAGTGGTAGCCATCTTGACTTCTGCTGTGTTGTTTTGCTATTGCTCTGCTTCCAAACCTATTGCTAGAAATACGGCACCCTTTTAGGGTGTATTAAAATTTAGCAAAGGTTGCTGGAAATTTGGAGAATAGTTGCATTTTGCTAGGTTAGCTTTCTAGCCTGCAAATTTGATGTCAGAAATGCCAAGAGATGCAAAAGATTCCTCGTCGGGAGACTCGCCACAGCACTACCCGGCCGTAGAGCCCAAGCCTGACTTCGCCCAGATTGAGCAAAAAATACTTGCTTTCTGGAAAGAAAACCAGACTTTTGAACGCTCAGTAGAACAGCGGGCCGGCGGAGGCAACGAATATGTTTTCTATGATGGCCCACCTTTTGCCAACGGGCTGCCTCACTACGGACATCTGCTGACAGGTTATGTCAAGGATGTTGTTCCAAGGTATCAGACTATGCGTGGAAGGCGTGTGGAGCGAAGGTTCGGCTGGGACTGTCATGGCTTGCCTCCCGAGATGGAAGTTGAAAAGGAGTTGGGATTGCAAGGGCGCAGAAGCATCGAAGACTTCGGAGTGGAGCAATTCAATGAGTTTTGCCGAAAATCTGTCATGCGTTATACCGCAGAGTGGGAACACTATGTGGGACGTCAAGCTCGATGGGTGGATTTCCATAACGACTACAAGACCATGGATCTTACCTACATGGAGAGCGTCATCTGGGCCTTCAAAGAACTTTGGAACAAGGGCTTGATTTACGAAGCTTACAGGGTCATGCCGTATTCCTGGGGAGCTCAGACGCCGCTGTCAAATTTTGAAATTCGCCTAGACGACTCCACCAGAAGCCGACAAGACCCGGCCATCACAGTTGCCTTTCAGCTGACTCCTCAGCCTGGTGATCCCGGCCCGCTCAATTTATTGGCTTGGACCACCACGCCTTGGACTCTGCCCAGCAATCTGGCCCTTGCAGTGCACCCTGAGATGGCCTATGACATCTGGGAATGTCCCAGGCTGCGCCGCGCCGGTGAAGCTTTTGGCAACTCTGCCGCCGGGGGCCCTGCCACAGGCACAGAACCTACGGAGGACACAGAGTTCTTCGTGATGGCGTCTGAAACCTCAGAACAAGTCCTAAGACAAGTCAACTCCAGCCGCAAGGTTGGGACCATGCTGGGTTCTGCTCTGCTGGGGCGCACTTATCAGCCTATGTTTGAGTATTTTGCTGAAACTCAAGGGGCCTTCAAAATTCTTTCAGGTGATTTCGTAACAGCTGCAGAAGGCACCGGCATTGTGCATATGGCTCCAGGCTTTGGGGAAGATGATCAAGTTGCCTGTGAAGCCGCTGGTATCGGGGTTGTTGTGCCGGTTGATGACGAAGGCAATTTCACCAGTCAAGTGTCTGACTGGGCGGGGCGAAACGTGTTTGAGGCCAACAGTGAAATTATTGCTGAGCTGCGCCGAAAAGGTCTGCTGTGGCGACACGACTCAATCGAGCACAACTATCCATATTGCTGGCGCACAGATAAGCCGATCATCTACCGGGCTATGAACTCTTGGTATGTGAAGGTAACAGCCATCAGAGACCGCATGATGCAGCTCAACCAGCAGATCAACTGGATTCCGCCCCATGTAAGAGATGGCAGATTCGGCAATTGGCTGGAAGGGGTCAGGGACTGGGCCATTAGCCGCAACAGATTTTGGGGGGCTCCTCTGCCAGTATGGCGTTCAGACGACCCAAGCTATCCACGAATTGACGTCTATGGCAGCCTAAAAGAGTTGGAAACGGACTTTGGGGTTCGTCCTTCAGATTTGCATCGCCCTGCCATTGACCAACTGACCCGCCCCAACCCTGATGACCCAACTGGCAAATCCACCATGTGCCGGGTTCCGGAGGTTTTGGATTGCTGGTTTGAGTCGGGTTCAATGCCTTTTGCGCAGGTGCACTATCCGTTTGAAAACAAGGAGTGGTTTGACCATCACTTCCCCGCAGATTTCATTGTGGAATACATCAACCAAACAAGGGGTTGGTTCTACACACTCCATGTTTTGGGCACAGCTTTGTTTGACGCCCCCCCATTCAAGAACGCCATCGGACATGGAATTGTGCTGGCAGCTGACGGAAGCAAACTGTCCAAGCGGCTCAAAAACTATCCCGATCCTGAAGAAATCTTCCAAAGCCAAGGGTCGGATGCCTTGCGCTGGTATTTGATGTCATCTCCCGTGGTACGCGGGGGCGACCTTCGCATCAGCAAGGACGACATGACAGCTGTAACACGCTTGCTGCTTTACCCCGTCTGGAATGCCTATAGTTTTTTCTGTCTGTATGCCAACGCAGATGACATACAGGCAGCCCAAGATGCTTCTTCCACCCATGTGCTGGATAGATATATCTTGGCCAAAACCGGCCAGCTGGCAGCCAACGTAACTGCTGCCCTAGACGAATATGACCTGCCTCAAGGCTGTGCCCACATCTCAGAGTTCATAGATGCTCTGAACAACTGGTACATCCGTCGTAGCCGAGACAGATTTTGGGCACCCAAAGAGGTCAATACGCCTGAAGCCTTGCTTGCGAAGCAGCAGGCTTACAATACCTTGTACACAGTGCTGATGACATTTGCCAAGCTGCTGGCTCCGCTGCTGCCCCTGATTGCTGAGGAGATTTATTTGGGGTTGGTTTTAGGCACCACTGACTTAGCTGACTCAAAGCTGGCTGATCAGGATTCAGCATCCATTAGCGTCCATCTCACAGACTGGCCCAAAGCTGAAGACCTGCCCAAAGACCCGCAGCTTGTAGTGGCTATGGACAGAGCACGTGAAGTTTGCTCGGCAGCATTGCGGCTCAGGGAAAATGCTAAAGTTCCAGTTCGCATACCTTTGGGCGAGTTGACCATTGCTGGCCCAGGCGCCGGGATTTTAGATGAATACGTGGCTCTGGTAGCTGAAGAGGTGAACGTCAAGACAGTCCGACTTGTCAATGAAGCGCCTGGGCATTTAGCTGTGGTTTTGAAGCCCAACGGCAAAAAACTGGGCCCCAGACTAAAGGGCAAAATGCAAGCAGTCATTGCTGCGGCCAAGGCTGGAGACTGGCAACTAGTTGACGAAGACAGGGTTGAAATTTGTGGGATCACCCTGGAAGCCGATGAATTTGCCATTTCCTTGGAAACCGATTCTGCCAACCAATCAGAAATGGCAGCCATAGCCAATGCCGTCTTGAGTGACGGACTTACAGTGGTGAGCTTAGACCTTGAAGTTACACCTGAACTTAAGCGTGAAGGTCAAGCCAGACATCTAGTTCGGATCATCCAACAGGGCCGAAGAGACCTAGGCTTGGATATTTCCGACCGTATCAACCTCAGCTTGAGCTTGCCTGCCGAGTTGGAAGAAGTGGTGAAGGAGCACGAGGCTTATGTGGCTGCGCAGGTCCTAGCAGTGTCTGTCAGCTATGTTTCCAGTGCCTTGCTTCAGGCAGAAATTGTGCAAGCAGCAGTTGAAGGCCAGCAGGTAGCTTTCCAGATTGTCAAAGTTGACTCTTAACACAAAAAACCAATGATGAAAAAAAGCGCAAAGATGACGATCATCGCACTGAAATCAATGGCAGCCCCACCAACTCTGACTGGAGGGATAACCCGCCTGAGGGTGCCTAGAACAGGTTCGGTAACTCTGAAAAGCCCATAAATTAAACTGCTCAACCTAGAGGCTGGGCTAATGGGAAACCAGCTTAAAATCGCTCTAAGAAAAATTATTATCAAAAAGAGCCATAGCAGCAAGCACAGCAGCGACAGCAAAAACACATTCTTGGACGGCTAATGCATTAGAAGTGCTGATGGTCTTCCGGGTTGATTTCAACGTCAGGCGGTGCCAATAAATACACCAAATCGGCAACTCGTTCCATTTGCCCGCCTAAAGCAAAGCACACGCCACTGGCAAAATCCACAATCCGCCTAGAAATATCCTGCTGAGTTTCTTGCAGGTTGATGATTATTGGCTGCTCCCGTCTGAGATTTTCACCAATCTCCTTGACCTCCTGAAAAGAATGGGGAGTCAGGACTTGAACTTTTGGAGTTTGACCTTGTGGCATTGGACGAACCGTTGGGGAGTTGGGGGATAGGGGGTGAAAGCCTGTGGAATCGCTCTTGGGAGTAATGCCTCCCCCACCAGCGCCACCCACGTTATAGGTGGGAGGGGCAAGCGACAGCGGTTCCATGTCTGAAGGCTCATTTTCATAGGTAAACCCTTCAGTTGGAGGCTCTATGGTTTCCTCGTAGCTTGCGTATTCTTCATCGGCGCTGAGACCGAGGTAATACATGACCCTCTTGAATCTAGTCATTAGTCATTCTTGTCTTATTGGTAGTTGGGGTGGTTTGGTTGCATCAGTTTGGCTACAGATAGTTTAGCTAAACTTTTTGCACTATTTTGTATTTACGGAATTTGCAGAATTCAAATTGAATAATTGGGGTCAAACAAAATCCTTCCCAGACGAATCGTTGTGGCACCGTGTTGGACAGCCAACTCAAAATCGCTTGACATGCCCATGCTCAGCTCATCTAGCCCGGCTATGTCACGCAGCTGGTTGCACAGCTTGAAATCAGCTTCAGCCAAATTTTGCGATCCCGACCTAGCCACACACATAAGCCCTCTGACATCCAACTCAAATTTACGACAACTGACCGCAAAATCAGCAACCTCAGCGGGCGGCACGCCAGGTCGGTTCGGATCTTGGTTCATTAGGATTTCAATGAAGACGCTAGCTCCTGGGCTATATCTAGCTAGCTTTTCAGCTGCTTTCAGGCTGTCCAGAGTTTGCCAGACGGAGACAACTTTGCTCAACCGCTTAACCTTGTTGGACTGCAGCTTGCCCTGAAAATGCCAGCGAATAGGCCCTAAATTCAGCTGACTGGCAGATTCAGATTTTGTCTTTAGATCGCTGGCATAGTTCTCGCCTAAATCATAAAGTCCATTAGCCAGCGCAGCCTTCAGGTGTTCTATGGTGCCGCCCTTGGTTACAGCCACAATTTTGATGTTCTGGTCGGGTGCGGCAGCGGATGCCAAGCGCCGCCTGACATAGGCCAGTCGCTGTGCCACCAGTTGTGATAAATCTTCAGTTTTCACGCCAGACAACCATGGCATTCCTGGCTAGCTCGCCTCTGGCTCGATGGGAGAACCAACTGTCTGGATTGCAACTTGTGCAAGAGCCATGCGTATGAATCTGGGTGACTCCGGCATGCTTCAGCGCCTTTTGGGTGATCAACCCTAGATCTAGTTTCAACTCAGGCTGCCCTTGATCGCTTTGAGACCTAGTCAGAATATCTGAGCCCCACTTGCGTTGCAATTCAACCGCATCGGCAGGTGAAAAGTCATAACAGCCGGCACAAATATGTGGGCCGACTAAAGCGACCAGCGAAGAAGAACCACCGGTCGACTGGGAGTCTAAATCTCGCAATTGTTTGACTGCTTCAGCAATAACCCCACCTTGCAGTCCGCGCCAACCGGCATGGATGGCTGCTAAAGCACCCTTGTTGGACCAGACCGCAATGGGAGCGCAGTCAGCTACTGTAATGCTGAGAGCAACATTGGGTTCGGCAGCTATGAGAGCATCAGCGATAGAACCCGAAGCCATTTGACCTGCGACTGCTACCTTGCTTCCATGAACTTGACGACACCACACCCATGGAACTGGAGCTATTTGAATTCTTTGTTGCTGAAGTTCTGCTGTAGCCAAGGTATCATTTACGGCAAAATCTCCGTCCTGGCGCTCTGTAAAGGCGACTACGATGCGGCCAGCTTCTCCGAGACCAGCTTCTCCTAGTGGAAATTCATATCTCTGCATGCCGCAGAAGTAGTAGTGCCGTCAACTGGATCAAAGAGTCGGGAAACGAGAAAGTAGGAGCCGCGCATTTCACTGCAGAAAGTCTGGCACCGCCCACTCGTCCTCCCCGTCATCTTCCACCTCTAAGACTTCCATTCCAGGGTCTGCGGGAGGCATCTCCACTATCACAGCATCGGTTGCCTCGGCAGTGCTGGGTGGTGATTTTGCGGTTCGGTCAAAGCCAGCTGCCAAAACAGTGACCCTGATTTCATTTTCCAGCTCACTGTCCAAGTACATTCCCATGATGATGTTTGCATCGTTGTGGGCAACTTCTTTGACAATGTTAGCTGCCCGCTCCAGGTCGGTGATGGTCATGTCTTCATCGCCGCTGATGGACAGCAAGATACCATGAGCTTGTTCCACAGCATCTTCCAGTAGCGGACTTTGAAGAGCTTTTCTGGCAGCAGCTATGGCTCGTTCTTCACCGCTTGCATGGCCGATGCCCATCATGGCTGAGCCAGCTTCTGTCATGATGGTTTTGACGTCGGCAAAGTCGGTATTGATCAACCCGGGTCGCGTGATTATGTCTGAGATGCCTCTGACGCCCTGCAATAAAACATCGTCAGCCATGGCAAAGGCTTGCATTATGGGCATATTTTGGTCGGCCTGGTCTAGTAATCGATCGTTGGGAATCACAATTAAGGTATCCACCTTCTCACGTAGATGCTTGATGCCCTCTTCAGCCTTGACAGACCGAGAACGCCCTTCAAACGAAAACGGCCTGGTTACCACAGCAACGGTCAGAGCCCCGGAGCCCTTGGCTATTTCAGCTACTATGGGGGCAGCGCCGGTACCCGTTCCACCGCCCTCCCCAGCGGTGATGAAAATCATGTCGGCACCCTGAAGTGCTTCTTCAATCTCTCGCCTGCTGGACTCGGCTGCCTCATTACCAATCTCAGGGTTGCCGCCGGCTCCCAAGCCCTTGGTCTTCTCACCACCAATTGAGATCTTCATATCGGCGTCGCTGGTCAGCAGTGCCTGGGCATCAGTATTGATAGTGATAAATTCAACTCCACGCAGTCCGGTAACGATCATCCTATTAACTGCATTGCCACCACCTCCTCCGACTCCAATTACTTTGATGACAGCAAGATAATTACTTTGTTCTGGCATGTTTGACTCCTTTAGTTTTTACCAAGCCTATAGCTTAGCTTAATGTTTAATCAAAGTCAATAGGCAAACACTAAGGGTAAAGTTTAGCCTTAGTGTTTAAATTGGAAGACAGTCATGGCTGTCTGTCACTACCGGCGAAAGCGGAGAATTGACATCCAGAATTTCAGTGCAACTAATTGGGACTTGGCTTAGGACAGCCTCTATTGAACGTATTTTGGAATCAAGTTCTCTAGTGTCGTTCAGATAAACCCAGCCGCCAGTTTTCAGCCTCAAAAAAAGCTTGTCATTGCCTTGCAGTGTGATGGAGTCAACTTTTGAGAAAACTTGTGGGTTTTTAACAAGCTCTTCAGCCACAGCCAACGCGGGTATGGCACCCTCATACCACCCTGTAGTTGTCTTTGTCAGTTCACTGCTTTCAATGCGTGGAAAGTTTGACGGTGTTGTTGGGGTTGCCAGGATTTTGCCCTCAATATCCAGCAGGTGGTAACCACCTTGAGTTGCTATTACAGCTATGGGTGTCCGTTCCAATATTGTTACACTCAATAAGCCAGCGCCCCAGGAACGGGAGATCTCAACATCTTGCACCCAAGGCAACTCCAAAATATGCTTGCGAGCATCATCTATATTGGCCGTGATAAGAGGGTCTCCTAGAAGCTGGTCTGTAATTTGAGATATTGCCTGTGGGTCTGTATTGGCCAGACCGGAAACCCTGACTTCATTTAAATCCAGAAACGGACTGTAAAACAAAAGCCAGAGAGCTAAACCACCAAGCAACAGCACTATTAGAGGTGGGTAGAGCTTGCGCCTGAGCTTGCGCTTGTTTTTCGCCCCAGCTACTTTTTGGCGACGTTCCTTGATTTTGGGATGTACTTCAGATGACATGGCAGTACCTTTTGTATTCTTCCTAGCGATTTATGGCTTTCAGATTGATTTTTTCATTCAGATGGTCAAAACCCACTAGAACAGTTTCGCTCTTGAGCTGGATGCCTGTTTTGGCTTTCACCACTTCAGCTATTTCACACATCAGCCTGAGCACATCATCAGCCGAGCCGTCTTTTCCGGCGATAATGAAGTTGGCATGTTTTGCAGAGACACTGGCTGTGCCAAGTTTCTTGCCCTTCAGACCCAGTTGATCAATAAGCGCTCCAGCTGCTTCGCCTTTAGGATTTGCAAAAACCGAGCCACAGTTTTGGCCGCCTGGTTGGTGCTGTCTCCGCCAGCGAAGAATTTCTGCAATTAGCTGCTTTGACTGATTCGGGTCTGAAGGAGCGAGTTCAAAGCTTGCCTCACAAACTATTTGCTCGGGATTAAGAGCACTGCTTCTGTAACCAAGCTGCAAGTCTTCAGTCCACAAAGTTTGGAAAAGTCCTGTACGCAGGTCGACACAGATAGCAGAACGCAAACTTTGAGATATATCTGCCCCATGACCTCCTGCGTTCATCTTTATAGCACCGCCAACCGACCCAGGAACACCCACGGCCCATTCAAATCCACCTAGACCTGCTGCTGCCGACTGACGAGCTGCCACAGGCAAGGAGCCAGCGGCACCCAGGCGCAAAAGCGCCATGTCGGGGCTATTGTCCCAGCTGTCGTCCGCACCGACGCTGCCTTGCCCAACTCCTGTTCCAGTTGAAAACTCAACAGCTGAAAACTTTTGACCTAGCTGGACCACCAAACCTTGAAATCCTGTGTCAGAGATCAGCAAGTTGGTACCGTTGCCCAAAACCAGTACGGGAAGTTCAGGGCTTTGAGCAGCTAAAAAAGCGGCTAACTGGGCTAGTTCGGCGTGGCTGTTGAGCTTCACAGCTAGGCTGGCCGACCCTCCAACTCTGTAGCTAGTATGTTTGCCCAGTGGCCAATCCGCCATGACTTCACTGCTGGGGAGAAGTTCGGTCAACTCCTCATATTTGGCTTTGAAATATTCAACTTCCAAGGCATCCTGAGACTTTTGACTGCTGGCAGGTGCTGGCCCTGCTGGATCCCGACTTGTGCTTGGTGGCAGCTCATTCCATTGGGGAGTTGCCTCCTTCAACTGGTCAATCACTAGGTGAATGTCCCCGGCGCCTAGGGTCAAACACAGATCTCCAGCCTGCAGCTCTTGACGAAGCAAGACGACCACGTCATCTAGCCTGGGTGCCCACCTGACATCCATTCCACTGTCAGTATTTTTGACAGCCTGGGCGATCAACTCTCCGGTGACACCTGGCAGAGGCATCTCACCTGCTGAATAGATATCTGTAACAACTAGAGTTGTGACGCCCTTAAATGAATGGCTGAAGTCTTGCCAGAGGTTTTTGATCCGGGAAAACCGATGGGGCTGAAACACGCATACAACCCTTTGGTTTTCCAGCGCGGTAGCTGTGGCTATCGCAGCTGAGACTTCAGCTGGAAGATGGGCATAGTCATCGACAAAAGTCACATTGTGTGCAGTCCCGCGAAATTCAAAGCGTCTGGCAATCCCGGCAAAGCGCATCAGAGACTCTCTAGCAGCTTTAGCTGAAACACCTACTGACTGAGCTGTCAGCAGTGCCGCCAGTGCATTCTCAGCATTATGCAATCCAGGTACTGGCAGAGACAACTCTGCCCAAATCTCATCGTTATGGAGAACTTTAAAGCTGGTGCTGGTGCCCGCTTGCAAAAAATCCACAATTTGGTAATCAGATTCAGGTTGAGTTCCATAGCTGATCAGTTGACCAGTTTTTAATGTTGAAATATAAGGTTCCAGACTTGTTAATGCCTTGGTGTGAACGACGGCTGTATTGCGGGCCAGATTCAAAAAGCTGAGAAACTCATGGCATAACGCTTCAAAACTTTCATAGCGGGTGTGGTGGTCGGGGTCAATACTGGTGATGACAGCGTGTGCTGGATTTAACGCCAAGAAAGACCCGTCGCTCTCATCAGCTTCCACCACAAAATACTCCCCTGTATTCCAGCAGGCTCCACTGCCAACTTCATTGACGTCTCCTCCGATGATGAAAGACGGGTTGAACCGAGCATGCAACAAGATAAGCGAAAGCATTGAAGCTGTTGTGGTCTTGCCGTGTGTTCCCGCTACCGCCACGATGCTCTTCAGAGCACTTAATCGGCGCAGCAGAGCGGCACGGTTCCAGACTTGAATCCCTGCTGCTTGAGCAGCCCTCAACTCAACATTTTCAGGCGGAATAGCTGTGGAATAGATCACTGCCTCGGCTGCTTGAATGTTGTCAGGATGGTGACCTATGAAAACTTGGATGCCCAACTCCCCCAAGCGTTGAGTCCTGGAGTTCTCCTTTAAGTCAGAACCGGTGATTTGACATCCCAACCCCAAAAGAATTTCGGCCAGCGCTGCCATACCTGCACCACCTATGCCCACAACATGCACCAAGTGAGGCAGCTGCGTGGCTTCAACTGGTTTGTTATTTTGAGAAGCAACCATGACATCTAATGCTTTCGCCATTGCTATGCTTTAGCGTGTTGAAGCAACAGCCCTGCAATTTTTGTGGCGGCATCAGGGCTTGCCAGGCCGGCGGCTGCTCTGGACATTTGGGCCATTTTTTGGGAATGCTGCCTTAAATCTTCCAACTCTTCCAACAGCATACGGCCATTAAATTCTGCTTCTGGGAAGCATCTGGCAGCTCCGATTTCCGCTAGAGCTTGAGCATTGGCTGTCTGGTGGTCACCCGGCGCACCTTGAAGAGGCACGAGAATGGAAGGCAATCCCATGATGGCCAGTTCAGCTACCATTCCGGCTCCTGCTCGCCCAACTACCAGCTGTTTATCTGAAAATACAGTTGCCATATCATCTGCAAATGGAACTGAATCGTAATTCAAATGTTGATCCTTGGCAAGTTTCCTCAAGCCACTCCACTGCTCCCATTCACGTTCACCTGTTATGTGAAAGATATGGTAGCCGGAAGCGCTGGCATGACTGTCGGCCAGTTTTTCAATTAACTCTGATACCGCAGTGTTGATACAACCCGCTCCCAAAGAACCTCCCAAGATGACCACCCTGAAGTTCTGGGTACTTCCATGACCGTTCTGGGCACCGCCATAGGAGCCGTTTCCCTCTTGAAACTTCGGCTGCTTAGCAGCAACGTCAATAATCTCTTGGCGCACGGGATTGCCGGTATATGTGGCTTTAGGCAGGTTCGTGCCCGGAAAGGACGTAGCCGTAGCTTTGGATAGGCGCGCAGCTAGCTTATTGGCTAATCCTGGCACGGCATTTTGTTCGGCGGTAACAACGGGGATACGCAGCATAAAGGCGGCCTTGGCAGCGATAAACCCCGTGTATCCGCCCATGGTCAGCAAGATTTTTGGTCGCAGTCTTCTCAACAGAAAGAAGAGCTGCCAACTGCCAACCAATAACTTGCCCAGAGCAGCCAGATTGCTGCAAATTGCTCTAGGTGTCAAGCTGCGTCTGATGCCTCGGCCCGCAATAAGCACGTAGTCAAAGCCAGCTTGCTCCACCCCTGCTGAGCCCACGCCGGTCTTGGAAATCGCAAAATATGTTTCCAAGTCGCGGGCCTTCAACGCTTGGGCTACGGCGATGCCTGGATAGATGTGCCCGGCTGTGCCGCTAGCGGCTATAACAGCCCAAAATTGACTAGTTTGCGTTACTTCAGGTTGAGTCAGAACTGATTTTTTCCGCCAAAGTTTCAACTGCATGCCCCACCTTCCAGCTAGTTCTTGTTTGAGGTTTTGTGGCATTGTTTTGCAATGTTAATAATGACACCCATAGCAGCCATGTTGAACACCAAGGCTGAACCTCCAAAAGACAAAAAAGGAATAGGCAGGCCGGTTATCGGAAGCAAAACAATGGTGGCACAAATATTGATAAAAAATTGACCGACTATCCAGGTGATGAATCCAATGGTCAACAACATGGCGAAATTGCTGGGAGCGTTCATGGCAACATACATGCCAATACCGCCCAACAGGACAAACAGGCAAATAGTGAGCGAAGCTCCCACAAAGCCAAGCTCTTCAGCAATGACGGCAAAGATGAAATCCGTGTGGGAATAAGGCAGATAACCCCACTTAGCTCGCCCAGCGCCCAGACCCACCCCGTTGACTCCTCCCGAAGCAATACTGACCATTGATTGAATGGCCTGATAGTCGGTGCCAAACGGATCATCCCAGGGGTTAAGAAAAGAAGTCAGGCGCTGCCTGCGATAATCCGCGCTATAGGACACAGCTATAACCCCAGCGGTGCCCAAAGCTCCCCATCTAAGGAGCGAACCTATAGGGCTTCCAGCAATAAGCAGCATGGCAAAAGCTATAGCTGCGATAACAATGGTGCTACCCAAACTAGGTTGTCCTAAAATCAGCAAAGCCATGAGTGACAGCAACAAGATGGTTGGGCGCACACTCAGGCGGGCATCGTTGATTTTGTCATGACGGTTGGCTAGGAACCTAGCCAGCCAGACCACCAAGGCAAATTTTGCTATTTCAGCAGGCTGAAAGACCACCGGACCTAACTGCAACCAACGGGTGGCTCCATTGACGCTTACCCCGAAACCAGGCACCAGCACAAGCCCTAACAGAGCCAGCGATCCCACCAACAGAGGAGTTGCCAGTTTAGCCCATTTGCGATAATCCACCAGCGAGGTAACTATCAGCAGCACCCAGCCAATTCCCATCCAAATAAATTGCTTGCGGAAATGAAACCAAGTGGAACCTTGGCTTTCCAAATCCACAACCATGGCTGAGGACAGCACCATCAGCAGACCGATCAAGCTGAAGGCACTGATGATGAGCAACAACAGAAACACTAAACCATAGCGAGGTGAAGCAAGTTTAGGGCTAGCTGGCTTTGGAGCTTCCTGGACTAGAACAGGTCTCGGCCCCGGTCCATTGGCTGGGTGTCTAGCTTGGGATTGAGCCAACTTGCGACCCGGCTTGCGGATGCCAGACGTGCTAGAGCTTGGCTGCTTGCGAGCACTTGGCGGCTTGCCCTTGCCAGGTTGATCTGTGCTCGGTTTGCCCGTGCCCTGCTTGCTTTGAACAGGCCTGCCCCTATTTGACCTGGAGGTCTGCTTGGCTGGATGCCGTTTCAGTGTCTGCGTCATGAACTACCCCCCAGCAAAGCTTGAACCTTTGCGATGAAGTCTTGGCCTCGCTCCTTGTAGGAGCTGTACATGTCAAACGAAGAACAGCCTGGAGACAGCAACACCACATCACCTTGCTTGGCTGCTTGATGTGCTTTTTGAACGGCAGAGTCCATGTCTTCAGCCACCATGACAGCAGTCCTGCCACCAAAAACCGCTTGAAGTTCTTTGGATGCTTCCCCTAAAGCCACCACAGCACGCAACTTGTGAGCAATATGTGCTAGCGGATTCAAGTCCAAGCCCTTATTGCGCCCACCAGCTATAAGCACAGCTGAGTTGATTCCCTGAAGAGCTGAGATGACTGAATGCGGCGATGTGGATTTGGAGTCGTCATACCAAGTTATGCCGCCACTGGAAGCTATTAAGTCCAAGCGATGAGGCAATCCCTTGAAGTTGCGCAACACCTCCACTGCTGCTGCTATATCGGCTCCACCTGCTGTAGCGGTGGCAGTGGCAGCCAAAGCATTGAAAACATCATGAGGCTGTTGGCGCAGCAGTTGGCTGACCTTCAGAAAAGGCTCTCCAAAAGCAGTCAGCTTTTCACCCACAAGGGCAAAGTCAGCAGCTTGTGGTTCTGCGCTAGTAGTTATGGTTAGATGTGCAGCTTTGGCGGGAAGGCATTGCACCACAGTCGGGTCGTCCAGATTGACTACCGCGGTGCAAGCATCTGAGAGGTTTTGCCAGATTTTGGACTTGCAGGCTTGGTAAGCGCTTAAAGAAGCATGGACATCCAAGTGGTCAGGAGCAAAGTTAAGCCAGGTTGCTACTTTTGGCATGAAAGCCTTGGAGTGGCGCAGTTGAAAGGAAGACACTTCAATCACAAACATCTCAGGGTCAGGTTTGCCCATGGCCTCACAGATTGGAACTCCAATAGGGTCGGCATTGCCCGCTGCCAATGCTGAAATACCGCTTTGCTTCAGCATTGCTTCCACTAGACAGGTAACGGTTGTCTTGCCATTGGTGCCGGTGACTGCCAGATAAGGCCTGCTGTCGTGAGCCGCAAAAACATCCAATTCGCTGAGAGCTATCGGAGCAGATGCCCCGAGAGTGTCCAGCAGTTCATGCAGCTTGTGGGAGTCGGGCAGACCTGGTGTCGGCACTATATAGTCACACCGCCTGAGCAGCTCTGAAAGCTGGTTTTGATTCGACTGCATTTCCAGACCTAAACCCTTGGCAGCCTGAATCGCCTGCTGAGGCGGGTTATCATCAAAGATGCTCACGCTGCTTTGCAGGCCCAGCAAAACCCTGGCCACGTTTTGATTTGACACGCCAAAACCAACTAGCAGAAATTCAGACATGGCACTAGAGATCGGTAATGGCGATGTAGTCGGCGTAGAACAGCCCCAAGCCCACTGAAATAAACAAGATAGCCAATATCCAGAAGCGTACGATGACCCATGTTTCTTCCCAGCCCAGCAACTCAAAAT
This sequence comes from Candidatus Hopanoidivorans cymbastelae, assembly GCA_028283145.1. Taxonomy (GTDB): domain Bacteria; phylum Actinomycetota; class Acidimicrobiia; order Acidimicrobiales; family Hopanoidiivorantaceae; genus Hopanoidiivorans; species Hopanoidiivorans cymbastelae. The sequence goes on from JAPYNY010000012.1 coordinate 71,111, forward strand.
GGTGATGGAGGGGAGCCATTCTGAAAACTCTCTTGCCTACACCCGAAATTATTTTGGATGTCTTGAAAACTGCGACCTGCACGATGACCGACAGAGTTTCAAACACGTAAAGTCCAGCGATAATCGGCAACAGCAACTGAGTATTGCTGCTTAGAGCCAAACAGGCCAGGCCCGTGCCCAAAGCCAAGGAGCCAGTATCGCCCATAAAGATATGTGCAGGGTGAGCATTCCACCACAAAAAGCCCACGCAGCCGCCGGCAAAAGCTGCTGCTACAACAGCCATGTCCAAGGCATGAGGCACTTGATAAATGGCTTCCTCGCGGAATAACCAAAAACAGATCAGCACGTAAGCCCCCAGCCCAAAAGCACAAGAACCGGCTGTCAACCCGTCCAAGCCATCGGTTAAGTTGACGGCGTTGCTGGTTGAGACAATCAACAAAACAGCCAGTGCCGCCCAACCCCAGCTGCCCAATTCAAGACCGGGCGAATCAAACCTGGTAAATGACAAGGTAGTATGCGGTTCTGCCCAAGCCAGGCTGGTACCGCAGAAGAAAACCCCGACAACTATCAAGCCGATAAATTTGGCGCGCTTATTCAGGCCGATGTTATGCTCCTTGGAAACCTTCAGGTGATCATCCAAAAACCCCACACCAGCCGCCAGCCCAATAGAGGAGATGATAATCAAGCCTGTATTGGTATATATGCCGTGATAGGAATGGCTCAGGATATACCCCAGAACTCCCCCGCTGACTATAGCCAACCCACCCATCGTAGGGGTGCCGGTCTTGGTGCTGTGCCGACTGGGTGCGTCTTCGCCAATTGGCTGGCCCAAGTTGAAACGTTTCAAGGCGAAAATGAGCACCCGTGTGAACACCAATGAAGTCACAAACCCTACAGCTAGCGCAATTAAAAGACGAATCATGCTTGGCTCACCGACTGGTTGGGCGACAGGTCAGTGGAAAAGACAGCTTTAGCTAGCTCTCTAGCTACCTTTCTGTCATCAAAAGGCACTGTGCTGGCGCCTATTTTTTGAGTTTGCTCGTGCCCCTTGCCCGCAATCAAAACCACATCACCAAAATCTGCTTGCTCTAAAGCCTGTCTGATGGCCAGGCGACGATCCAGCTCCACAAAATAGGGGGCAACTGAGAAAGGTACGGCTGAAAATGGCGCGGCACAGTTCTTGCCTGCAGATGTGTGGCCGTCAGTTTTCGAATTGGTCGCTCTCAGGCTTTCAATGCCCGAGACGATCTCTGAAATGATTTGTTCTGGATTCTCCTGACGAGGGTTGTCGTTAGTCAGATATACGAAGTCTGCCAACTGACTGGCTAGCCTGCCCATTTCAGGACGTTTAGAAGGATCTCGCTCGCCTCCGCAACCAAAGACAACGTGGCACTTTTTATCTGGGGCCAACTTCCGGCAACTCAGCAAAGCTTGCTCCAAGGCCTGTGGGGTATGGGCATAATCCACCACTATCGCCACTGGTGCTTTGACTACTATCTCAAAGCGCCCGGCTATAGGAGGCATTTGCTCCAACCCAGCTTTGATGGTTTGGCTGTCAAACCCCAGTTCTCTGGCAATCACAAAAGCTATATTTGCGTTGGCAATAGCAGACCAGCCAGCCAGAGGCAACTGGATTGGCACGCCTTCGATAGACATCAGACTGCCGGCTAGTGTTTGAGTGAAAACTGTCACATCAGCTGTTGCGCAGCGGACAGCTTTCAACTTCGAGGACAGCCAGTCATAGAGTTGCTGTCCGTAGGCATCGTCGATGCATATGACAGCTTGTCTGGTGTGTTCAGCTGAGAATAAAGACTTTTTGACCGCAAAATACTCTTCCATCGTTTGGTGATAGTCCAGATGTTCAGGGCTCAGATTGGTAAAGCCACAGAGTTCAAAATCAATAGCATCAATGCGATGTTGAGCTATGGCATGCGAAGACACCTCCATGACCATCGCGCTAGCTGTAGAGCATGCCCTAGCCAGCAGTGACTGCAGTTCCGGGGCTTCCGGGGTGGTCAATGAGCCGGTCAAGGTGCCGACAGTCTCAACGTTTTGCCCGGCTGCTCGGTAGATCTCAGCCAGCATGCTGACTACGCTTGTTTTGCCGTTGGTGCCGGTAATGCCAATCACTGGAATGGACTTTGAAGGGTGTCCATAAAACGCGCTGGCCAACTGCGCCATGGCTGCTCTGGCTGAGGGGACTTGGATTTGCGGAATGTCCAGACCTAGAGGCCGCTCACAGAGCACGGCTGCAGCACCTTTGGACTCAGCTTGGGTGGCAAAGTCGTGTCCGTCGTGTTGTTTTCCCGGCAAGCAACAAAACAAGCTGCCTGTGCTCACATGATCTGAATGATAGACAATCTGTGAGATGACCGAGTTTTGAGCTATGGGTGGCAAATCACATTCAGCTAGCAAACCATTTAAAGACACAGAAGTTGGCCGGACAGATGACATGGAACTACTTCGTGCCAAGCTCTATTGGCCTGTTGCGCCTGGCCCCGCCACAGAAACTGATGGCGGTATATGAAAATGTCTAATGGCTTCACGTGCCAACAGAGCAAAAGCGGGAGCCGAGGTTTGACTGGCATAAATGCTGTTTTGCGGCTCTTCCAGTACTACGATGATTGAAATGACAGGATTATCAGCTGGCAAAAACCCGGCAAATGTGGTGATGTAGTGATAGTTTCCGTCTTCATCTTCGTAACCACCAGTGGGCAGAGGTTTACGCGCTGTGCCAGTCTTTCCGGCTACCAGATAATTGTCCACTGCGGCATTTTTACCAGTCCCCGATTCAACCACATTGACTAGCATGTCCTTCACTTCCCGAGCCGTTTCAGAAGAAATGATCTGGGACTGGCTTGGCACCTCAGGTCCCACCCGACGTCCCTGTGTGCTGATTACATCACCCACAAGCTGGGGTGGAATCTGCACGCCGTCGTTGGCGATGATGTTGTAGACATTCAGCATTTGCAGGGGCGTCAGAGCCACACCTTGGCCGAGCGCGATAGTAGCGATGGATGTTCCCGACCAGTCGTTTAGATCCAGAAGCTGCCCGACTGACTCGCCCGGTAATTCCTGCCGCAATAGTTCGCTCCCCACGCCAAAACGCAGCAGGTACTGATACAGCAACTCTTCGCCAAGTCCTTGACTCCATAAAATAGTGCCGATGTTGGAGGAAATGCGCAGAATTTCTGAGACCGACATATCCAGTGGCGGATGCCAATCATGGTCTTCAAACAATGAATCATAGAGCACCAACGAAGCCGGGACTTCCCTGACACTTTGAGGTGTGGCCGTATCGGTGTCTAAAATCGCTGAAAAGGTAAGAGGTTTGAGAGCCGACCCTGGCTCATAAGTCCAAGTAACGGCTCTGTTCTCATTTGACACCACATAGCTATAGGGGGTTTCAGGGCTGTGGGGGGTTTCAGATGCGGAGACGCTTTCATCGCTTGAACTGTTTTCTTCTCGCACAACGGTAGCCATCGACAAAATCCGACCTGTGGAGGGCTGCATTACAATAGCCGTGCCCGATAGGGAGCTAGTCTGCTCTACTTGCTCCAACAGGATTTGTTCGGTTTGGAACTGGAAGGGGTTGTCAATGGTCAGATAGACCGAAGCCCCAGGCAGCGCCGGTTGCTCCTTGCGTTCTCCTAAGGCAATTGGGTTGCCGTTGGGGTCGCCTTCCAAATACAGGCGCCCAGGTGTGCCGACTAGCTGGTCGTTGTATGAGAACTCAATGCCACCTAGTCCCTGTTCCTCTGAGCCCACAAACCCCACAAAAGAGCTGCGCAGGGAGGATTCAATTGGATAATGTCGGGCATATTCCTTGTAGGAGTGGATTCCATTCAGTTCCAGCGCGAGCACAGCATCTCTGGTCTCCATTGAAACTTTACGCTTCAGATAGCTGAATGCCCCTTGAGCTATGAGTTTGGTATGCAGAGTTTCGGCTGAGCTTTGGAGCACTGGAGCCAATAGCTGGGCAGTTTGCCAAGGGTCTTCAACTCTTCGTGGGTCGGCCCAGATGGTATAGCGAATGAGAGAAGTTGCCAGCAGATCTTTGTTGCTGTCGTAAATGTCTCCTCGCCTAGCTGGAAGTTCACGGGTGTAGACACGCTGGTCTTCCCCACGGGCAATTAATTCAGAATTATCCAGCAGTTGGATATCAACCAATCGGTAAAAAATGAGGCCAGGAATTATCAGAACAATCAGCGAGCTGAGGAAAAAAACCCGCCGTCTGCTTGAGAGGCTCGGACGATTTTTGGATGGTTTACTGACCATTTGAACTTGAGTTCAGATAGGTAACGTTCTCAGCCACAACCATTCCCAAAACCTCGGTAGCTGTAGCACGAATTAGCTCTGGTGAAGCTGCCTGGGAGCGTTCATAGAGCAGTTGCTGACGCAGTTCCAGCTGTTCATTCAACTCCAGCCGCAGGTTGTCCAGATCTCTTTGGCCGGTAAGTAGCGAAGCGTGTAGAAAGACAATGGCAAACGGAGTCGCCACCAGCGCTATAAGACCCACCACAAAGCTGACGAAATACAACTTTCGGAAGCGGGGGCGCGATTTGGGAACGGATTTAAGTTGTGGACGTGCGCTGGCGGGCTTAGCTTGGCCGGGTGTAGCTTGTCCAGGTTTAGCCTGAGCAGCCTTAGCCTGACTCATTTTTGGTGCAGGAGATGTTTGACTGCGACTCGGTCTGCTGCGATTTGCAGTGGGGCTGGCGTTGCTTCTGCGTTGGGGAGTTGCGCTGGGATGTCGCTTGATGGCTGCGTCCAGGGTATGCCGTGAGTGTCTAGGCCTTGCTTGGGTTCTAGCCACAACTGGAGAATTCACAACTGCTCTCTAAGTATTTCAACAAGTTTTGGGCAATTTTTCAAAGCTGCGCAATTTGGCGCTTCTAGAACGTGGATTGGAAGCCACTTCGGTCACCACGGGAGTTTTGGGGCTGCGGTGCAATAACTTGATGCTTGGGGCAGCACCACATTGGCACGGCAGTTGTGGCGGACATTGGCAACCACCCGTCTCAGCTAGGCGCAATTGTTGCTTCACGATCGTGTCCTCGCCTGAATGGTAGGAGATGAATACCCCTCTCCCCTGCTCTGCCAAGACATCAATAGCCTGCGGTATGGTACGGCTCAGCAGCTTTAACTCTTGATTGACTTCAATACGAATAGCCTGAAAGCTCTTTCTGGCAGGATGCCCGCCTGTTCGCCGGTAGCGCGCCGGGATGGCACTGACTACAACTAAAGCAAGCTCTGTTGTGCTTCGGAGAGGACGGTTCTTGACTATGGCAGCAGCGATACGTCTGGCAAAACGTTCTTGACCGTATTGTTTTAAAGTCCCAGCCAGCTGTTCTTCGCTATAGCAATTGACCACATTGCAGGCTGTAAGTTCTCCAGTCTCGTCCATCCTCATGTCTAGCGGTCCCAACTGGTGAAAGCTGAAACCTCTCTCAGCCGTATCCAACTGCTCAGAACTGACTCCCAAATCCATCAAGAAACCCACAATCTCAGAAATGCCCCGGCTGTCCAGCTCACTAGCTAGCTTGTCGCTAGTTGTGTGACACAACTGGACTTTTTCGCCATAGCTCGAAAGTGCCTCAGCAGCCCTGCACAAAGCAGCTTGGTCACGATCAAACCCCAGAACTTTTAGGTCTGGGCGCTGCTGCAGTACTGCTTGGGTATGCCCTCCGCTTCCGCAAGTGGCGTCAATGAATACTCCAGTTGGGATGTTGGCAAATGTATTGACAACTTGGCTAACCATGACTGGTGTGTGCATCGCAGAAATCTAGCACTACTGCTCGCTGTTGAGAAACCGACAAGATGATGGATGCAATGCAGCGCAAGCAGCACAATCTTCGGCTCGCCGGGAGCAGTGGATGACTGCACAAGCGGATTGGTTGTCCCCCAGCCAGGGCGCACACCTCGAGCTATTAGTCCGAATTAGTGCTGATGGTTGATTTGTGGAGTAGGGGTTAATCCATCTTTTAGGTCGAGGGACAACCGATCCGCTTGCTTTGTTTTCTTGAGACTGACTTTTCATGGCTAAAGCCACCTTTCGCCTTTGAGAGGAGTGGGGTCAGCTTCTACGCCAGCCCACATTTGAGGATTCCAAATTTCAATTCGCGACCCGACCCCAGCCACCACAACCTTGTCTTTGATGTCCGTAGCATCTCTGAGTTCCTTGGGAATCCGAAAGCGCCCCTGAGCGTCAAACTGAACTTCAACGGCGCTTGAGGTAAATTGGCGATACTCATTTTGGCTGGACTGGCCTTCCCTGAGCAGATTTTCCAAGCGCACAAGGGCATCCTCAAAGTCTCTAGGCAGAAAAACCGTCACACAATTCTCCCCAGGTGCCTTGGCAATATAGGCCGAGGCGGCAAATTCAGCCCGATACGTAGCTGGTAAAGCTACTCGTCCTTTGTCATCGACAATACGGTCGTGTTTGCCTAAATGCATTACGTGCGGTCTTCCTCCATGAAAATCAGTATTCACCACAAATCCCCACAATATACCACTTTTCCCCACATGTCAAGCTTAAATTTGGACAAAATTACTCCAATTGGCAAAAGCTCCTATAAATAAAGGAGATGAAGGTGGGGAATTTAGAAAAGCTGCTCCTCTGCTGCGCATGAAACTCCCAAGCGGATGTGCCTATCAGACCTAGACGATGCCCCGTAAGGCGTACTCGCTAAACCTAGGCAACGCCACAAGTAGGCGCGCCCGCCAAACCCAGGCAACACCCCAGACGGGCGTACCCTTCAAACCTGGGCTATAGTATCAAGAAATTTAGCTATCACTAGTTCCGCTGACAGAGCCAGCGGCTTGACTGAAGTGTTTAAATGTTGAGCCAAGTCTTGTCGTTCGGCTTCGCTCAAATTGAACAGCGCGACAAACTCAGAGACATCCAAGTGGCATGCCAGACAGGTCTGAAAACGAGCTCCCAGTCTGGTGCGCCTTTGGGAAATTCCAACATGCTTACGACCACTGGAAAACACCTCTCCCGGGGCAAGGCTGGCATAGCAAGCTAAAGTTCCCCAACATCCCGATTTGAAAGGCCCACGGTAAACCTGGCACGAGCGCCCTAAGAGCCTGAGCGTATGTTGCCAGACCTCGCCTAGCCACAAGCTGGATTCAGCTATGTCATCTTCCCAAAGAGAGTCGTGTATGGGTATGGTCACATCGATCCAAACCTGAGCTTTGGGTTTCAGCAGCACTGCTCCACCTCCGCTTTGGCGTCTATGCCAACTGAAGTGCTGAGCTTTTAGACCAGCGAGGTTGACTGTGGCTAGATCTTGAGTGCTCCCTAGGATCAGCGAGCCATTGACATGTTGGGCTACGCTTCGGGCTGACGATTCAACTGGCCACTCATGCAACCAAATTTCTCTTCTTCCTGGATGCGCCCGCGAATGAAACTCTTCTGGCGGGCTTTTAAGCTGGCAAATCTGCCAGGACATCTACTTCAGGAGGCTCGGCGCATTTCAGTCCGCAGATAAGGTCTCCAGATGTGTGGCACATCGTTGGCGAACGACAAGACCCATGACATACGGTTGGGAGCAGTGGGGCGCCGTCTCAAGTGCAACCCGATCTCAGAGGGAAGCCGGTCCCGCTTGCGGGAGTTGCAAGCTCGGCAAGCCGCTACAACATTTTCCCAAGTGTGCTTGCCACCTCTGCTCTTAGGCGTAACGTGGTCAATGCTGTCGGCCCTGCAGCCACAATATTGGCACAGGTGATTATCGCGGGCGAACACGCCACGTCGGCTGATGCTGCACTTGCGCTCGTAGCTGATGTGCACGTAGTATCGCAGACGTACCACAGTGGGAACAGTGAGGGAAAGCATCTCCGAGCGAATCACCTCACCGTCAAATTCGACAATGTCGGCCTTGCCCTCATAGGCGAGCAAAGCCGCTCGCTGCCCAGAAACTATGCTTAGGGGCTCGTCAGTTATATTCAGCACAAGTGCCCGGCTCATAAGTTTTAATCCTACTTGCAACATTAATTTTGACGTGGCTTTGAATTTTTTAGCTGAGCCTTATTCAAAGACGACAACACTATAGAATAAAAATAAATTTGCAGCTTATATCAGCCCTCAAAGGAGTAAGTGAACGTCTGTGAGTCTTTCTGATACGATTCCCAACCCATCTAGTTATGCCGAGCAAATACAAACGGTAATAAAAAATGTAGAAAAGGTTATTCATGGCAAGCGAGAGGTGATCTATCACACTTTGTTGTGCCTGCTAGCTGAGGGGCACCTATTGTTGGCAGATGCCCCAGGTGTTGGCAAAACCAGTTTGGCTAAAGCTGTGGCCCGCTCCATTGGCGTGGACTTTGCCAGAGTTCAATCAACGCCCGACTTATTGCCTTCCGATGTCATTGGGGTTTCAATTTGGCATCCCCAGAGCCAGGAGTTCAAATACCATCCCGGCCCTATCTTTGCAAACCTGTTGCTGGTGGATGAGATCAATCGAGCTTCTCCCAAAGCTCAGTCTGCCTTGCTTGAAGCTATGGCTGAGCGACAGGTAACAGTGGACGGAACTAGATACGACATTGAACCGCCCTTTATGGTGGTCGCCACACAAAACCACTTGGAACATGAGGGAACCTATCCCCTGCCTGAAAGCCAGTTGGACCGCTTTTTGATGCAGCTGTCGGTGGGATATCCGATCCCGGTTGAAGAGTTGAGGATTTTAAACACCTACGGCTCCGTCTCCGCAAGTGAGACTATGGCTGCCTTGCGGTCGGTCTTGTCCAGGGAAGACCTGCTAGCCATGATCAAAGTACGTCAAACCGTTACCGTAGCACCTGAAGTCCAAACCTACCTGGTCAACATTTCCACTGCAACCAGAGACCACGGAGCTGTCTCTTTGGGAATGTCGCCAAGGGCTACATTGAATCTTCAATCCGTGGCCCAAGCCCGAGCCGCCTCCTTTGGTCGTAGCTACGTGCTGCCAGACGACATCAAATCACTGGCTCACATTACCGTCTGCCATCGCCTGATATTGACCAATGATGCTTTGCGAAGGGGCATCACGGCACAAGCTGTCATGGACTCGGTGCTGTCTAGTGTCCCAGTTCCCCTGTCAACGCCACTGCCTAACTGAAGCTGTCCAAAAAGGTTATGCCAACTGCTAGTGGCTGGCTTACTGCGGTACTTTCCATTGCTACCTTTGTAGCCGGGCAAGTTTTTACCCTGCAGGAGCTTGTCATCTTCGGGGTCATAGGGATGCTGCTGGTGGTGTTTTCACTGCTGGCGGTCAGAATTTTCTCCCCTCGGTCCAGGTGCCGGCGAACTGTCAGCCCTACAGTAATCCCAGCGCTTGAGGCTGCCAGAGTCGAGTTGAATTTCTCCCCTCTCAAGTGGCGCCCTTGGACACTGCCCGTTTCCGGTACAGATTCAATTGTTACCCAAACACCTAGCGGAGAGACCGAAAACTTTCAAATCTCCTTTGTAACCAACAGCGGGAACATACTTTACGATTTCCGACCCACCAAGCGTGGTGTGGCTCACTTCGGTTCGCTGTCGCTCAGCTCACTTGACCCCTTTGCCTTGGCCAAACACAAATGGACTGAGCGTGACTCCAAAGAACTATTGGTGCTGCCGAATCTGGAAGATGTGATAGCCCCACAGCCGAATATCAGTTCGAAAACATGGCAGGACGACTACTGCTCGGCCTGGCAAGGTGCTTCCAGCGGGGATTTTCATGCCTTGAGAGAATATGCACCCGGAGACGATTTGAGGCATGTGCACTGGAAGTCGAGCGCCCGTCTAGGCGAACTTTTGATACGTCAAAGTGAGCACCAATGGGAAGTTGGCATTTCGGTGGTCCTGGATAATCGTCTTGGGGCTAGCTCCCCGGAGGAGTTTGAAAGAATAGTTGGGGCCACGGCCAGCTTGATATCGGCTTGTCATGCCAACTCGCTTCCGGTTTGGCTTTATTTCTTGGCATCCGGAGAAGACGCCAACTTGAAATCTGAAATTCTGGTTGAAGATGCTCCAACTTACAGAGTTGCTCTTTTGAGGTTGGCTAGTGTCATCCAGGAAAGTCAGGTAAACTCCCTGATTCGCCCCAAAGGCCTCGTCATCGCGCTGACCGGCAGCGAGGAAGACCGTATTGAGGCAAACCATATTGTGCCAGACCATATTGCAGAAGACGAAGCAACCAATCTGGCGGAGTTGGTCTGGATTTGCTTTGGCAAGGGTCAAACATCTGGATTAGTTGCTGTCTTTGGAGACCAGAATTCCAGCTCAACTAGTTCGCGCTCCAACATTGATACGCTTTGGATACCTACCGAGCAATCCTTCGGAGAAGTCTGGAACAGCTATATGGGGGTCTCTGCCATAGCCAGCCACCGGCATAAAGTGGCCAGGACATAATCGCTGACCGACCAAGCCATGAACCGAGAAACAACTCCTCAGACAGGAGGCTGGCGTGAAATAAGCTGCGAGTTACTCTTGCTGGGACTCACCTTGGTCACCTTATGGAATGCCAGCAGTATTTTTTCTGAAAACCTGCTGCAGCAGCATCTGATCATTTTGGCCGGCATAGCTCATGCTGGATGGGCCATTACAAGGCGGCTTAAGTTTCCTGTGATTTTGGCCGGCCTTTCCAACGCGGTTGTCTCGCTGTTGGCCTTTGCCTACTTGCGCTATTCCAATAATGCTCCCCGATTTGAAGATGAGGTCCCGCTGACGGGGAGTTTTCTGACCGATTTCAGAGGTGATTGGGACGCTGCCCTTTTGGCCTTGCGTGAGGAAGTAGTACCGTTGCCGCTGAACACAGGTTTTCTGTTCATAGTGGCTACATCCATCTTCATGCTTTCAGGCCTGGCGGATTGGTCGGCTTTCAGAGTCAGGATGTCTTCGGCCGACGGGATCTTGGGATATGGCTTTGTCTTCATCGGCACCATGCTGTTCGGCATCAGCGACCAGAAAGCTTTAGCGGCTTTGCTGTTTGTTTTGTTTGCCTTGGGTTTTGCCTTGGCTCACAGGGTCTTTTCAAACCGCCGGCGTGCTCCGGTGGGGGCACCAGCTTTGCTAGGCACCGGTTCTTTGGTGATAGTTTTCGCGCTTGGGGCCGGTGTGGTGGGAGGGGTGTCGCTG
>JAPYNY010000013.1 GCA_028283145.1 Candidatus Hopanoidivorans cymbastelae
GGTTATTTCCGTGGGCAATATTGAGTGCGACATCAAGACATACTCGCGGATGCCGCCGTTTTTCGGGTGATTTAGGACTGCCCAAACCTGCCATAGCGACTGGCTGCTGAGAATAAGAGCATAGGAGGTTCGTCATGAGGTTTAACATTTTTAAGAGAAAGCCCAAGGGCAAGCATCTCTATTTCAAGGAGGTCTTGACGGAGGAGGGGGAGGTGCGGCACGAACTGGTCAGAGATGACGGTGTCCCCGTCAAGCCGGGTGGGGAGGTGCTCCTAGAGATCAGGCGGGGCGGAACTGTGACAAAAGTTATTTCCGCCACCAATATTGAAGGCGCCAAGACGTTCACGCCGCGGATGCCGCCGTTTTTTGGGTAGCCCGCAAAGGTAGCTTAGAAGCGCGCCGAGGGGGGCAAACAACTGAGGGAGAGCCTGATTTTGCAGGAACTGCCTTCATTGACCAACGCTGGCTGAAACGTAGCCCTCCACATTCAGCCTCCCTTGGGCATCGTATTCAATGATGTCAAAGTAGCCTTCGCTGGGCTCTCCCACGTCTGTGAAGTCCAGCGGTCCCGAAGCGCCGTCGTAGTCAATGTCTTCGCCACTCAGCACAAGTTGCGCGCACACCTCATATCTATTGCATTTGACACCCACACGGGTAACGTCATTGATTTTGCCGACATAATCAGCCGGGTCGTTGCTGCCCGCCACTAAAGCAGCCAAAAGCAAAATGACCACTGCATCATAGCCGTTCGGAGCGAAAACCTCATCCACCCCAGGAGCGAAAGCGTTGAACCTGTCGGAGAAAGTTTCCTCGGCATTTTCGCCGGGAGCTGGGCGGGTGCCTCTGATGCCTGCCACAGCAGAAGGGTTGGTCGGGTCAACGCTCTCCCACAGGCTTTCGGTTACGAACGAAGACGGGATGTAAATGTTGACATCCTGCGGGCCTATGCCAGCTTCAATCATCTGCACGATGATCTTGGAGCCTTCGTCAAAGGGAATCAACAGCACAGAATCAGCACCTGAAGCCGCAACCTTTTGCACCTCCGCTTGGAAAGTCGTGCCGCTGGGGTCGTAATCAAGCGAAACCACCACACTGGCGCCGTTAGCTTCAAGCTGCTTTCGGACGATGTCTTCCAGTGCCCGCCCGAATTCATCGGCACGAAACAAAATGGCCACATCTATGCCCCCGTCGCTGGCGATGAGATCGCCCAAGATTTGACCCTGCAGCAAATCGGTGGGAAAAGTGCGGAAATAATAGCCGCCGTCGTCATAGTTGGTAAAAGTTGGAGCAGCGTTGGTGGGGGAGACCATAGGAAGCTGACTCCCTTTTACCTTGTCAATTATGGCTAGCGATATTGCAGAACCAGCTGCTCCGACAATGCCGTGCACGCCGTCTGAGACATGCTGATCCAAAGTGTTGTTGGCGATGTCGGGGTCGGTGCTGGAGTCTCCGGGCAAAAGTTGAACCGTCTGGATGCCTGCTTGGTTTATCTCTGCTGCTGCCAGCTCGACGCCCTTGATCACGCCTTGAGCGATTAAAGCCAAGCTGCCAGTTTGAGGCAGGATGTATCCCAGCTTGAAGCTGTTTTCTGGGGCGGTAGGCCGGGGCGGCGTTGTGGTTGCGGTTTGCGTGGTTGCGGTGAGTGGCGTCGCCGTAGGTGGAGTGGTTGCGCTGTTTTCGGAGTTTTGACAAGCGATGGCAGCCAAAGACAGCAAGACAAGAGTCGCTGCCAAGAGGCGTGAAAACTTAGACAAGTTCAACGACCAGGGGCGCGGCAGCAGCGGGTAGAGGGCGTGGTGGCTAGTGAGCGGGCAGCAAGTGAAAATGCCCGCGGGTCGCCTGGTTTCGCGGGCCGGGCAGTCCTAGTTTCGGGGGCTGGGGCGCAGGATATGACCGGGAAGGCTTTCGTTGGCCGCTACGCCCCCAGTGCCGCCAGCCGCTGATACTCCCGCTTCCGTCGCCACACCTACAGCGTCACCAATCGTGGGCGTGCCGTTCACGAACACGTGATGCATGCCCTCAGGCTGGTCGGCCGTAAGACGTTCTTCATCAGCTGGGAAATCTCTCACCCGGCGCGTTGGGCCGGGGTTTACAGTCTCAGGGTCAAAGACAACCACATCGGCAAAAGCTCCTTCCCGCAGATAACCCCTGTCAGCTAAGTTGAACAAGTCAGCTTGAACGCCAGTCAGTTTGCGCACCGCAGTCTCCAACGGCATCAGTTCCTTCTCGCGCACCCACTTGCCCAAGAAATCGGTGGCTTGCATGGCATCGCACAACTGCCCCACGTGCGCTCCAGCATCAGACAGCCCGATAGTGCAGTGAGTCTCCTGAAGCAGTTCGGCCACACCCGCTGGGTCGTCGTTGGCAAAGATGGTGCGCACCCGCGTCGCCAGATTATCGTCAATCGCCGTGTCCAAGATTACGTCCAGCGGATGGCAGCCCCGCTCGGCTGCCACTTCGCTCACCGGCCGGTCAATCAACTCAGGGTGGCTGCGGCTTTCGGCAATTTGGATTACCTCCCAGCGAGGGCGCATAGCCTTTTGCGTCTTGAAGGCTTCCTGGGCCAGTTGGCGCCAAGCAGTATCGGCATAGGCTTCCAATCGCTCAGCATGGCTCACACCCACCAGCTTGCCGAACTCGGCATTCGGATTCAGCGCAAAGGGTTCCGACATAGTCATCTGAAAGGTGCCGGGCCGAGGCGAAACCTGCGGCCAGACGTCAACTCCCTTGGCGGATTCCTGTCGGTTCAGCTCCATGAGGCCGCGCCACGTGCCGGATGGGAAAGTCAGCAGCGCGGTGTAGGTAATGGGGATGCCAAGGTTGGGCTGCAGATCGTAGAGGTCTTTGATGCCGACTGGCTCACCGGGCGCAACCGCCACAACGCCCCGTCGTGTCTTGCCCGCCGCTTCCAGAAGGGTTTCCACCTCGGTGCGAGAAGCTAGTCGACTGGGGACGGGCTTGCCGTCAACCCCTCGGTGAGTAACCGCAAAGCTAGAAGCAAAACCGCAAGCTCCTGCTTCCAGAGCTTCCGTGAGCACAGCGCACATCTGGTCAAGTTCGTCCTGTGTGGCTTCACGTTCATAGGCTTCGTCGCCCATAACATAAAGGCGCAAGGCAGTGTGGCCCACATACGCCCCGAAGTTCAGACCCGTGCCATGCTGCTGGACAGAATTCAGATAGTCGGGGAAGCTTTCAAAATCCCAAGGCACGCCGGCAGCCAAAGTGGATGCGTTCATGTCTTCCACACCTTCCAGTGTGCGGGCGATGAGATCGTGGTGCTCCTGGCGCACTGGCGCCACCGAAAAACCGCAGTTGCCAGCGACAACGCTGGTCACGCCGTGATAGCAAGACGGGCTCAGAGCAGGATCCCAGAACACCTGAGCATCATAGTGGGTATGGATGTCAATGAAGCCAGGGCAGACCGCTAGCCCCGATACGTCTATCTCATGGGTGTCGGGGCCGATGTCTAGCTCAGAGCGGTCGGCGGAGATGGCAGAAATCCGCTCCCCTTTGATGGCTACGTCAGCCGCTATAGCGGGAGCGCCTGTGCCATCTAGAACACTCCCGCCGCGCAAAACAAAATTGGAAGACATGGCTGCTTTTGGGCTAGGCTAGCCGATGTTTTTGCCCGATATTCCTACCCGATATTCTAAGACCTCAAAGTAACGAAGTCCACCTCGTTCAGGGCGCCTTCAGCATCGAATTCAATGATGTCGTAGGAGCCTTCGCTCGGTTCGCCTGGGTCGGTGAAGTCCAGCGGGCCGGACGCGCCGTCGTAGTCAATGTCGGTGCCGGCCAGCACTAGTTGCGCACACTCGGCATATCGGGTGCACTTGGCGCCACCGCGGGTTACATCATTGATCTCTCCCACATAGTCAGCCGGGTTGTTGCTGCCAGCTACCAGAGCAGCCAGTGCCAGCACTATAACTGCGTCATAGGCGTTGGAGGAGAAAATCTCATCCACACCGGGAGCGAAAGCTGAGAACCTGTCGGGGAAGGTTGCCTCGGCGTTTTCACTGGGCGCTGGTCGGGTGCCCCTGATGCCTTCCACAGATGACGGGTCGGTGGGGTCAACGCTTTCCCAGAGGTCGGCCGAAGCCAGCCCGTCTGGGATGTAGATATTGATGTCTTGCGGGCCTGCGCCGGCTTCAATCATCTGGGCAATGACTTTACCCCCTTCCTCAAAGGCGATCAAAATTACCGAATCGGCACCGGAAGAAACAGCCTCTTGCACTTCAGCTTGGAAAGTTGTGCCATCTGGGTCAAGAGAAATGGAAGCAACCACACTGGCTCCGTTGGCCTCAAGTTGGCTTTGCGCAACCATGGCCAGCCCACGCCCATAGTCGTCGGCACGGAACAAGATAGCTACGTCAGTGCCTTCGTTATCGGTTACAAGATCGCCTAGCACTTGACCTTGAAGGGCGTCCGTTACCGCCGTGCGGAAATAGTAGCCGCCGTCGTTGTAGTTAGTGAAGGTTGGAGCGGTATTGGATGGGGACACCATCGGAATTTGGGCGCCCGTGATTTTGTCAATGACTGCAAGAGAAATGCCCGAGGAGGCTGCTCCGACAATGCCATGCACGCCATCTGCAATATGGTTGTCGGCGGTGTTGTTAGCCACACTGGGGTCGGTGCCTGAGTCGCCGGGCAAGAGTTCAATTGTCTGAAATTCTGCTTCATTGACTTCTCGGACGGCCAACTCCACGGCTTTGACCATAGGGTCGGCTAGGAAAGCCAGAGTGCCCGTGGAAGGCAGGATATATCCCAGCTTGAAAGCTTCAGTAGCCGCAGCAGGTGAGGTGGTTGCCGCGGTGGTGTCTGGCGGTGACGTGGTAGTTGTGCCACTGGAGTCGTCATCGTCGTCTCCACAGGCAACGGCTACCAGCGAGACCGAAACGAGAATAGCAATGAAAAGGGATAAAAATCTAGGCAACATCACGAAATGTCCTTTCAGTTTTTATTGGGTTGATAGAACAATTATTACCTGATTATAGCATATTTTGACTACCTCAGGCTTAAAATCTTGAAGTGAATGCGCTGTTGGGCTGTCTGTAGGGGTCAACTCCTAAGCCATGACTGCATCCGAGCCGACCAGGATTACGGCTTGAGCACCTGCTCAACTCCGAAGGCTGGCGTAGTATTTTTCAGATTCAGCACAGACTGGGCGCTGCAAGCCTAAGCGTTGGAGGTCGGCTTGGTAGCTGAGCTCAAGGTTCAGCCAGAACTACTTTGGGGCTTTTGTCAGCTTCTCTAGCCCCGCAGCGAAATCTTGTGTTATAGAAACTACTCCACTGAGGATGCCTAAAAAAACTGGGTGCGGAATTTCGGCTGTCTCAGCAGTTTGTGTAGTGGACAGTCTTTTGGTTTCGTGTGTCTCTTGGACGGATTTCCCGGGCGGAATCGCCCACCAAGGCTCAATGGTTATTCCCTCCTGATGTCTGAGCTTGGTGCCCTGCGCTTTGTTTGATCCCATTTTGGACACGTTTTAATCTCTATTTTTGTGGCCTCGCCGGTGCCCTGCGCAAAAATTTCCCTCCACGCTGTCAGGCGCCAAGCAGCCATGCAATACCTGTGTGTTATGTTTTTGCCACAAACAAGGTACGCCTTCTGGCGTGCAAAACCAGCTATAATACAAAAGGAGATCAAACACATGATGTTCGCCACTACGATAACACTGATTGGCGTTGTTCTCGCCTTCCTGGTCTTTCTGTATGAGACCAACCGCCGCCAATTTGCGGAAATGAGGGCGCAGTTTGCTGCGTTGGCCCAGAAGGTTGACGATCAGGCTGCTCGCATTGATGCCCAGGGGACAATCATTGACGCCCAGGGTGCTTATTTGGGTGCTCGTATTGATGCCCAGGGGGCGCGTCTTGACAAGCGTATTGATGACCAAGGAGCTTATTTGGGCGCGCGCATCGATGCCCAGGGCGCGCGTTTGGAAGCTCGGATTGATGCCCAGGGGACAATCATTGACGCCCAGGGTGCTTATTTGGGTGCGCGGATTGATGCTTTGGGCGCGCGCTTTGATGAACTACGCAGCGACCATAATAATATGCACAGGGAGTTAGCTGAACTCAAAACACGCTTCGAGCTCAGCGCAAGCTAGCAATAGCTGCCGATTTGCCGGCAAAAGGCAGACCAGTGCTAGGGCCTGTCAACCCAAACTGCCTATCACCCCAAACTCAGGCAGTGCCGATAGTGCCAGACTAGTTAACCTCCAGCCAGCCCAGCCGCGGCCGACAGAAAAACGCAGCTACCCGTCAGTGCTCAAGGTAACGGAATCTATCACTTCAAGTTGGCCTTGGGAATTGTATTCAATAATATCGTAGGAGCCTTGGCTGGGCTCGCCTATTTCGGTGAATTCCAGCGGGCCTGAGGCTCCGTCGTAGTCAATGTCTTCACCCTCAAGAACCAGCTGGGCGCACTCTTCGTATCTTTCGCATTTGGTGCCGCCACGGGTTACGCCGTTGACCTCTGCCACATAATCGGCTGGGTCGTTGCTTCCAGCTATCAAAGCTGCCAGCGCCAAAATGACGGCCGCGTCATAGGCGTGAGGGGCAAACCCCAAATCCAGCCCCGGAGCATACTCAGCAAATCTATCGGTGAAGGTCGCCTCGGCGCTGGGGTTAGGAGCGGGACGGGTGCCCTTGATGCCTTCCACAGACGAAGGGTCGTTGGGGTTGACGCTCATCCACAGGTCATCAGATGCCAGCCCGTCTGGGATGTAGATGCTGATGTCTTGCGGGCCTGTGGCGGCCGCAATCATCTGAGCCAAGTATCTGGCCCCTCCATCAAAGGGGATGAAAATCATGGAATCGGCGCCAGACTCCTTGATGGCTTGCAACTGCCCCTGGAATGCGGCACCATCGGGGTCGAGCGCCAAGGGGATGAAGGTCGCTATGTTCACCCCGTTGGCTTCAAGGCGGTTCTGGGCCACCGTTGCCAACCCCTGTCCGTATTCGTCAGGATGGAACAAGATGACCACATCTTGGCCGCCGTCATTGGCTATGATGTCGCCCAAAACTTGGCCCTGCAGCGCATCGGTTACTGAAGTGCGGAAGTAGTAGCCGCCGTCGTCATAGTTGGACAGAGCAGGGGCTGTGTTGGACGGGGAAATCATGGGGATTTGCGTGTCTTTCAGACGTTCAATGAGTGACAGGGCAATAGTAGAGGCAAATGTTCCGACAATGCCCTGCACGTCGTTGGCTATGAGTTCAGTGAGAGTGTTTTGGGCAACTTCGGGGTCGGTGGCGGTGTCGCCGGGGAAGAGTTGAATCGTTTGAATACCAGCTAGATTTATCTCCCTGACGGCTAGCTCGACTCCCTTGATCAGGCCTGTTACAAGAGGTGCCAAATCGCCTGTAAGCGGGAATAGATAGGCAAGGTTGATATCTGTGCCGGAAGCGGAAGGCTGGGGTGTTTCTGGGGTTGTAGCGGCTGGCGGTGGTGTTGTTGTAGAAGTTGGGGGATCTGGTGTGGTGGTGGCAGGTGGTGGCTCTGTGGTTGTTGGTGGCGGTGAAGCGGTGCTGGTTGTGTCGGGCACCGTAGCGGCGGTCAGTGCTGTGGCGGTCGTGTCGGACGTTGTCTCCCCGTCATTGTTGCTGCAAGCAGTTGCCGCCAGCGATATAGCAGTCAAAACAGCCAAAAACAGGCTCACATACCTAGGCAATTTCATAAGACTTTCCCTTAGCTTTCACTTGAGTTTTGATTAATCATAATCTGAAAAGCCCAACGGGATGGCGCAGGAGTGGCATGAAGCAACTGGCTTGAGATAGGAGAAGCGGGATCAGGCGGCAACTGCCAGACGCTAGAGACTATGAGACGGTGAAAACAGTTTCGCCGAATTGCAGTTGGTTCAGATCATTGATTTCCCAAGTTTGATAAGTTCCCTGCCTAGGCTCACCAGCGTCAGTAAAGTCAAGCGGCCCTGAAACTCCTTCATAGTTGATATCCAAACCCGCTGCGATTTGGGCGGCGCAGCCAACGTAATGTGAGCATTTGATGCCGTTGCGGGTTACTTCGTTGATATGGTCGGCAACCGGTTCATCGCCTGCCTGCAGGCTGGCCAACAACAAAATCACCGCAGCATCGTAAGCTTCAGCCACAAAAGGTCCCAGATTTTTAGCTGCCTCGCAGACGGCATCAGACATTGTTTCTTCACAGGCAAAGCCGTCGCTTCCAACAAAAAATTCAAAACGCTGCGCGAAGGTTTTTTCAACTTCAGTTTGCTGCCCGGTCGCAATGCCCTTGATTCTGCCAATACCAGATCGGCTAGCGTAGAAATCCGCATCCGCCAGACGCAATAACGGGGTTTTGGCGATGACTTCATCTTCCCACGGGAAATTAACCATTTGCTCCGCAAAATAGAAATTCACCGCTTCTGGCTTCGCTTCCAACTCCTCACCTGTGGAGTTGGGTTCTCCACCTACCCCGTCGGGCTCTCCGCCTGTGGAGTCTTGATTTACGTTGGGGAGCGCACCGGACAACAGCATCCACTCAGCTAGAAACACCGCACCCTCTTCAAATGTTATCAGCACCACAGCATCGGCGGCTGAGTTTTGAATGGTGGCTATTTCCTCTAGAAAGCTTCCCGCTTCAGGTTCGGTCTTGATTTCTGCCACAACCTCCAGACCTTTGGACTCCAATCGCTCCAAAGTGGTTTCGGCCAGGCTTGTGCCGTAGTCGTCATCTCGATAGACCACAGCCACCCTTTGAGCTCCGTCAGCCGAAATGACATCTCCCAGGACTTTGCCGCGCAAGCTGTCTGAAGGTGCGGTTCGGAAAAAATAACCGTTGTCGTTGTAGTCGGTAAACAGAGGAGCTGTGCTGGAAGGTGAGACCATCGGCGTTTCCGACTCAATAAATTGGTTGATGACCGACAGCGACAAGGTTGAAGTCAAAGCTCCGATGACCCCGTCAGTTTTCAATGTCAACAGACTTTCAGCAGCTTCCTGCGACGTGGTCACGTCAGAGGCAGTGTCGGCCGCCCGCAGCGACACCTCCTGATAGCCCGCTGCGTTAGCTTCCAGAACAGCCAACTGAATGGCTGTAATTAGAGGTGCTGCCAAGACAGCTAGATCCCCTGTGGTAGCCAGCAGATAAGCCAAAGCGAAGGAATCCTTGGGCTGCATTTGGGAAGCCCCGGCAGCAACGGTTCCATCGGTGTTTTCCGGGAGCAATGGATCTGTGTTTTGGGGAGCAGCTTCTTCTGGGGCAACGGGCAGCAGGGAGTCAAGAGTGGCAGGGTCGCTGAGAGGTGCTGCTTGTGGATTAGGCAGAACACCTGCCGCTGTTTCGGAGGTGGCAGGCTCAGCATCCAACGGGGCAGACGACTGGAGCGAAGAGGCATCGCTTCCATTGCCAGCACAAGATGCAGCTAGCAGTGCCACAAGCAACCCTGCCAGCCACTTGGCGGAACTCATTGCTGCGTGCTCATTGCCGTTGGTTCATTGCCCGCTTGATAAAGCTCATTGGTCGGAAACACCCATCGGCAGCGTCAACTGGCTTTTTGCAGTGGATAAGTATTATTTGATTATATTGCGCCTAGTGGCTTCAACTGCCTCAGGGTAACACCCCTAGGCAACCCCTCAACTGGATAACGCCTCAACCTCTAGCTAGCATAATGCCTATTGCATCGTCAAAAATGAAAGCCGTCTCAACAGCCGAAAACCTAGCACGCGAGCAATCCGAAAATCCGGCACGCGAACAACGGCTGCGAGACCTGCGGGAGTTATTGCAGCAACTAGAGCGCGTCGTGGTGGCCTTTAGCGGTGGCGTGGATTCGGCGCTGCTGGCTTGGTTGGCCAAGGACACCTTGGGGTCAAAAGCAATGGCGGTAACGGCCGTGTCTCCGTCTTTGGCCAGTGTCGAGCGCCAACACTGCCAAGAGTTGGCTCGCCAATGGGGTCTGCGCTGGCTTGAAGTCTTCACCCAAGAGCAAAAAGACGAACGCTATTTGCGCAACGACACTCAGCGGTGCGCCTACTGTCGCGAGTTTTTGATGGAAGCCGTCAAGCCCATTGCGCAAGCTGAACAAGCTGAAATTTTGCTGGGCATCACGTTGGACGACTTGGGAGACCATCGCCCTGGGATAGAAGCGTCACGACAGAGAGGCGCTTTGTTTCCTTTTGTGGAAGCTGGAATTGCCAAAGCGGAAGTTCGATCTATATCCAGGGAATTAGGTCTGCCGACTTGGAGCAAACCCGCCTCACCATGCTTGGCTTCCAGAGTTCCCTATGGCACTCCAGTCAGTGTGGAGGTGCTGTCCAAAGTGGAAAGAGCTGAGGCTGTACTGAGCCAACTGGGGTTTTGCGAGCGCCGGGTGCGCCACTATGGAGACATAGCTCGCATTGAAATCCCAGCCGACCAGCTCTCAGCGCTGCTAGCTGTCAGGGAACAAATCATCCAGGCATTCAAGGCGGTGGGCTATCGCTACGCAACGGTCGACCTGGAAGGTCTCCGGTCGGGCAACCTCAACCCGCAGCCGCCCACGCAGCCACCAGAACGCCCGTCCGACCCGTCTGAAATGCCGCACGAATGAAATTTCAGCAAATGAAATTCAGCTACTGTGCTAAAGTCATATAAACTCATATCAGCAATTAGTAATTAATTCCAACTATCAATAAACCACTAAAGCTACCAATAAACCACTAAGGGAGGAACTATGGAAGCGATTGAATTTGCAAACAATGCGTGGCTGCTTGTGGCTACAGCCCTTGTGCTCTTCATGACACCCGGATTAGCACTTTTTTACGGTGGTCTAGATGAGTCGAAAAACGTGTCAAATATGATGAATATGAATCTCTACTGCATGGCTATTGTTCCTATTTTGTGGGTATTATTCGGGTATTCGTTGACTTTTGGGGCCTTTGACAATAACAACAACGGGTTCATCGGCGATGGTGAGTGGTTCTTCTTAAGCGGGATCACGCATCCAGGCGACCTGTTAGGGGTCGCGTTTCTGGCCACATTTGCCATTATCACCCCGGCGCTGATATCAGGTGCCGTAGCCGGGCGAATGAAATTCAGTGCCTGGGTCTGGTTTGTTCCACTCTGGCTGCTGCTGGTGTATGTGCCGGTAACCCACTGGGTTTTTGCGGAAGGCGGTTGGATTCTGGAGCTTCCGTCGCTTGACTATGCCGGTGGCACAGCCATCCACATCAACGCTGCTGCAGCGGCGTTTGTGATGTCCAAGCTGCTGGGCCCACGCCGTGGCTGGCCGTCAGCTCAAAAGCCACCTCACAACCTGCCGCTGGTGGTCATTGGCACAGGTATCCTGTGGCTAGGCTGGCTGGGCTTCAATGCCGGCGCCGGCGATGTTGAAGTGGTTGCCCCAGTAGCGCTCATCAACACCATGCTGGCTGCCTCTGGCGGTTTGCTGGGCTGGGTGCTGGTGGAAAAATTGAGCGGTGTGCGCCCCAATATCGTAGGCATGTGCTCGGGTATTGTGGCAGCGCTGGTGGCTATCACGCCAGCTTGTGCCTTTGTCGGGCCGCTGGCTGCAATTCTCATTGGATTCATAGCTTCCATGTTCTGCTACCTGGCTTTGGGCATGAAGAAGAAGTTCAACTATGACGACAGCTTGGACGTAGTCGGAATTCACGGCGTAGGCGGCGTGGTCGGGGCTCTGCTGATCGGCTTCTTTGCCGACAATAGCATCACTGACCAAGATTTCATCGAGGGTCTGTTCTTCCAAGGCGGTTGGGAGCTCATAGGCAACCAGGCGTTGGCCGTGATAGTCACTATCGGCTACTCCGTCGGAGCCACGTTCATCATCGGCATGATTTTGAAGAAGACCATAGGCCTGCGAGTCAGCGATGAAGCCCAAATCGTCGGCTTGGATCAATCCGAGCACTCAACTAGCTCCTATTTGTTCTAGGCAGTTTGGTTTTTTAGGCAGCCCGACCTTCTTGGCTGGAAACTACAATAATTTGGCATAAGACATGAGCAATTAGCGGTGTAGAGATATGACAACTCAAGCAACTCCATTGAGCACAAAGTCCATCAGTTCAGCACGCGAGGAACTGATGCAAGACAGTTCCTGCGTGGGGATGGATTTCTGCCAGTCCTACACTGCTGCTGTTGACAGCTACCTTGAGGAACTCTTCTGGGATGTCATCAAGCGTAAGGGCAGCCGTCTGGAAGTTGAGGGCAAAGACATCGCTCTGATTGCGCTAGGCGGTTATGGGCGGGGCGAGATGAGCCCTCAAAGCGATTTGGATATCCAGCTGATCTATGGCAATGACTATCGCTCAGATGTGGATGCCATCGCGAATGAGTTGTGGTATCCGCTCTGGAACGACAATTTGAAGCTGGGCCATTCCATTGGCAGCTACAACGACATTTTGTTGCTGGCACGGCATGAACTCAACACGGCCACCACGTTGCTTTCCGCCAGACACATTGCGGGCGATGCCAAACTGACCGAGCGCCTGCGTAACAAGGCTCACAACATTTGGTATAGCAAGGCGGGCCACTGGCTCGGGGAGCTGCTGGAAGACGCCGAAAGACGACATGAGCAATTCGGGTCGGTGGCCTACATGCTGGAGCCCAACTTGAAGCAAGGCGCGGGCGGGCTGCGGGATACCCAGTTGATGTGCTGGGGCTTGTCTGCCATGCTGCGCCGGCCGCCATTCGGAAAAGACCCGTCGGCTAAGCCATCAAGCAAGGACGAAGCCAGCACGGAGCCGCTGGATTATTCGGTTGGGTCGGGTATCTTCGCTGACGATGATGAGATTCGCGACGCCTACCGCGTGCTGCTGACAGCTCGGATAGAACTTCATCGGCTGGCAAGCAAGGCTGAAGATCGGCTGCTGTTTGCCTTCCAGGACGAGATCGCCCAGGAAACCGGCTATGGCGATGCTTTGGCTCTGATGTCGGACATCTCCTTGTCGGCCCGTCTGATCAGCTGGAGGCTCACCGAGTTGGCGGTTCATTTCAGGGCTATGGGCAAAAAGTTTGACGGTCTCGTGTCCAAGTTGAGGCGACGCACTGGAGCTAGTCGCAAACTTCCCACCTACGACCTCGACTGGCAACCCATAGGGGGAGAGGTTGGAACCATAAGGGGAGAGGCCCGAAAGTCAGGTGAGGCGGCATCGGACGGGCAGACGTCAGATGGTGTGGCATCGGGCGAGCAAAAGCCGGGCGGGGCGAAATCTTTGAGTTTTGCCGATGACGACTGGACTTGCCAAAACATTGAAATAGCCAAAATTTCAAGCGAAGCCTCAGACAAGGGTGAAGACATAGAAGACGCGGAAGTAGAGGGGCACAGCTTGGTGGTCAGAATTTCACCGGATGCCAAGATAGACAACCTGTCCATCTTGCGGTTGGCGGTGGTGGCAGCCGAGTATAACGCTCTAATTGACCGCGACACGCTCAACCGCCTGAAGCAGCAAGCACCTGCCATGCCCGAACCTTGGCCTAGCCATGCCAGAGAGCTGTTTTTGCAGTTGCTGATGACTGGGCGTCCAGCGGTGCAGGTAATTGAAGCTCTGGATATTGCCGAGTTGTTCACCAAGCTGTTGCCCGAATGGGAGCCGTGCCGGTGTCGCCCCCAGCAAAATGTCTATCATCGGTTTACAGTAGACCGCCATCTTTGCGAGGCTGCGGCTGAAGCCGTCAAGTTGATCGAACGGGTGGACCGCCCCGACCTGCTGGTGCTGGGAGCTTTCTTGCACGACATCGGGAAAGGGTATCCGGGCGACCATACAGTGGTAGGCATCCCCATGGTCGGCCAGATCGCCAAGCGCATGGGTTTTCCGTCCGATGATGTGGCCATACTTCAACTCTTGGTGCGAGAGCACCTGTTGTTGCCCGACACCGCTACGCGCCGCGATCTCTCCGATGTGTCCATCATCAAGAATGTGGCTGAAAAAGTTGAGACCGTTGAAGCACTGAATCTGCTGTCGGCGCTGACTGAAGCTGACAGCATTGCCACCAGCAAGCATGCTTGGAGCCCTTGGAAGAAAGGTCTGTTAACTGATCTGCAGAGGCGCACCGAGCAGTATCTCATCGAAGGCACCACCGAGGAGGTAGAAGAGTCTGTCCCGACCAAGCAGCACAAGGCGCTCATGGCGGCGGGCGAGTCCATGGTGCACAGCAGCGGTGGCATGATTACCATCATTTCTCCCAACTATGTGGGTCAATTCAGTGAAGTGGTGGGTGTGCTGACACTCAACGGTCTTTACATCCGGGAGGGCCTAGGCCACGTAGAACACAACATGGCGCTGTGTCATTTCTTGGTGGAGCCGACTTTTGAAGGCGAGATCAACTGGGGCCGTATTGAACCGCAAATTCGGGCTGCTTTGGACGGGCGTCTGGCGCTTGAAGCGAGGTTGGCTCGCCGGGCTGTTCCCAAGATGGCCACCACAGGCGAGCCCATGATTGAGAAAAGCTATGTGAAATTCGACAATGACAGTTCACAGACGCATACGGTGATTGAAGTCGGAGTGCCTGACTGTTTTGGCTTGCTGAGGAACCTCGCGGTGGCCATGACCCAGATGCGTATTGAAATCAGCAGTCTGAAGGCTCAGACATTGGGTGGCTCGGTGGTGGACTCTTTTTATGTGCAAAATTCAATTGGCGACAAAGTCACAGACCCAGAGCAACAAAGTGAGGTTGAAGCAGCTATTCAGCACGCTGTGAAGCTGTCGCTTCCTAGCTGAGAGTTTTTGTTTTCGGCTTGGTTGGGCCTTGGTGTTGCTGCTTGGCTAGGGCTTTGTCAAGTATAGTTATCTGCTATAGGGCCGTCGGCTCACACGGAGTCAACAGCCAATAAAACCGAGACTGTTTGTTTGCGAGCAGCAGAAGCCCCAGAAATTTTTCCAAGGAAATGTCAGAGTCAAAGCCATTGCAGCCCGCGGAGACTGGCTCGCAGCTTGTGCCACCCCAGGCGCCCATTGACGAATACGACCTGTTGCGGTGGGGGGAGGCGTTAGCTGGGATTGCTCGCACGGGGCTTGGCTTTACCAGCAATCTATTTGAGAAGGAACGCTACCAGGAGGTGCTAAGCCTGGCGGCTGAAATTCGGGCAGCTGCGTCTGACCGCCCAGAGCCTGGGAGTCAAGTTGAGGAATGGATGAAAACCATAGAGTCAGGCGTGGCTGGCTACGTTACACCCAAAATATCGGTTGGCGCCGTGGTGGGCAACGAGAACAACGAGTTGCTGCTCATTCGCCGGGCTGATTCTGGGGTTTGGCTTTTCCCCACGGGTTGGGCCGACGTTGGATATTCGCCAGCAGAAATTGCGGTCAAGGAAGTCTGGGAAGAAACCAGCGTGCGCTGTGAACCCGTCCGACTTATAGCTGTTTTGGATGCCATGCGGCAAAGGATTACCCGCAAACCCTTCTATTCCCTGGTGTTTTTGTGCCGGGCCATCAGCGGCACCCCCACTCCGCATCCCTTGGAGTGCACCGAAGCTGGATTTTTTGGTGAAGACGATTTGCCCGAAGACATCGTGGGGCTGCAGTCGCAGTGGTGGACTTCTCTGGCTTTCAGGGCAATTCGCGGAGAGGTGGAGGATGTATTCTTCCAGCCACCTAGATCGGTGCCTTGGGAAGACGAGGCAAACTAGACATTCACCAGCAGCACACCGTCAGTCGCACACACCTCGTGAGCCACACATTCCGCCAGCCCGCAACACCCCGCCCGCCGCACGAACCATGAAGTTTGAAATTTCTGAAGCCACCAGCCCTGTCGGAGATGACCGCGCTGTGGCAATCGCAAAGCTCATCTCGCAACTCTCAAGCGCCCCCCCTCCGACCCAAGCCGAGTTGGAGGCAGTTGTGCAATCTGAGGCGGCTGTTTTGCTGATAGCTGAAGTTTCAGGCACTAGCGACGATGCCAGCGACCAGGGCGCAACCACCCTGGCAGGCTGTCTCACCTTGATCATGTTTCGCATCCCGACTGGACTCAGAGCCCGCATAGAAGACGTAGTAGTGGACCAGCCATATCGAGGGTTGGGACTAGGCCGAGCCTTGAATGAAGCAGCTCTAGAGCGAGCCAAGGCAGCCGGTGCCAGGTCGGTGGATTTGACTTCCAGCCCCAGACGCGAAGCCGCTAATCAGCTTTATGCAGCTTTGGGGTTTGAGAAGCGCGACACCAATGTTTACAGATACAGCTGGTAAACCCGTCTGCTGATCGGCTCTGCTGATTGGCTATTGGCTTAGCTGGTAAACCCACCCAAGCAAAGTCAGCACATACAACTCGCCATTGCTGTCGCGCCCAAATGAAATCGGAACTCTGTCCTCCGGCAGGTTTGCGATGGCCTGGTTGGACACTCCAGGCACCAGCCCGAAAATCGTGCTGGCGCAAAAGTCTCCGAAGATATAAACACCTTCATAGCCGCTGAGCGCACTGCCCCGGTAGACATAACCCCCCGTTACTGAAGCGCATCTGCCCTCACTGTGAAGGTATTCAAAGACAGGCTGGGTGCGGTCTTGGATGTCAAGGCCGGGCTGTTCAGAAGCAAAAGGCAGACTGCCTTCGTAAGCGTTCCAGCCCAAGTTGGCGCCCCGTCCCCCACCCTTGCTAGCCTCAAGTCGGTTTATCTCTTCAACTTTATTTTGACCTACATCAGCGATCCACAAATCTCCTGTGGCGGAATCAAAGGAGAAACGCCAAGGGTTGCGGACTCCGTATAGCCAGATCTCTGGCGCTCCACCAGTTGAGTCGGCAAAAGGATTGTCTGGCGGAATGGTGTAGTTAGGGGTTCTGTTGCCTTGAGAAATAGGTTCCAGGTTGGGTTCAATTCGCAAAATAGACCCCAGCAGGGTTTGGGTGTTCTGGCCTGAACCCAGAGGGTCGTTGGCAGCTCCGCCATCGCCCAGCCCGATATACAACTTGCCGTCGGGGCCAAAGCTGATGTCGCCGCCGTTGTGGTTACCAAATGGTTGGGCAACCTCCAGTATCAGTCGTCTCTGAGAGAGATCGGTTTGGCCGTCTGAAGAAAGCTCCCAGGCGTAAACTTGGCTGACGAATTCTGTGTTATGTCTGTCGGCCAAGTCCGGCCCATGCGACATAGTCAGCAGCCATTGGCCGTCTGGAGAAAAGGTCAGCCCGGAGAGCCCCAACTCTGACAAGGTAGAGACTTCATCCCCAATATCTAGGATTTCTTTTAGGCTGTCTTCGGTGAAGTCGGTGTCTAGAGTCACAACCCGTCCATCGCGCAGGGCGAAGTAGAGCAAATTGGGGAAATTCGGATGGGTTGCCAGAGCCATAGCAGGGCTGTCAAAATGATATAGCGGTCTGACCGATAGCCGTTCGGCGTCTGGAAAACTGGCTGTGGCAGGAGATTGAGTAGTGGTTGTGGGGTCAGCGGTTGCGGGGGCGGTTGTGGCAGGCGGGCTGGTTGTTGTGGGCGAAGCTGTGGGAGCAGTGGTGCTTGACGTGGTGCTGGTCGGCGCAGTGGTGGTTTGAGAAGTGGGTAGGCCAGTTGTTGGAGAATTCTGCTCTGACGTGCTGGGCAAATCCTGATTCCCAAGCGTATCAAGCGGGAAATCACTGGTGCTCGTCGGATTTTCACTGGCGATGGGAGAGACCGACGAAGAGTCGCTGCTTGAACAACTCAAGACAGCACCGCCCCCCAGGGTCAGCACTACTATGGCAACAAAACGAAACAGGCTACGCATATCTACAGGAAAAATATCAACCAATTGGGATTTATATATTCTATTTATCGTTCAAGGGTTTTACTGTGGTGGCGGATTGTGGTGGGTTTGATGTCAGACCCATAATGGTTTTCCCCATAATGGTTTTATGGTTCAAGAGGCTGGATTGTCAGCAAGCGGCCTTGCTAGCGGGGCATCTGTCGTCTGGGTTGGTTTGGAGGATTGTGCTGGGGCTTAGTTGGTTTGGATTTGGTTGCCTTGGTTGTCGTAGGCGCTGCAGCTTTCTTGGTCTGGGTTTACGCGGATTTCGGTTATTTCGCCGCCGAAGGTGAATCCGTCTGGGTTGTTTTCGCCTATTGTGATGGGGTCTCCGCCTGTTTCGGAGTCGAACACTGATGTGGGTGTTTTGAAGAGGTACGTTCCCTGGTTTATGTCTGCTTCCTCAAATGCTATTGAGCGGTAAAAAGCGAGATTATTCGCTTGAATATCAATTGTGCGCTGGCTTGGACCTGATGCAAGCCAGAGGCAGACTGGTATGCAGCCGATTGCTGAGCCTTGGAATGGGTTGCCTGCCCGGTCGTTGCCGTTTTTGCCTTTTGCTCCGGCGGCT
Source organism: Candidatus Hopanoidivorans cymbastelae (assembly GCA_028283145.1). Lineage (GTDB taxonomy): Bacteria > Actinomycetota > Acidimicrobiia > Acidimicrobiales > Hopanoidiivorantaceae > Hopanoidiivorans > Hopanoidiivorans cymbastelae. The sequence continues at coordinate 18,217 of JAPYNY010000013.1, forward strand.
GCCAGGGTGGTGTCGTGAATTTCGGCTGCGTTGCATAGGCTTTTGATGTCAGCGGTTTGTTCTTGTAGGTCATCTGATGAATTCCTGGTGATGGCTACGATGACTACGCCGGCGGCTACGGCCATGAGTACCAGCACTGCGGTTACGACTAGGGCCTGAAGGGTGTAGCCTTTTTCGCTCATTGTTTGTTTGCGTTTGTTGCTTTGGCTGGTTTTTGGGTTAGTTTTTTGCCTAAATTTTTCTAGATTTAAATAATTTTAGTAAAATGCGCTTTCTTGCAATAATTTTATTATACTAAGTTTTGTGAATAGCAAAGCTACTGCAAAAGGCTGTTTGAATGCAGCTAAATGCTTCGTGCGCGGCGTAGTAGGGTCGTGTCCCCGCCGGTGTTTTGTTTTCAGTTTTCGTTCTGGTGTTTGTGTTTCGGTTGGTGTTTTGTTGGTGGCGCAGTTGTTGGTGGTTGATGTTGGGCAGGCTGTTGCGCAAAGCCCTTCTGGGGCTATGTCGGCTTTGAATAAGCCGATTGTGCTTTCTGGTGGTTCTTATGGTGTTGGTGATGAGTGGGAGACGTGTCCTGACACGGAGCAGACTCGTCTTGAGGATGGTGTGTTCACGTATGCCAGCCGCTGTGAGGATTCTGCTTTCAGTCGGGCGGCTTCTGATATTAGTGTTAGGCGCACGGATCCTCATTCTGGCGCTGAGCAGTATGATGTGAGTGATGATATAGTCCAGGTTTTGACTATTGAGGTTGTGCTGAGCGGGTCGGGGATTACTGCTGTTCAGGCGGCTGATTTTATTCGTCGTTGGGAGTGTTTGAGTTTCACTGTGGGAACGTTTCAGGGGCAGACTCAGCCGGGTCATACCGGGATGGGTTTTGAGACTGATGTGGTTTTAGCTGATTTGGTTGTTATTTCTGGTCAGGTGAGGCTTGTTTGGCGAAAGTTTTTAGATCGTTTTCCAGGGTTTCATGACTATGATAGTTTGTGGCTGACTTTGCGTGAGGATGATGCTCCGAGGCAGTTGATGTTGGGTTCCGGCAGCCTTTTTCCTGGTTTCGTTGCTTGTCCTTTGCAGGGTTCTAGTTTTAGTCAGGGGCATCTGTTGACTCATCTGGGCGGTCAGTATCCTGTTGGGGCTGCTTGGGTTCTGTGTTCGGGCAGGGAGCCCGGTGCGTGGTATGACAGGCAGTGCTATGACCCTGGTTTTGATTTTTTGGGTGTTGGGAGTTATGTCAGGGCCCATTATTCGGGTGACAGGTTTTCGGTTCAGTTGAGATATCATCTGGCTGGCATGACGCAGGCGCAGGGCAGGGCGTTCTTGCGCAAGTTTTCTTGTGTGGATATAGGCGACAACTCCAGGAGGGCTGATATTTCCAATTTCACTGTGCGTACCGACCGCGACTATGCGCTTTTGGAATTCCAGTTGGCGACCGTAGCCGTTCCGCCAGCTGGCAGGATTACGCTGACGTTGAGGTCTGATGCCGGCCGGAAGCATGTGGTTAGCGAGTCTTCTCAGACGGCTGTTGCCAGCCATACTTTTTGCGCGGGGCCGGCTTCTGCGCCTGTTCCGCGACAGCAGGGGCCGACTCTTGCTCACAGGGGCGATCCTTATCCTGCTGGGACTTCCTGGACGCTTTGTCCGCGCAATGTCGATTCTACTAGTTTTTTCAGCGACAAGCTCTGCTTGGATTCCGGCTTCGGTTTTTCTGGTGTGAGTCGGATAAGCGCCAGCTATTTGTCCAATGGCATGCTTTTGGTTCAGATGAGATATTACCTAAACGGCATGACAGCAGCCATTGGGACAGCTTTTTTGAACAAATTCGACTGTGTGGACATCCAGGTCGGCAACCGAAGAGCTGATATTTCCAATTTCCGAATCAACTCGGCCGGCAATTTCGCGGTGGTGGAATTTGAGTTGACCACAGCTGCCAGGCCGACTGGCAGCAGGATCGTTCTGACTCTGCAGGCCGACCGCGCAACCAGAACCATCACCAGTCAAGGCTCACGCTCAGATGTTGCCAGCCACACTTTCTGCGCGCCGCCCCCAACCCCGGACACCACCCCGCTCAGCAACCCTGAAATAACGCCGACGGGAAACCCTTATGCCACAGGAACGACTTGGACTTTATGCTGGGTGCGCGCCAGATTCATTTCGCTGACTGCTCACAACCTTTACCACACTTTGGAAAACGTCAGCCGGGACGATGGATGCGACGGCACAGTGCCGACAGGTTTGTGGAGTTCCCCTGGCGGGATGCAGTATTATTTCGACTCCACGAGAAGCGGCTACAGGGGCGATTCTTTTCAGGTGCATTACCGGTTCGGGCGAACTCCCACCACAACTGAGATTAGACATTTCTGGGCCAAGATAGAATGCCGAGAATTCTATGTTGCATCTCACAACAGGGCCTATCAGCCAAACAGAATAAGCTATAACTCTTCCACCAGAACACTTGCCTTTTCCGTAACTAACAGCGACAATGACAGCCTCCCGCGAAAATCCAGTGTGTCGCTGCGGCAGAATGCGACTCCGGTCACTGTTGCCGTAGACAACTCAGCTTCCAGTCTGATTAGCAGCTTCGTCTCCTGCCAGGGCGGAAGACCGTTGATTTCTGATACAACTGGATCAGATGTGATTTCCATAGACACCGCTATCTCAGACAATTCAAGCTGGCCGCTCTGCCGAGTAACCGAGAATTTTCACGCCAATGAAAGATGCACAGACCTGTCGTTTGCTGGAACGTCTATCAATTCCTCAGTATCTTTGACCACCAATGAAATAGCCCCGGATGAGCTTACGGCCCACCCAACAATATGGTTAAGAGCTTTCGGCACAGACATCACAGCCCAAGCGGCCCAGATGTTTTTGAATCAATTCAGAAGCAGAGCAATATCATCTACAACCTCATCACCATCCACAGACACGCTCAACGTTTTGTTCCGACCCGATCTGTGCTCGGTCTCATCCGACACCGTGTCAGTCAGATTCAGGGTGCTGGACGTGCCCGCAGCTGCTGACGTAGCCGGTTCAGCCTCGCCTCCTGGAGGGACGCGCGTCGCAGGCCGAGGTGTAGTGGCCTTACCTGGTGGAGCGGTCGTAGTAGGTGGAGCGGTCGTAGTAGGTGGAGTGCCTGTTGGAGCTGTGTCGGCTATATTGTCCATAGTTTCCGATCAGACACCGGTGAATTTCAACTGCAGCCCAGAATCGATAGTGCCTGGCGTTTCCCAATTTGGTCCGGCTGTTTCCAACACAGGAGCAGCCTATGAGCCAAACACCACTTGGCGCGTCTGCCGGGTTTCCAGCACCAACAGCAGCACAACATGGAGCCGCAACCGTTGCGTCGGAGAAACCAGCACAAACACGCCCGACATCACGGCGAATTACAGCACGGTGTCCAACAGATTGAACATCAGTGCGAGTTACCAGTCCGAAGCTGCTTTGACCAACAAAACAAGGCAAGATTTCCTGGACAGGTTCCGGTGCCGCAAGTTTTCCGTCGTCATCGGCACCGACACCGGCAACACAATAATCGACGATATAGTCATCAATTCAGTATCGTCAACCGCCACAGCAACCAGTGTGCAATTCAGCCTGAGCAGCGCTGCTTTGCCTTCGGCTGCTGCCATCAGTACATTGGATGTCATGTTGGCTGAAGACTATCGGAACAGGACAGTCACAGAACTCACCGTTCTTTCTCCCACTGAAATCGTATCTTCAGACAGCTACCGGACCTGTCCGCCTGCCTTAGATGTGATCAATCCTGTCATTTCAAATCTGGGTTCCAGCCCGTATCCGCTGGGAACCACATGGAAACTATGCCGGAACAGCTACAGCGTGGCAGAACGTGAGAATCCTGCTGCAGTCAGAACCCGGTCCACCTGGCGTTCAACCCTGACCACGACCTCCTGCTTCTTCCGCAGCACCCCCGGATCTCCCAGAATTTATCCCGACAACAGGCTGAGTGTGCAACACCAAAACCGTCCCACTCCGATAGCAGGGCAAACTCCCCGAGAATATACGCCCAGCCATGACAACAGGTTCTCAATCTCCTATCGCATAACCGGTCGCCCAACCAAAGAGCGGATAAAGAACTTCATCAGCAAATTTGAATGCACCTCCCTCAGAATCAAAGGCCTCAACACATCAATAGTATTGGACCGCATATCAGTGACCAGAGCCGGCAACGAACACGAAATGCGCCTTAGTTCCTCCAACGTGACGTTGCCTTGGTCCGAAGCCAGCACGCTGCACTCCATGACTATTGAACTCGAACCACGCAACCGACCAGTCAATATCATATCATCCTCCCCAAACCACATCGAATCCTTCACCTCCTGCCCCCCGACAATTTCACTAGTCGCACTAGAAGTAACCCAAGGCACCCAAGACTGGCAAGGCAGCCTCCAACTCGTCAGCAACAGACTCACAGCAGTCCGAGCGTTCTTCACCACAGAAACACGACAACAAACAGAAATCAAAGCAAACCTCAAAGGAACAATACTCACCACACACCCAACAGGCAGAACAACACAACGAACATTAGGCACCCTACGACCAATAAACACCAGAGGAACCCTGCAAGTCACCTCACACGAAATAAACCACACCTGTCGCTCAGACACAAATAATTCTCCCAGCAATTGTCGTACAGATATCGATTCCTCACTAAACTTTATTTTGCCACATGATTGGGCAAACCTAACCAACAATCAGGTACTTAGGCTGGAATTGGATTTTCAAAATAATACTAATATAAGCTGCGAAGAACAAAATAGCCCAGTCAACAGTTGCTCAGCCACGGTGTCATATATTAGATTAAACACTCCCACAATTGTAATGTTCCCAGTGTCTTTGACAAATAGCGATGACCCTGCTGATGGAGAAGGTCATTCCTTAGTGCCAACTCCAAATAATTTGCTAAATCAATATAGAAGAATTCAAGCAATGTTGCCCTTGCCCATGCGCGAACTGACTTCACCTGATAATGTTGCATTTATGGAATTTGAATCCGTTGATTTTAATCCTTTCGAAATCAATGAAAATAATGGAACATTTATAATAGATTATAGAGCTTTGAATCGTGTTGATGCTGAGCTTCGTAGGTTTAGAGATGATGCCACACTTTTTGATTCTGATAATTCTATCTTTTTAGGTGTCCTTCCAGGTTACCCTGTTCCTGATGAAGATGGTGCTACAATACCAGGGTTGGCAACTAGCAAATCTAAGGAAAATTACGGCATCGCAAGTTGGTATATGCTAGGTATTACTGAAGATCAAGAAGACAGGGATTTTTATTATCATATTTCAAGAAATGCCGGCTCACATGAATTAGGGCATGTATTTGGCCAAAGACATCCCTATAGATTTGATACTATGGAGCAAGATTTCATTGGGTTTTGTAGAGAGGATATTGATGAAGAGAAGACACCAATTTATCCGGATACACATATAGGTAATTTTAATGATCTTGGTGGTACCAATAGATTGAAACCCACTCAATTGGACACGGCTGAACTTGTTCCTTTACTTGGTCCAATTAGTTTTTCGAGTGATATTGATCAGGATACGGAAATTTGGGGGATTGATGTTGATTTTATGCAAAAGAAATATAGTGATGAACTCCCCGATATAGCAGACCCTCTTATTGTCTCAAACCCCAGAAATGTGTTTTCACTAATGAGTTATTGTCGTAGTTATGAGGATAACCAGTCTTTGTGGCTGGACAGTGTGCATCATCAAGGTATAATTGATTATATTAACTCAGTTAGCCCAATTGGATCAACTAGTCAAGCTGAGACAAATTCTGGAGCTCAACCATCTGATATGTTTTTTGGAAATATATATTTTGCTGAATCTGATGGTTCTGCTGCTAGGGTAGAGTTGGACAGAGTTTATTCTAGACCTAGACCAAGTCAACTGATTGAACCTGGCGACTATATATTAGAATTGCGGGATGCTTCTGGAGCTAGTTTGCATAGTATTCCATTTTCAGCAAGTGAATCACTTTTAGACCTTGTGGTGATGCCAGGTGGAACTACTCCGGATTTTAATTTCCCTGCTACATTTAGCTTTTCTGTTTTCAATCCACCTGATTATGCTAGTTTTGCTATAAAGCAGGGAAACAGAGAGTTGCTAGTAATCGAACGTTCTGCTCATGCTCCTACTGTAACTATTTCCGGTGTTACCAAGAACCAATTTTTTGATCACAATGACACTATCAATTTATCTTGGGTTGGCTCTGATCAAGATGGAGATTCGCTGACCTATAGATTGTATTATTCTTTGGATGGAGGCAGATCCTATGATCCTTTGGTGTTAGAAACTGGTGAAACCAATGCATCTATAACTGCCGGTGAACTCAGAGGGTCAAGCACAGCCAGAATAGGTATTTCAGTATCCGACGGAACCCGATCAACCTTTACTGAAAGTCCAATATTTAGGGTAGCAGCACATGCTCCTGAGGTGCAAATTGAGACTCCCCCTAATACCTTGTTTGCGGATCAGGGTTTTGTTCTCAGAGCTTCAGGTTATGATAAAGAAGACGGTATTTTAGGTCTAAATTCTTTTAGCTGGAGCAGCAATATTGACGGAGATTTGGGAACTGGAGAGCATATTGTACTTTCAACCGATGAACTTACTGCTGGAACACATACCATAACTGCTAAAGGTACTGACAGTTCAGAACTTTCAACAACAGCTTCAATAAATATAACTACAAGTCGGCATAATACTATCCCTGATGCTAAAGATGACAGCGTATCATTACCACTTCTGGACGCGACAATTATTGATGTATTAGCCAACGATATTGATGCAGAAGAAGACATTAACATTTTAACAATCACAAATCAACCTGTTTTAGGCAATATTGAAGTAAGCTATTCTTCTAGCAGTAAACTGATCGTAAATTATGTTGGGCATACTAGCGGGATTGACAGCTTTCAGTATGAGGCTTGCGATGCTATTACCCGTTGTGATAGAGCAACTGTGACTATAAGAGTTGGTTTGGATGGTTGTACTATCATCGGAACTGAGGGCAATGATACGTTGATGGGCACCAATGAGGCTGATGTGATTTGCGGATTGGGTGGTGATGATTTCATTGATGGGAGATCAGGTAATGATACTATTTTGGGTGGTGCTGGTGATGACAGGCTTTATGGTCGTGTCGGCAGTGATATTATTCGTGGGGGGTTGGGGAATGATTTGATTTTAGGTCATCGTAATGACGATAGGATGTATGGCGGCTTGGGCAATGATAGGGTTTATGGAGCCGGAGGCAATGACACGATTGAGGGCGGGCCGGGTGATGATCGGTTGTTCGGCGATGATGACAATGACACCATAGAGGGCGGTGAGGGGTCTGACCTGATACATGGCGGTTGGGGTGATGATCTCATCAGGGGCGGTCCCGGCAATGATACAATTAGAGGTAATGCTGGTTTTGATGTGATATACAGAGAATTAACATCGGATACAATTTTAGGTGTGTCACATGAGGATTTCGTAATATATGAGAGCTACACAACAATGGAGTAACAATGAAAAGCAAGGCACATAAAAGGTTTCGTGTTGTGGCTGCTGTTGTTTCAGGGGCAATTTTAGCTGGGGTTTTAGTGACGGCCGGATTTCGTGTGGACAGGGGTGACAGGGTTGTTCATGTTTTCTCCGCATACGTTGGTGAGGATTCTATCCATGGCAGGACTTCTTTAACCCATACTTTTCCATCTATTGTTATGATCCGTACTTATCCTATGTTTGGCTTCAAAGTTGATAATTCTGCACTTCAGTGCCAGTTTGATTGTCAAGACTATTCTATTGAGTTGCATAAAGAAAATATCAAAGTAGGCGAAGTTCCCTTAAATGCTTGGGAAATGAGAAATGAGCTTTTTGATGTGGACGGTAGGCAAATTGGTGTGTTTTCGTTATATCTTGAGGGCCATATGGTTAATCCCCCCGAATACACTAGCTATGTCTTGAGAAAAAATGGCGAAGAAATAACTTATGTTGAGAAAAAATATAATATTCCTCCTGCAATCTCTATTTCTGGCCTACCAGAAAAGCAATATCACGTTTCTGGCACACCTGAATATGCTGTTGACGGGCCTATCAGGTTTGCTTTGTCTGTGCGAAATAACTCTGATCTTAACTGGGAGTATCAATTTTTCTGGAGGTATGAAAACGACTCTGTAGATGGGCTATCCTATGGAAAATTTCCAAGATCTGCAGCTGGTATTATTGCTCCTAGTGGCAGTTCAAGAACAAAGATTGAAATAGATCTTGCGGGCATGATACCGAGAACAGACTGGGCCCAAGTGAGTGTTGCTGTATATTCTGGGCCTCACACTCAATTTACTGAAAGTAGAGTATTTACTGTAAAATAAATCACATAAGCGATTTTTTAGGAATAATAAGGTGTGCATTAAAATCAACACAATAAACGAGCCGCGAATTGCTAAATATAGGCCTTTGGGTGGTAATGTGATTCGCAATGGGCTAAGCGATGACCAGACCGGAAGCAGTGCTGGTGATGACAGGCTTTATGGTCGTGTCGGAAATGATATCATTCGTGGAGGATTGGGGAATGACTTGATTTTAGGACACCGTGATGATGATATGATTCATGGCGGCTTGGGCAATGACAGGATTTACGGAGGGGGAGGAAATGACATGGTCGCAGGTGGGCGTGGTGCAGACCAGCTGTTCGGTGAGGACGACGATGATGTTTTGGAGGGTGGTGATGGGCCTGATGTGATTCACGGTGGGCGAGGCAACGATACGATCAGGGGCGGT
>JAPYNY010000014.1 GCA_028283145.1 Candidatus Hopanoidivorans cymbastelae
AACGCGGGTGTTCTCGTTGACCGAAAAGAAGAACTGAGCTGACGCGCTGTTGGGAGCTCCGCCTCTGGCCATGACCAAAAGCCCCCTTGGGTAGTTGAAGCCGGTGCCTTCGTCTTTGATGTTGTAGCCCGGCCCGCGGTCATTGGCGGCGTTGTTGTGCGGGGAGCCTCCTTGGATGATGCCGATGCTCGGGTCGGTGCGGTGCAGTAAAGTGCCGTCATAATACTTGTGGCGGGCCAAGGAGATGAAGTTGTTGGTGGTTCCGGGGGTGTTTTCGGAATCAAGCTTGACTTTGAATTCCCCGGCTGTGGTGGTGAAAGCAGCCGTGTATTCCACACCTTCCTGCAAGCAGTTCTGGAACGAATCGCTGAAATCCAACACCCGGTCAGCATCATCAGCCGGGCACGGCGTGCTGCCATAATCTGCGTCGGTGTAAGGGGTGTAAGTTGGCGGCACAATAACCTCCAGTTCTGTAGTAGTGGTGGGCGGGACTGCAGGAACAGTTAAGGTGCTCTCAGGAGTTGTGGGATCCACCCCCGTCATGTTAGTGACATCCGGATCAGCAGTCGGAGGCGTTGTGATAGATTTTGCGCGGAGCAATCCTAGGCAAATTTCTGGGGTGCTTCCCATGCCCATCTCGTATGAGTTTTTGCAGAAGTAGGTGCTGTTACTCCTTTCCAGTTGCTGGCTGTTTAGCAAATCTGCTAGGCAGATGAATTCTTTGGCTTCACGGTTAAGCCCTGGAGGCAGGATGGCGTATATGTCCGTTATACGTATGTTGCTGTTGGGGTTGCGCCGGCGGATTTCTGCTTGGAAAACGTCCCTGGACTGCTCACATCTGTCTTGCAAGCTAACTGTAGCGGATGTTGTTTCTGTCATAGTCGGTGTTGCTGAGACAATCGTCGTTGTTGTGCTTATATTTTGGGTTGTGGTCGTGGAAACTGTGGAGTTTTGCCCGCAGGCAGCCGATACCAGTAGGACTGCCAGGAGTGTGATGGTGATTTTTCTTGCCATCTTTTTAACTTTCTAAAGGTAGTTGTGGCTGCAGCTATGGTGATCTGGAAAATAGCTAGGGCTGTCCCCCACAGGTGGCCTAGCTGGGTTTGCTTGGGCGGATTCCCAGTTCTCGCAGATGTTGTGGACTGATGGAAGTTGGAGCTCCAGTGAGCGGGTCGGAGCCGGACTGGGTTTTGGGGAAGGCAATGACCTCGCGGATAGTTTCTTCCTCCAACAAGATGGAAACAAACCGATCAATTCCCAATGCGAAGCCTGCATGTGGTGGAGTTCCGTATTTGAAAGCGTTGACCATAAAGCCAAAACGTTCTTCAACTTCATTATCAGTCATGCCCAACAGCGAAAAAACCAACCGCTGAAGTTCTGGAGTGCTGATTCTGACACTTCCTGAACCTAGCTCCCAGCCATTCAGCACCAGATCATAAGCCAAGGATCGAACACCCAACAACTTTGAAGCTTCTCCGTCAGCGAATGTTTCTAATATGGACAGATCTTCAGGATGTGGCATGGTGAAGGGATGATGTGCTGGTATTGGAGCGCCATCATCTGAAAATCCCTCAAAAAGCGGGAAATCCACTACCCAGACAAACTTCAGCCGCGACGCCTTTTCATCAGGCTCCCCGACTTCCAAGCGAAGCCGACCTAAGACTTGGTTGGCAACAGCGCGCTTATCGGCTATCAGGAGCAGCAAATCACCTTTGCTTGCGCCCAAAGCAGCCGTTATAGCTGCCTGTTCTTGCTGCGACATAAAGCGAGTCAAAGCTCCATCCAAGCTGAGTTCTTCTCCAACCCTGAACCAAGCCAAGCCCTTAGCGCCCCAGGACTTTGTTTTTTCAGTCAACTCATCTATGCGGTTGCGACTGAGACTTGACCCACCCGGCAAAGCAAAACCCTTGATGCATTCAGCTTGGAAGACGCGGGCTTGCGTCTCAGCAAAAATTGACGTCAACTCCTGAAGTTCCAAACCAAAGCGCATATCTGGCTTGTCGGTGCCAAAGCGATCTTGAGCATCATGCCAACTTATGGAAGGTATCGCGTCTGGCCGCCAACCCATAATGGCTTGAGTCGCATCCAAAACAGCTTCGTTTACAAAATCCATAATCTCCATATGGGTTACAAAACTGGCTTCCAAGTCAAGCTGCATGAACTCAAATTGGCGGTCGGCTCGCAAGTCTTCATCTCGCAGGCAGCGAGCGATTTGATAATAGCGATCTACCCCGCCAACCATGCTCAACTGCTTGAAGATTTGCGGACTTTGAGGCAGCGCGTAAAAACTATTCGGATGCAACCGAGATGGCACCACAAAATCTCTGGCGCCTTCAGGAGTGGAAGCTATGAGCATGGGCGTTTCCACTTCCAAGAACCCCAACCGCTCCATGGAAGTTCTAAAACAACTGTTGACTTTGGCTCTGGTGCGCAAATTGTGTTGCATCCGCTGACGACGTAAATCAATGTAGCGATAGCGCAACCGTGTTGTTTCGTCTGTGCTTGTGCGTTGCTGCCCGCCAATAGATTCATCATGCAGGGAAAACGGAGGTGGCTCGGCGCGGTTAAGAATTTCCACATCGCAATCGCCTATTTCCAGAGTGCCAGTTTTTAGGTTTTCGTTGGCGGTGCCTTCGGGCCGCAGTCGCACCACACCAGTGATACGCGAGATGTACTCAGAGCGCACATCAATACGTTCATCCACCACACACTGAATAATCCCGGTGTGGTCACGCAAATCCACAAAAGCCAGATGCTCACCATGTTCTCGGCGCCGGTCAACCCAACCGCAAACGCTTACATGTTGTCCCACCTCAGCTTCTGTGAGCTCGCCGCAGTAATGGGTTCTCAGCCCGCGGGCCAAGTTCGGCTTCGGCTTTTCTTGGCTCGGCATGCCAGTGTCTGCTGTGTTAGCGTCCGTCAATTTGATATCTCCATAGCTAGCCTATCTTTGAGTGCTAGCACAATTTCATCTCGGGGGATGTCTTCTTGCGGGACCTCGCCACTGCGTAAATCCTTCAGAGCTACCACATTGGCTGCTTGTTCATTTGAGCCGATGATGAGCGCGAATTTAGCTCCAGAGCGATCCGCTATCTTCATTTGTGCCTTGAGCGACCGGCTTTCCCAAGCTCGGTCGCAGCTAATCCCCGCTTCCCTGAGTTGCTGAGTCAAAGACAATGCCTCTCCCCCACCGACTATATCCACCACAAATATCTCAACGGGGCTCTGCTCGGAGATAAAAACCTGCTCGCTGTCACAAGCCAAAAATATCCTGTCAACTCCCAAGGCAAAGCCAACCCCTGGAACGGGTTTTCCACCCAGTGCCTCCACCAGACCGTCGTAATGCCCACCTCCGCCTAGAGCATTTTGCGCGCTTTTCAGGGCTTGCGAAACATACTCAAAAGCCGTGTGGGTGTAGTAGTCCAGCCCTCTGACCAATCTGGGGTTGACTTGATATGGAATTCGCAGCTTTTCAAGCCCATTGCAAACCGCCTCAAAGTGTGCCGCAGCCGAAACTTCCAAGAAATCTAAACAAGAAGGAGCCCCGGCAATGACAGCTTGGTCTTGGTCGCGTTTGCTGTCCAGCACTCTAAGCGGGTTGACCTGGGCTGTCTCTTGTGAAGCTTCGCTCAGCTCACCCGCACGCTGCGCCAAATAGCGGCCTAGCTGCTCAGAATAGTTGTTTCTGGAAGCCGTGTCGCCCAGCGAATTCACCTGCAGAGTCAACTGCTTAAGCCCTAGGGAACCCAAAAACTGCCAACCCAGCGCAATGACCTCAACGTCCAAATACGGGTCGGACACACCAAAAACCTCAATCCCAGCTTGCGAAAACTGGCGGTAGCGCCCGGCTTGCGGACGTTCAGAGCGAAATTGCGGCCCATAGTAATAAATCTTCCAAGGCAAAACAGGGCTGTGCTGGATGAAGGCTCGGGCTGCTGAAGCAGTCATCTCCGGACGCAGTGCCATATGTCGCCCATCCTTGTCCAAGAAATCGTACATCTCCTTGGAGACCACCTCGGTCTCCTCGCCCAACCGCAAGAACACCTCTAACTCTTCAAACATGGGAGAACGAAGCTCTCCGTAGCCAGCTTGTTTGCAGCAGGCAGAAAAATCCTCCTCAAATCTGCGCCAGCGAGCAGTTTCAGCAGGCAGAATATCGCGAACGCCTCTGGGTGAGCGGATTTGAACCCCCTTAGGCGAGCGGATTTGATTCACCGGGCTTGCTCAGCAGCAACTCGCTTGGCTGTATAGACATAATTAATGCGCCTTAGTCTTTGAATCAAAGATTGTATCTGGGCGTCATCAGCTAGTTCCACTTCAAAACGCATGGTAGAAATATTATCTTTGGAGGTGCTGGTGTCGGCGCCGATGATATTGATTCCCTGGTCTGAAAACACACTAGTAACATCAGCCAGCAAGTTTTGGCGGTCAAAAGCTCTCACCTCTATCGTGGCAAGGAATTTTTGGGAACTGTCAGCACTCCATTCCACGTCAATGCATCGTTCAGCTTGATTTTCAGCTAAAAAAACAGCATTCGAGCAATCCGAGCGATGGGCTGACACTCCCCTACCCCTGGTTACAAAACCGATGATGTCATCAAAGGGCACAGGCGAACAACATTTGGAGATACGCACCAGCATGTCGCTTTGCCCTTCAACTTGGATGCTCCTGCTGGTCGCCTGATCCAAATCTCTCTGAGTGGGTGCGGTTCGCAGCGTAGGTTGGAAATCTTCTTCAGTTTCAGTTGTCTCCTCAGGAGTTTTGGTTTCAACTGGAGCCTTGCTTTCAACTTTGCGAGATGATTCCTCAGCTTCGGCTCGACGCTTCCGGGCATGCCATTGTCTGATGCGGTTGCGAGCCCGGTGGGTAACCACAAAGGACAACCAGTCTTGAGAAGGCGTCGCGTCATCAGGCTTGCTGGTGAAAATTTCAACTGTGTCGCCGGTAGCCAGTTTGGAGTTCAACGCCGAAAGGCGTCCGTTAATTTTGGCCCCTATGCAGCTGTGCCCTACTTCGGTGTGGATGGCGTAGGCAAAATCAACCGGAGTAGCCCCATTGGGAAGCGTAACAATCATGCCCTTGGGGGTAAAGATATAGACTTCCTCCAACGACAGGTCAGTTGTGAGGCGCGCCAAGCTGGTGTCTGCCTCATCTGAATCCTGAGTCCAGTCCATCAGTCGGCTGAGCCACAGCAACTCCTCAGTTGGAGTTTCCTCCTTGTAGTCCCAGTGTGCCGCCACTCCGAATTCAGCACGCCGGTGCATGTCATGAGTGCGAATTTGCACCTCCAGCAATTTTCCGCCCGGCCCGGCCACAGTGGTATGCAGCGACTGGTAGAGGTTGAACTTGGGCATGGAAATATAATCCTTGAAGCGCCCTTGGGCCGGCTTCCAGATAGCGTGAACTGTGCCCAGCGCGGCATAGCAATCCTGAACGCTGTTCACAATTATCCTGATGCCGATCAAATCGTAGATCTCATCAAATTCCAACTGTTTTTTTTGCATCTTGTCAAAGATGCTCCACAGATGTTTCGGACGACCCGTTACTTCCGCGTTGACCAGAACCTCTGCCAGCCGTGCATTGACTTGAGCGATGATCTGTGTCAGATAAAGCTCCCGTTCAGGTGCACGCTCTTCAACCAAGTGGTCAATTTCCCCATACCACTTAGGGTGAAGCACAGCAAAAGCCAAATCCTCCAGTTGATTCTTGACCGATTCCATGCCTAGGCGCTCAGCCAAAGGAACATAAACTTGCATTGTCTCAGTGGCTATCAGTTCCTGTTTTTGTGCCGACAAAGCTGAGAGGGTTGCCATGTTGTGGAGACGGTCAGCGAATTTTATGATCAGCACGCGCAGGTCGCTGGCCATAGTGATCAGCATTTTGCGAAGTGCTGAAACTTGTCGCACAGCTCGGTTGGCTAGTTTGAGCCTGACTAGTTTGGTGAGGCTTTCCACCAGACGGACTATATCCGCGCCAAAAGCCTCTTTAAGGTGGGCGGACGACTCTTCGGTGTCTTCCAGCACATCATGCAACAACGCTGCTGCGATGACAGTGTCGTCAAAACCCAAGTCGGCCAGAGTTTTGGCAACTGCCAAGGGGTGGTGAATGTAGAGTTCTCCCGATAGACGACGCTGGTTGGCGTGGGCCTTTTTGGCTAGGTCAAAAGCTCGTCGGATCAGATCTTCAGACTGGTGCCGGTTGGAACGGTGATAAGACTCCAAGAGGGCATCTAGATGTGCTCCCACATCCGGATAGTCATAGGGCCGCAAGGAGCTGGGCGTCAAGGCTTGGCTGGAGTTGAAAAAATCTTGGGAGCGCAGAGAACTGGAATCTAAAGATGTAGAAGTCATCAGGCTGTAAACACTATATGAAAGCCAGTCAGGAATAGGTCAGAAGCGAAATGAAATCTCTATCCCCCAGCATGGCTCTGCCGCCTAGAAATTCTAAATCAACGACAAAACCACAACCCACAACCTGCGCCTTGGTTTGTTCCAGCAGTGAAATAGCAGCCTTGGCTGTGCCTCCCGTAGCCAGCAGGTCGTCTATCAGCAAGATTTTTTGTTCCAAGGCAGCCGCGTCTCGGTGAACTTCCAAAGTATTAGTGCCATATTCCAGTTCGTAGTCAATGGAGTATGTTTCCCTCGGAAGCTTGCCTGGCTTGCGAATAGGAATAAAACCTCGCTTCAATTGCTGGGCCACCAAAGGAGCAAAAATAAAACCCCTGGCCTCAACTCCAGCCACCAAGTCAATCGCAATACCAGAGTTCTGCCACCATTCAGCTAGAGCTACTGAGCAGTCCAACAACAATTCAGGGTCGGCACAGACAGGAGTCACGTCTTTGAAGGCAACTTCTGGTTGCGGAAAGCCTTCTACTGTCTTGATGGCCGACTTCAGCCGCTGTTGGAGACCAGTGAGTCTGCCTTGTGAAATCATTTAGATTTCTTGCGAGGGCGTGGCGGGTGTGTAGCTGTGGTGCGAACTCGTGACTCAGCGGTAATTCTGCGTTTTTTGCTAGGGCGCTGTCGTGCTTGGGAGTCTCTTAGGTTTGGAGCCGGTAGTGTTTCAGAACCAGATTCTCCGCTGTGCAGCGTCAACCGGTTTCGAATCAGAATCCAGTATTCTTCGCGTTCCTTGAGGTAAGCAGTGATGGGAGTTGCCACAAACAAAGACGAATAAGTCCCCGCTATCAATCCCACCAGCAGGGCGATGGCGAATTCCTGTAGAGCGACTGCTCCCAAAATAAAGCTGCCAATCACAAGCAGGGCTGCCACCGGCAGCACCGAGGTAATGGTGGTGTTGACCGAACGCATTAGAACCTGGTTGGTGGAAATCACCACTATTTGGCTGTAGGTGTGCTTGCGTCCTACAGCTAGCCGGTTTTCATTGTCTCGGATTTTGTCGAAAACCACCAGAGTGTCATATAGAGAATAGCCCAAGATGGTCAAAAATGCGATAGTTGTGGCTGGGGTAATTTCAAGTTGAAACAGGGCATAAAAGCCCACCGTCAGCACAATGTCATGAATAACTGCCACCAGTGCCGCTACAGTCATCCTCCACTCCATCCGCAACCAGATGTACAGAGCTATCAGGCATAAAAAGACTATCAGTGCAGTGCGAGTCTTTTCGGTAATTTCATCTCCCCAGGATGGCCCAACCGCGCTGAATGAGATATTTTCGGCTTCCAGCCCATCTAAATTGCCTAGCAAAGCAACTTCAACTTGGTCAATTTCGGTTGTGTTGGTTGCTTCCACTTCAGCTCTTATGCGGTAGGTATCGCTGCCAAGTTTTTGGATGCGGGCATCCGCAAAACCCACCGGGCGCAGGGCGTCTCTGATTTCTGATGTAGAAGCATCAAGTGAGGACAGCTCCCACGACACTCCCCCTTCAAATTCAATGCCGAGATTCACTCCTCGCAGCAAAAAGCTCCCCACCGAGATCAAAATCAGTGCCACCGAGACAACCAGCATGCGTGGCCAAATCTTGGCAAAGTCAAAAGCAGTCTGGTTGCGGTAAGCCCGACGGCTGGCACTGCGAAGTTTCGGCAAAGCGGACATGGCGGTTTATTACAAAGCAGTTTGGGTTTCGGCAGGAGCATTGCGGGACGAAAGCACTGCCTGCGGGCTGGCATCTACGACAATGTCGCTTGGCATGCCTAGAACTATTGGCTTTCGTTTGGCAAAGCTAGTTCCTGCCAGCAGACGCACGGCTGGACGCAGGAAGAAATAGGTAGCCACCAAATCAAGTATGGAGGCAATGGCCAACATAGCAGCAAAGCCCTTGACCGAACCTATGGTCAGCCACCACAAGATGGCAGCTCCGATCAAGGTAGCCAGGTTGGCCCAAAAGATAGTCTTGAAAGCCACTGGAAAAGCCTGGCTGACCGAACTGATAACGGTGCGCCCATTCACCACGCCTTCCTTGAGGTGCTCAAAATAAACCACGTTTGAATCCAAGGAAACACCCAGCGAGACGATGAGCCCTGTGATGCCAGCCAAAGTCAAGGCCAATCCCCTGGTCTCAGATAGGAACGACACAACGACCCACAGCATGGTTCCCGAAAGCATCAGGCTCAACAGCGCCAAAGCTCCTAGCAGGCGGTAGTAGAACAGAATATAAGCTGCCACCAAAGTCATCCCCACTATGCCTGCTATCACACCCGCTCGCAGGGAATCACGGCCCAACGTAGCAGATACTGTGCGCACCAAACCGCTCTCAGCAGGGTCTTCAAATTCCACAGGCAAAGCGCCATATCTTAAAACGAGCTCCAAATCACGTGCTTCGCGCTCAGTAAAGCCGCCTGTGATCTGGATTTGGTCACGCTCAAACACAGGCTCGTTGACGTTAGGTGCGGATTCGACAAAACCATCCAACTCAATGGCAAGCTGCTGAGTTGGACATCTTATGTTTTGGCTGTGACAGGTGGAAGCTAAGTCGTTGAAAGAGTCGATGCCCTCTTCGCCGGACTTCAGTGTTAGATTTACCGACCAAGTGTTGACTCCAGAAAACTGAGCTTCGGCAGACTCAATGCCGCTTCCTGTCAATCCAGCTGGAGCCAGCAGATAAAGTCCGCCTCTGCCGGAAAAGACCGCGATCTCATCGGCGTCTGTCTCCTGGGGATCGTCTATTTCGCCATTCAGCAGATCGCATAGACGAATGCCCGCGCCGGGGAACTCCAGCAGGTTTGCGGCGGCTTCGGAGTTGAGGACTGGCTCAGCCTCAGTAGGTTCCTCGGGGGGTTCAGTGGTGGTGGTCGTGGTGGTTTCCTCGGCCGGTTGTTCGGTGGGCTCGGTTGTAGTAGTGGTGCTAACCGGTGGCTCTTCGGTTGTGCTGGTGGTGGTTTCCTCGGCCGGTGGCTCAGTTGTTGTGGTCGTGTCTTCTGCTGGTTGACCGGTAGTGGTTGTTGCGTCATCTTCTGCTGGCGGCTCGGTAGTAGTCGTCGTGTCTTGATTAGTTGCGGCTTCGGGATTTTGGAGAGGCCCCTGGAATTCGCCCGCCTCCGCATCCTCCTCAGATCTATCTTGCAAAAGTTCGTCAGGTATTTCTCCAGCTATCAGACCACAAGCCACTGAAGCCCCCTGCAGGTATGCAGAGTTGGTGCTGGCGAACAACACTTGCTGGCTCATCAGAACAGGCCTGAAAGTCAACTCTGCAGTTTGGCCAATGAGTTCAATGGCACGTTGCTGGTTGTCCACGCCCGGAAGTTGAACGACTACATTGTCGCCTTGCCTAGTGATGTCAGGCTCTGCTACCCCCAAAGCATCTACGCGACGGCGTATAATCTCAACTGCAGTGTCAATGTCGTCCGGATCATAGTCGTCTTGGTCCGCAGTCGGTTGCAGAACGACTTCAACTCCGCCTTGGAGATCCAGCCCCAGAAGAGGAGACAAGCCCTGCCAAATTGAAACCCCCAACAATATGGCTGTGACCACAATCACTCCCACAAGGGAAGCCATCAGTCGAGACTTCAGCCACTTGAATGAAAAAAACTTCCGCAGGCCCCTTCCAAATGCTCTTATTCGGTCGGCCATGCTGACTATCGGTTGACCATGTCAATATTTAGGCCGCTGACTTACGGAGGCTGGGAGCAGAAGTCAAGCCCTTAGTCAGAGTCTTCAGAACCTTCAGGGAGAGCTTTGGGGTCTTCCCAATCTTCGTCTTTTTCCATTTCTTTTGGCTCGTCCCAGTCTTCCCTGTATTCAATTTTCTGAGCAATGGCCTGGCGTGAAATTTTGACTACCGTGTTGTCGGAGATCCTCAAGAAAAGAGTGCCCTCGTCGAAATCGTCAATTTGCCCGTAAATGCCTGAGTTGGTCATCACTTCATCGCCAATTTGCAGGTTTGAAAGCATTTCCTGCGTCCTTCTTTGCTGACGCTGGCGCGGTCTGATCAAAACGAAGTAAAACAGCAAAACGATGCCAAGCATAAATATAAGTGTTGCCATAGATTTAAACGCTACCTGATTTAGACGAAAACAAGGGTTTTTCCGCTGAGTCATAATTTGCTGCTATCTCAGCTTGCAGCTGCGAAAACCTTCCTTGTTGTATCGACTGCCGTGCTCGGGACATAAGCTCACGTAGCCAAGCTAAATTGTGCAGCGTCAAAATACGGGCTGCAGTAGGCTCTTTCACCGACAACAGGTGACGCAAGTAGGCTCTTGACCATCTATTGGCCGGGCTTTTTGGAAAACCAGGATCTAACGGTAAATTATCGTCAGCAAAGCTTGAGTTCTTGACATTCATCCGTCCAGTGGAAGTAAGAGCAGTTCCGTGCCTGGCCAGTCGCGTGGGAAGGACGCAGTCAAACATGTCCACTCCAACTGAAATGGCATCTAGCAGGCTTAAAGGATCGCCAACTCCCATTAGATAGCGAGGCTGGTCAACGGGCAGGTTTTCGCAAGCCACAGCTAGAGGCTGCAGCCGCTCGGCACGCCCCTCCCCCACCGATAGTCCCCCAATGGCATAGCCGTCAAAGTTGACTGCAACAGTTTGTTCGGCCGACTGCCTCCGCAGTTCACAGTTGGTGCCTCCTTGAACTATACCGAATTGCCAGCGGTTTTCAGCAGAGGTCTGGAGGAATTCAGTTCTGGCTGTCTTGGCCCAGCTTGCGGTCAACTTCACAGCTTGAACTACTTCGCTATCGGGGGCAGGCAACTGAGGGCAAACGTCTAAAACCATTTGAATATCACTGCCGATTTGAGTTTGATACGCAACAGTGTTTTGCGGGGTCAATCGCAGCATTTGTCCGTCATAGACCGATTTAAAAGTGATCCCGTCAGAATCAGGCTTGCCTTTCAAGCTCATGGCTTGAAAGCCACCAGAATCTGTGAGCACCGACCCTTGCCAACTCATGAACTGGTGGATGCCTCCGGCTCCAGCTATCTTCTCAGCCCCTGGACGAAGTGAAAGATGATAGGTATTGCCCAAAATAAGCCCAAAGCCAAGCTGCTCCAAGTCGTTGCTGTCCAGAGTTTTGACAGCCCCGCGAGTGCCGACGGGCATAAAACAAGGTGTTAGCACTTCTCCCCGGGGCAACAGCAATCTTCCAGCACGAGCCGCTCCTGTGGCGGCTACTTCAAAAGGAATCATGGCTGATGCTGCCTGGTGCAAAACATGGCATCTCCAAAAGACAAAAAACGATAACCATCCTTTAGGGCTAGCTCATAGAGTTGGCGCCATCGCCCACCCATAAAAGCAGCTAACAGCAACAAAAGAGTGGAACGTGGAAGATGAAAATTGGTCAGCAAGGCATCCACCATTCGGAACTGAAAGCCAGGGAAAATATAGAGGTCGGTGCTGTTGCGAAGAGGGTTGGTGGCGGAGCTTTCGGAGAGCGCAGCTGCCTCCAATGCTCTGACCACAGTTGTACCCACCGCTACAACCCGATTGCCGGCTGCTTTGGCTTCTAGGCATGATTGCCAAGTATGCTCAGGTATCTGGTAGTGCTCCTCGTGAATTGGATGGTCGGCGATATTGGGAGTTGTGATAGGCCGAAACGTGCCCAAACCCACGGCTAGGTTCAAGCTATGAATGGTTATGCCTTTGGACTTTAATTTCAGCAGCAGTTCAGGAGTCAAGTGCAAGCCAGCCGTGGGAGCAGCAACAGCCGTGGGTTGGTCGGCAAACACGGTTTGATAACGTTCCGAATCCGACAGCGTCGTGGTTATATAGGGAGGCAAGGGCACCTCACCAAATTCCTCAAGCAAATCAGCCATAGCCATCTCGCCAACTGGCCAGACTTTGCGCCTGCCCTCCCCCAAGTCTTCACCCACCAAAAGCAACGGCGTTCCCTGAGCGGAAAACAAAGTTGCTCCAAGTGGCACCCTGCGGCTGGGCCGCACCAAAGCTTCCCAAATTTCAATGGGCATGCTGACGACTTCATTGGGCATGTCACCTGACAGTGGCTGAAGAGCCAGAACTTCCACTTTGCCACCGGTCTGTTTTTGCAACCGAAGACGTGCCTTCAGCACTCGGGCATCATTTAACACCACCACATCTTCTTGGCGCAAAATGTCAGGCAGATCTGCTACTTTCAGGTGCTTGGGCGGGCTCTGAGAACCCATATCCACCAGCAGGCGGGCTTGATCTCTTTGAGGCAGGGGCTTTTGGGCTATGGAGCTTGGCGGCAGGTGATAGTCGTAGAGGTCAAGCGTATAGTCATTCATCTAAATGTGCTATCCACCCGCGTTAATGCCCGAAGTTCAAAGCTTGGGCGTTATCACCGGGTTTGGGTGGCTCTAATCCTAAATGATCCCAGGCTTTGAGAGTGGCTACACGCCCTTTGGGAGTTCGTTTCAAAAATCCCTGTTGGATCAAAAACGGTTCATAGACGTCTTCCACCGTTTCAGGGGGCTCGCTCACGCTGATGGCCAAGGTTGTCAGCCCGACAGGTGCTCCCGAAAAGTTGACACACAAATTTGTAAGGATGCTCCTGTCTAGTTTGTCCAAGCCTTTTTCGTCTATTCCAAAAGTCTCTAAGCCAACATGCGCCAACTCCAAAGAAACCTTCTCCTCTCCCAGCGACTGGCAATAATCGCGCACTCTGCGCAAAAGACGGTTGGCTATTCGAGGAGTGCCTCGGGAGCGCTTGGCAATTTCCAAGCTTGCCTGCTGGTTGATGTTTACCCCCAAAATTCTGGCTGCACGACTCAAGATTTGGCTGAGGTCGTCTTGCGAATAATAATCCAGACGTTCAGCCAAGCCAAAACGATCCCTGAGTGGGCTGGTGATCAAGGCAGTGCGAGTGGTGGCTGCCACCAAGGTAAAGGGTTTGACCTCTATGACCAAGGTACGGGCTGTAGGCCCCTTGCCCAAGATGATGTCAACCCTGAAGTCTTCCATGGCTGGATACAGCACTTCCTCCACTGCTCTGGGAAGACGATGGATTTCGTCAATAAACAGCACATCACCCGCCTCCAAGCGGTTGAGGACAGCCACCAGATCACCGGTACGCTCCAAGGCAGGGCCTGAAGTTTGATGGCTGGTAGCACTCATCTCTCGGGCGATTATCTGTGACAAGGTCGTCTTGCCAAGGCCCGGCGGCCCTGCAAACAGCAAATGCTCCAACGGCTCGCAACGTTGTTTAGCCGCTGAGATCATAATGTTGAGGCGCCGTTTCACAGTGCCTTGCCCGATGAACTCGTCCAGCCGCTGCGGACGCAACTCATCTATTGATGTAGTCGCTTGCTCCTGCGAAGTGCGCTCAGGGTTCAGCAGTTCATCGCGAGTTGTTTCCTGGACAGAAACAGGGTTCAGCACTTCTTCGCGAGGCATTGGAGTTGTTGGTTGACTATTGGGCTATTGCTGTCAAAGCTGCCTTGAGCACCGTTTCAGTGCTGGCATCATCGGAGATTTGGTCGGAGACCTCCGAAAGGGCCTGGTGGATTTCTTCAGTGGAATATCCCAGTTCTGAAAGAGCTGCTCTAACCTCGGCACGGGTGGAACTAAGTTGGGTTGGAGCGGTAAAGCCTAAATCGGAGATGGCAAAGCGGTCTTTCAAGACAGCTAGCAGTTGACGAGCGCGTTTAGGGCCTATGCCAGGCACCAAACAGAGCGAATCTATATCTTCATCCAGCAGGACCGTCTGCAATTCGGAAGGACTGAAAGTTGACAGCACCGCTAAGGCCATTTGAGGGCCTATGCCGGAGATACTTATCAGTATGGTAAAACTTTGGTGCTCAAGTTGGCTTTGAAAGCCGTAGAGAGCGACCGCATCTTCTCTGACAATTTGCTCTGTGTAATAAAACAAACCTGCTGGTTGTTCATCGGACGAAGAGGAACCTGAATGGCTGGAAATTGCAGCTGCCAGATCCTTTGGAGTTACATACACCCAGTAGCCGATGTCACCAGCTTCAATGAGAAGCTTGTCTGGGTCTTTGTCGTAGGCCAGCAGGGTGCCTCTAATTGATCCGATCATGTTGGGCTGGGGTGGGTCGGAGTTTTAGAGTTTAGGGATGAGTTGCGATGGCAGCTAGCGGTGTTCAGGGCTAGGTTGGGGGCAAACGCCAGATGGCACAGGGCAATAGCTAAAGCGTCTGAAACATCAGCCGGCTCAATTGGCTGGCTGAGTCCCAAGAGAATTTGCACCATGTGAGACATCTCGTCTTTGGTGGCATTGCCATATCCCGCGACGGTCTGTTTGACTTGATTGGGAGAATATTCGGCTATTTCGCAGTTGGAAGAGGCTGCCTCCACAAGTGCGATGCCACAAGCTTGGCCAACTCCCATAGCTGTGCGTACGTTAACTTGAAACAGCACTCGCTCCACGGCCACCACATCGGGGGAAAATTCATCCAACAGGCTTTGTATGTCGTGACGCAGCGACAGCAGTCGCTGCGGGGTGGATTGGCTGGCAGGAGTTCTGATCACCCCGGCTCCCAAGGCCCGAGGGGTGTTGTCATCCTGTCTTACAAGTCCATAGCCACAACGTGACAAACCTGGGTCAATCCCCAGAACTAGCATACTTTTGAGATTATTCAGTGATGTTGAGAATTTTGTGGAATTGCTGCTACTCGCTCATCGAGTTGGCCAAGACTTCATCAGGAATGTCAAAATTTGCAAAGACACCGTTCACGTCATCCAAGTCGTCCAGCAAATCCAGCAACTTCAATACAGCCTTGGCTTTATCAGGGCTTTCAACTGGCACAGTTTGCTGGGCGATCATGGTGAGGTCGGCCGAATCTATTTGGAGGTTGGCTTTCTCCAGGGCCGCTCGCAAGTCTTGATAGGCACTCGGTTCGCAGGTAACACGCCAAAGCTCCCCATCGACTTCCAAGTCTTCGGCACCGGCTTCCAAAGATGCGGTCATGACTTCCTCCTCGGCTCCTTCCACCAAGACCACACCTTTGCGCTCAAATTGCCAGGCTACGGCACCAGGCTCAGCTAGAGTGCCTCCATTACGGGTAAATACAGTTCGTATCTCAGAGCTGGTGCGGTTGCGGTTGTCGGTCAGCACCTCAATATATATCGCTACTCCGCCGGGTGCGTAGCCTTCGTAGTGGGCTTGTTCATAGATGATGCCGTCTAGCTCCCCCACCCCTCTTTTGATGGCGCGTTCAATGGTATCCAAAGGCACTGAGTTGTCTCTGGCTTTTTGATAGATGGTGCGAAGGGCTGGGTTGGCATCCAGGTCTTTGCCGCCAGCCCTGGCTGCTACTTCAACTTGGCGAATTAGTTTGGCAAAAAGTTTGCCACGCTTGGCATCATTAGCACCCTTTCGCCTCTTTATGGTTGCCCATTTGGAATGCCCAGACATGTGGCTGCCTCCTTTAGAAATAGTTGGTGCAATCTTGTGTCGTCCGTGAGTTCTGGATGAAAAGAGCTAGCCCAGACAGGCCCTTGTCGGCACAACACCGGCAAGTCGTCTAAGGTGGCCAGCACTTCCACCTCAGAGCCTGCTTTTTCAACTATAGGCGAGCGGATGAACACACCTAAAAAGGGCCTAGAACCTATTGCCGGAATATCCACAGCTGCTTCAAAGGAAGCAATTTGTCTACCGTAGGCGTTACGACGCACGACAATGTTGATAGCACCCAGAAAATGCTGGTCACTTCGCCCATCTAGCAGTGAACTAGCCAGCAAGATCATGCCTGCGCAAGTACCCCAAGTCGGCATGCCGCTCTGGATTTTCTCAGTCAGGGAATCCAAAAGATCGCTGGATCCCAGCATTTTGGAAATGGTTGTGGACTCGCCACCTGGGATTATCAGGCAGTCTATTTGCTCTAATTCTTTTGCAGTGCGCACTGCCACAGGCACAACGTTCAATTCCTGCAGGGTTTCAGTATGGCGACGAATGTCACCCTGCAGTCCTAGTATTCCAACTTTCAAATGCAGCTAACCATCTCCGAAAATCGCTATTGAGAGCTATTACTATCCATTGTTGGCCAGGCACGTGGCAACTGCTACCATCCCCTGTCAGCCAGGCGAGTTTTCAGTGTTGCAAGCTCTTCCCCTAGCATGGCTTCACCCAAATTGCGGCTGACCTTGAGCAAGATATCAGGATCTTTGTAGTTGGTGGTGGCTTCCACAATGGCATTGGCTCTCACCGCAGGATTTTCACTCTTGAAAATGCCTGAGCCCACAAACACAGCTTCCGCTCCAAGTTGCATGACAAAGGCAGCATCTGCAGGTGTGGCAATTCCACCGGCACAAAACAGCGGCACAGGCAACTTTCCAGCTTTGGCTACTGCTTCAATCAGCTCCATAGGGACTCTATGACGTTTGGCAACTCTAGCAACTAGATCAATTCTGCGGGTTTTGCTTTCGGGCATCTGCCTCAACTCAGCCAATTCGCTATTGATGGCGCGCAAGTGGCGGGTAGCTTCTACAATGTTGCCGGTACCGGCTTCTCCCTTGGAACGAATTAAAGCAGCTCCTTCGTTAATCCTTCGCAGAGCCTCCCCAAGGTTGTTGGCGCCACAGACAAAGGGCACTTCAAAGGGCATCTTGTCGATGTGGTATTCCTCATCGGCTGGCGTCAGCACTTCGCTTTCGTCGATGAAGTCAACCCCCATAGCTTGAAGGATTTGGGCTTCGGCAAAGTGCCCAATACGGACTTTGGCCATCACGGGGATGGAAACAGCATTTTGAATGGCTTCTACAACTTCAGGGGGGCTCATACGGGCCACTCCCCCTTCTTTACGGATGTCTGCTGGAACTCTCTCCAGAGCCATCACTGCCACTGCCCCGGCATCTTCAGCGATTTTGGCTTGGTCGGAGGTAACGACATCCATGATGACACCCCCCTCCAGCATCTCTGCCAAGCCTTTTTTAACACGAAACGTACCAGTTTTGTGAGAAGTCATTTCGCTGTTAAGACTTTCAACGCTTGAAGCCATGACTTCAGTTTAATCTAGGCTGTTGATTTTGCTATATTTTCTTGGGTTTTCTGCTTGAGTTGGGACATGGCTTTAAACTTCTACCAGCACACCTATCCTGCCTCTGACTGGCTCGTTTTGAGTTTGCCTAGGCACAATTTGCAAATGGTCCAGATAGTTCGGCAAAGCTGGGCCATTTTGGTGCTCTATATTTTCAAGCGAAGAAACCAGTGCCGGCGGATAGCGTGTCAGACGCACCGCGGCCAAGTCAGAAGCCAAGAGCGCATCTGAGCCCCGCAACGCACAGGCATAGTTGCCTGCCAGCTTACGCATCCCCAGCGGCGTCAGCACAAAGCCAAAGACAACCGCGCACAGACTGTCGCTTCTGAAGTCACCTCGGTGAATACGACACAGGGCATGTGCTATCACTGCCTCTTGCTCTACAGCTTTGAGTTGTGTGAAAAAACCTGCTGAAACACAAATACGGGCGTATGAAACCCTTATTCCGTACGTCAAAACTGTGGGAGATAGTTCGTCTATCACAACCAGCTTTGGTGTAGAAAGCCCATTAGTCAGACACAGCGCCTCCACCGTGTTAAACAGCAGCGCATGTTCTTCAGGGTCGGCTGGGGCAGCGCCCAGTTGCCCTTCGACCAACTTGGTAGTAACCAGCATAACCCCAAGAACCAAAAGCACTCCAGCCAACAATCCCACTGCCACAGCCAGAGCCAGAGTTGCCCCAAACGCCAGTGAAATGGCAAAAGCTATAATCAAGCCAAACAACAGTGGCCAAGCTAAAACTATCGACCAGCGGGATTTTCTGGGGAAATCCATGTCGTCTGCTACAAAACTGGGCATCAAGCTTAAGTCTAAATTCAGGCTGTCAAGATTCAAGCTTTGGCAACTTGGCTCTTGACAGCCTGGCTATGGCAACGACTTGGAATTGAAGTTGACCTTCCGGCTTCACAACTGGTCTTCATAACTGATCATAGATTTCACGATATTTGCTGGCCAACCTGTCCATGGAAAAGAGCTCTACCCTTTTATAGCAGTTATTCCTTAGATGCTCTTGCAAGATAGGCTGCGAAAGGACTTCGTTCAGGGCTTTGGCCAGAGCCTTGGTATCACCTCTGGGGGCCAATACCGCTTCGTGATTGTGCTTGGCCACTCGCTCATAAGAAGGCAAATCACTAGCCACAATGGGGGTGCCGGCAAGCATGGCTTCCAATAGCACAACCCCAAAAGATTCTCCTCCCAAAGACGGGGCGCAGAACACGTCTGCCCCTTTTAGCCGGGCTGCTTTCTCCTCAGCTGAAATACGCCCCAGCCAAACAAGCCTGCGGTCGTGTCCATAGGTTTGGATCAGTTGAGCTGTTTCAGAGCCCTCACCCCCAATCCACAGCTGGATATCTTGAGGCAGATACTGCATAGCTTCCAGCAACACCGCTAGACCTTTACGGCGCTCATGGCGAGCCAAAAATAAGATGGTGGGAGCTTGGGTGGGCCAAGGCTCCGGTGCTTTGTCTATGTCGGTGTCTATGGCATTGAATAAGATCTCATAGCTTCCGCCTAAAGCCTCTTGGGCCATCCTCTCAGCATCGGTGGAAACAGCACAACGCATGTCAATCCTGTGAGCCAGTTTTTTCAAGGCAGGCCCCAACCAGCGGTAGCCGGCACTTTTACCAGCTGCATGGAAAGTGCCCACCACAGGGCTGCCCTTGACCACCAAGGCAGTCATAGTGGGTCCAGGCACCATAGGTTCATGCAGATGCAACAGATCAAATCGCTCATCACGCAGGGCCCTTATGGTACGCATCTGGGCTGCAGGGTCAGGGGCGATAGGAGCTATGGAGCCATTGGCAGCGGTGGGCAAGCTGTTGCCCAAAGGGGTGACGCTGGTGTCAGGGGGTGGCCCGTCACAAGGGCCCAGCACCCTCACATCTACGTTTTGTTTGCGCAAGGCTTTGGCTATACCCAAAACCTGTCCTTGCACGCCACCTGGCACACTCAGGCTGTAGGGACAGACCATGCCAACGCGCATTAGGGTTTCCTCTTGGCGAATTCCACATCAGATGGCCAATTGGGAGACATCAGATGCCACTGCTCAGGCGCCTTCATGATCAGTTCTTCTAATTTATGAGCTAAATCTTGAGTGACGCTCTGGACTTCTACTCGGAATTTAGAGTTTTTTCTGCGAGAAGTATCTATCGGGGGAAACGCAATGGCATGTTGTTTGTTGTCGCGGAAATAAACCGCTGCCGGCAACAGCGCCACCCCGCTTCGCAGTGCCAGTGTGGCGGGGCCGGCTGGGAGAGTCGTCTTTTCACCAAAAAAGTCCACCTCCACCCCGTTGCCCTGAATGTCTCGGTCGCATAACAGGCAAAGAATGTGTCCGTCAGCCAGTGCCTTGGAAGCGGCTGAACCAGCTTTGGCATCCAATGGAATGATGTGCATATCGAGCTTTTGACGGAATTGGGTCATCCAGGCGAACAGCTTTTGGTTGGCAGGGGTCTCAACCACAACTGAAACTGGAATTTTAGGAATTTGGGTGAGCCAAAACCCAGCCCATTCCCAGTTGCCTAGGTGTGGCAGAGCTATAATGACACCTCTGGGTTTGGCTTCAGAAGAGTTGTCTGAGTCACTGTTGCCTGAGCCGTTGAGTTCAACCGAGTGGGCGCTCCTAGCTTGCTCAATATTTTCCCAGCCGTCAGAGCTGAAACCTGCGTCAATTTCCTCGGGAGAAAGCGCCTGCAGCTGGGCTGTAGCAGTGTAATAGCGCGCATAGGTTACAAAGCCCTGCCGTGCAGCTGTGGCTACTTTACGTTTGGAAAGCTCTCCAAACTGATCAGACCGATTATGTCGCAGCACACGCGACAGGTGGCTTTTCAGCAGTTTGCGCTTGCGTATAGCTATGAGATAAGACAATTGGGCAACAAGCCAGGCACCACCGTTGACTATGGGCTTGGGAGTGTGCTGAATAGCCCAAGTGCCAGTCTTGTAGAGATAGTAGGAACTGTTCCAGCTTGAAGTTGGGGAGGCTGCGCCTGACAAGGCGGGAGTTGAGTCTGTTGTAGATTTAGCAGTTGAATTGCCTGAGTCTGGATCGTGGTTTTTGGCTTGTTGCCAGACCATGAAAAAACGCTGCAAGGCGGTTACAGAGACCAAAACCAAAAGCACCCACAAAATGGGAATTAGCAAAAAATCAATCAGCAATCCAGCCGCTAGCACTATAAAACGCTCAGCGCGTTCCATGATACCACCTTTGCCCAAAAGCCCCAGAGACTCAGCTTTAGCCCGTTGGTAGGAAATCAGCAAAGAAACTGCCATGATGGCTACTGCCAGAAAATAGATATTGCTATCTCTGGAGTCGTTCAGATACCAAGCAATCCCTCCCAACAGTGCTACATCGGTAAACCTGTCGGCTACTGAATCGTAAAAGGCCCCTTGTGTAGAGCTAGTGCCCGCAGCTTTAGCTACCGGGCCATCCAGCAGATCGCACAAGCCGGTTGCTATCAGCAGGAAAAATCCCAGCAGAAGCCGACCCGTTGCTATGGCCCAAGCAGTGGCTATGGCTGAAGCGATGCCCAAAGTCGTCAGGGCATTGGCTGAGACGCCAATCTTTTGCAAAACTGAACCAACTGGCTCAGCCATTCTGTTGACAGGATTTCGAAGATATCCGTCAAACATCAGCTTGCTTTGGATTCATCTTGGGCCAGCAAGTCAGACCAGTCTTCGGGATTTTCTTCCACCAGCATGTCCACAACTGCTCCGCTAAAGCCGTCCAGTCGAACCAGAGCTCGCTGGGCAGGTTGGGGTTCATTAGAGTACATCAGCACTTTCCAAGTAGGACGGCTCAGCCAACCTCTCCAACCCATTTGGGCAGATGCATGTCCCAACTCAAACGGCACGGCAGCTGAAGCCAGCTTCAGAGCTTCGGTATCGTCAATCTCAAGTTCCCTGCCTGTGATAATATGATGACATCCCAGGGCAGCCAGAGCCAGTCCCGCTGCCAAAAAACCTGCGTTCAGCAGGGCCGTGTCGGTGTTACGCGCCACAACCCATGTAGCAGCAAAAACCACGCCTATAAACACATATAGAGCACCTACTACCCTGCGACGACTGTTGTTGGGGATGGCATAATCGTCCAGTTGGGCTGCAGGCATAAGGTCTTTGGGAAGCTCATCTGGCTCAGATGGGAAATCGCCCGGCTCAGACAGGAAATTGCCTAACTCAGAAGGGGACTCATCTGGCTGGAGCAAAGCTTTGTCTTTCTCAGACTTTTCTGCCTTAGACGTCTCAGGTTGAGAATTCATCTTAGATCTCACCCGGCTTAGTCGGCCAAGCTCGGCTCAGCTTCACCCAGCTATCGGCTAGGTCTTCTGGTAGAACCCTAGCTTGGGAGACTGTGGTCATGAAATTGGTGTCGCCCGGCCATCGGGGCAGACAGTGAACATGAAGATGACCAGGAATACCAGCTCCAGCTGCTTTCCCCAAGTTGAGACCCACGTTGATGCCTTCAGGATTATAGGCCTGTTTGATGGCTTTAACAGCCGACTTGACTCCCCGCCAAAGCTCGTCTGATTCCGCAGTTGTCAAGTGATGCAATTCTTGGACAGCCCTGTTGGGCATTACCAGGACATGACCTGAACTATAGGGAAATAGATTCAGCACCGAAAAGCAAGTCTCACCTCGCCAGACGATGAGCGTTTCCCGGTCGGGTCGATCAGATTTCACCAGGCTTTCAAACAGCGATTCGCCTGTATCGGCACTTGAGTTGGCCAAATTTGAGCCAGCTTCGCCCGCCAGATAGGCAGCACGCCAAGCAGCCCAAATGGGCGTCAGGTTGCCCGCAGGAGCCAAGTTGGCTGCTATATGGTTATTTGGCAATGGCGTTGAATTGGAGGAACTCATGGCTGGACTAGCTGCGGGGCTGTGCTTCTTGTTGGAGTTGTTGCAGAAAATCCACCAATGGCACATCTCGGATGGGGTTTTTGACCCCACGGAGATTTACTCCGACTGTATCGCCAGCCAAGTCGTCTGAGCCCACCACCAGCACATATGGAATGTGTTCAAGCTTGGCGGCTCGGATACGCTTGCCCAAAGGTTCGTTGGCCTCAACTACATCGGCTCTGAAATCCGCAGCCAAAATAGCTGCGCATGTCTGGTGGGCGTAGTGGTTATGTTCTGAGGCAACCGGCAGCACTCTGGCTTGCACCGGAGACAGCCAGGCTGGCAAAACACCACTGTAATGTTCCAATAAAACGCCAAAAAATCGCTCAATTGACCCAAAGAGCGCGCGGTGAATCATGACCGGTCTAGACCTCGTGCCAGTCTGGGTGATATATTCCAAGTCAAAGCGCTCTGGGAGGTTGAAATCCAACTGGATGGTTGACAGCTGCCAAGCCCGGCCTATGGAGTCGGTGACGTCCACATCTATTTTGGGGCCATAAAAGGCTCCCCCGCCTTCTTCCACCTCATACTCCAACTGCGCCTTCTCCAAAGCTGCTCGCAGTCCGTCCGTGGCTAGCTCCCAGAGTTGCTCGGCGCCTACCGCCTTGCCTGGTGGCCTAGTGGCAAGACGAGCTGTGAAATCTTCAAAACCGAAGGCTCTCAGCACAGACAGCACAAACTCCAGCAAGCTGGCCAACTCTTCGGGCACCTGCGATGCGGAACAGAATATATGGCTGTCGTCTTGGGTAAACCCGCGTGTGCGCAGCAAACCATGCAAAGCACCTGAAAGCTCATAGCGGTAAACCGTTCCCAACTCAAACAGCCTGAGCGGAAGCTCCCGGTAGGAACGCTGAGAACTCTTGTAGATCATCGCATGGAACGGGCAGTTCATAGGCTTGGGGTAGTAGCTGGCGCCTTCCAATGTCATCCCTGGATACATGCTGTCGGCAAAGAAATCCAGATGCCCACTGGTTCTCCAAAGATCGCCCTTGGCTAAATGGGGGCTATAGACGCTTTCATAGCCCCCATGAAGGTGGCGCTTGCGACTATAGTCCTCCATCAATGAACGCACCAACCCTCCCTTGGGATGCCAAACCGCCAAGCCAGGCCCTAACTCCTCAGGCCATGACACCAGATCCAACTCTCGTGCCAAGCGGCGATGGTCGCGTTTTTTAGCTTCCTCCAGACGGAATAGGTGCTGCTTGAGATTCTTGTCGGAATCCCAGGCAGTTCCATAGATACGCTGCAGCATCGGGCGACTATGGTCTCCCCGCCAGTAGGCACCAGCCACGGATTGAAGTGCAAAATGCCCTAGTCTGCCCGTGGACGGCACATGCGGGCCTAGGCAGACATCTATGAAATCTGGCGAATTGCGGTAGTAGCTGATAGTGCCGTCAGCACTGACTTCGCTCCCTAGCAAATCCTGCTGGGATGCAGTTCTGATTATCTCCTTTTTGTAAGGGTGGTCGCAGAACATCTCCAACGCAACTTCACCTGTGGTCTCTCCCCGCTCAAAGGGTTGGTCGGCTGTGATGATCTCTCTCATTTTCTGCTCAATCCGGGCAATGTCATCTTCAGAAAATGTGGTGTTGTCAGGCAGTGAGAAGTCATAGTAGAAGCCGTGCTCTATAGGCGGGCCAATGGCAAAAGTGGCACCCGGGAATAACGACAGCACCGCTTGGGCTAGCACATGGGCTGTAGAGTGCCGAATGGTGTGCAGTCCCTCAGGGGATTGTTTAGTTACGATCTCGACTTGGGCTCCGTCGACCAGTGGGGCCGCTAAATCAACTGGCTGGTCGTCAATTTTGGCGCATACGGCATCAGCCGCCAAGCGCTTTCCAATGGACCAGCTCAGATCCATTGCGGTAGAGCCATCAGGCAGTTGCCGTCTGGAACCGTCAGGCAAAAAAACTGTTATTTCTGCTGAAAGTTCACCGTCGCTTAGCTCTCCTGCCGTTTCAGTTGGAGCAGTTGCCGGAGAGTTTTGGGTCATAGAAATTTAGTCAGCCCCAGCCCCTTCAAGTAACTTGACAAACTGCCTACGCCACTCGACCGAAGGTTTATCGGCTTGCACGCTTACAGTTTGCTTTAAATCCAAGGGCAGCAGGCCGCTGACTTGTTCCAACATGGCCTTGTCTTCAGCACCGATGGCTAAGTCAAAACTGATGATCTCATCAGCCGGGGTTGAGAAATCATCATTGCGCCAAACTACAAATGTGAAATAGGAACTGAAGTCATCCCTAGGGGTGGAGAGCAAAAGCAAGATATGCGAAAGCCCGCTGTGATAGGCAATGGTGCTGCGGACAAACGTGGGCAGGCAAAAGCCGGTGGACATCTCTCGTTCCACAAAGCTGCTCTGTTCCCCTGAGGTAGCTTCGGCAGTGGATGGATTCTTGGCGTTGACTCCATATTGATATCCGTAAAAGTCGCCTTCCAGCGGGCCCAGATCCAACTTCGGGATAACCGTTTCGTTGCTGTTGCCAAAGGTGGTCGTATGGACAAATGGGAAATGCGAAAAGTCCATGAAGTTGTCAACCAACCGAGGTGTCGACGTCTGCCAGATTTCTACTGGAGTGTTTATCCGCCTAAAAGTTGAATCTGCCTCTTGAGAAATATTGGGGATGATGGAATCCGCTGGTGTTTCCGAGGCGGGTTGCGGACACAGCCACAGCAGGCCATAGCGCTCCACAACTCCCAAAATTTCCAGGTGGGCTCGTGGCGGAACCGGCACGTCCGGCAAAGCTGAAGGCACCCTGACACAAACTCCGTCTCCTGAGAAAGTCCAGCCGTGGTAAGGACAGCTTAGATTGTCATCGGAAACGCTGCCAGCCGAAAGCGGAGCTTCCCTGTGGGGACAACGATCCACGGCAACTGAGAAACCATCGGCTGCACGCCAGACGACATAATTTTGGTTTAACAGCTTGACAGACATAGGACCTGGATTGACGTCGGTGGCCCTGGCTATCGGATACCAAAATTTACGCAACTCGGAATTATTGGCAAAGCTGTTGGGGTCCATGTCAACTACCTCAAAAAGTACATGTATTTTTATGTATAGGTTTAAAAGCAAGCACAACTCTTGCGCCTGTGTTTCAGTTTAACGTCTCAAGATAGATAACAGCCATGTCCAGCACAACGGGAAGAATTTTCAAAGCCACCACATTTGGGGAATCGCATGGTGGCGGCTTGGGTGTGGTGGTGGATGGCTGCCCACCTAGGTTGCCTCTCAGCGTAGAAGAAATCCAGCGAGACCTGGACCGTCGCCGGCCAGGCCAGAGTCAGCTAACCACTGCCAGAACTGAACAGGACAAGGTAGAAGTGCTCTCCGGGTTGTTTGAAGGCTATACCGTCGGCTCTCCCGTAGCTATGCTGGTTCGCAACTTGGATGCCCGCTCGCAAGACTATCAGCATATGCGCGAGATATACCGACCTTCACATGCCGATTTCACAACGGAGGCCAAATACGGAATTCGCAACTGGCAAGGCGGCGGCCGTGCCAGTGCTCGTGAGACGATTGGCCGTGTAGCCGCAGGTGCCGTGGCTAGGAAAATGCTGTCTGTTTTGGCCAACACGGAAGTCCTGGGCTGGGTGAGTCGAGTGCATAATATCCAGCTGGACCCGTTCTCAGATCTCAACTACTCGTTGAAGCAGGTGGAGTCCAGCCCCACAAGATGCCCCGATTCCGCCGCCGCCGCTGAAATGGGCGAGGCTATCTCTGAGGCAAAACAAGCAGGCGACTCTTTGGGAGGTGTGGTTACCTGTGTGGCTAGAAATGTGCCTGCTGGCCTAGGCGAGCCTGTTTTTGACAAACTGGAAGCCGATTTGGCCAAAGCAACCCTCTCACTGCCAGCAGCTAAAGGTTTTGAGATAGGCAGTGGCTTTGGGGCAGTATCGCTTACCGGCAGTCAACACAATGATGAATTTGTTTCAGATGCTGACGGCGCCATACGGACAGCTACCAATCATTCAGGCGGTGTGCAAGGTGGTATATCTAACGGCGAGACGATCTTGCTGCGGGTGGCTTTCAAACCTACAGCTACTATTGCATCAGCTCAAAAAAGTGTTACACGTCAAGGAGAGGCAGCTACTTTGGAAGCCAAGGGGCGCCATGACCCCTGCGTTGTGCCCAGAGCAGTTCCGCTGGTGGAAGCAATGGTCTGTCTGGTCTTAGCTGATCATTGGCTGCGTCAGCGAACTGTAGATGTGCTAGAAGGACTGCCCCCGAGCTAAACATCAGCTTATTCACTGCCCCATGTCTGACTCTCCCGCAACCAAACGATCCGTAGAGGGGCAACCCTTGAGATCAGCAACTCCTAGCAAAAAAGCTCAGGTGCTGGCCTTTTCGGGAATTGTAGTAGCTGGCATTTGCGGAGCTCTGGCTGGTTATGCCTTCGGCGACTTGCAGTGTCAAGACGGCTGTCCGCTACAGGCAGCTCTATGGTCTCTGGGAGGGGCGCTGGTGGCAGCCATAGGAGTTGGTGTGGTAGCAACGCTGACACTTCGTGCCACCAATGAGTGGCGTGCCAGTTCGGTTGATGCTGGGACTGAACCATCTGATTCTGAATCCTAAAAAATTTCCATTCAAATCCAATTTCATAGGCTCAGATGATATACAATTAATTTCACTATGGAAAAAATTCTCTTAATTGAAGACGACAAAAATATCATATCTTCCATACGCCTCTTCCTTGAGGAGCGCAACTTGGAATTGGAGGATGCCACCACTGGGGAAGAAGGGCTGGAAAAGTTCGCATCGTCAGAGCATAAGCTAGTGCTGTTGGACTTGATGCTGCCGGATATGGAGGGTTTGGAAGTCTGCAGGCAGTTGAGGCTGCGCAGCACAGTGCCCATCATCATATTGACTGCTAAAGACGATACGCATGAGGTAGTCGCGGGTCTGTCAACCGGTGCCGACGATTACATCACTAAGCCTTTTGAACCACAAGAGTTGGTTGCCAGAATCCGCTCGCTCTTGAGGCGTATGAAATTCGCTGAAGAAACCGAGCAGGTAGAAGACCCAATTGCTTTCTTTGGCGAGTTGGAAATTCGCCCTGAAGAGGGCCGAATCTTCAGAAAAGACCGAGAGATCCATCTCACGCGTACTGAGGCGGCCTTGTTCATGGAGCTATACAAGAATAAGGGCCATCCCGTAAGCAGAGAAGACCTGAGCCAAGCCATTTGGAAAGACAGAAAATTCTCAACTGTCCGTCTGATAGACATTCAAATCAGCCGACTGCGCAACAAATTGGAAGTGGACGTAACAACCCCCAGACATATTTTGACCGTGAGGAAAGTCGGCTACAAGTTTGAGCCCTAGCAAGCAACCAAGGCGGAGGCGCCTAGGGCTTTCCAGGCGTGTTTCGCTGCTTGCTGTTTTAGTCGTCCTGGTTGCTGTGGTGGGTTTTGCCACCGCTACATATTTCATCACTCGCAATATTCTGCTAGACCGGCAGGAACAAAATTTTCTGGAGGTGGTTGAAGACCACTCCATCCGAGTGGAAGAGTTTCTGTTGACTTCTGAAGCCACCTATTCTGAAGCAGATTTGATATCTAGATTGCGAGACTTCATCAGTGAGCTGTCATCGGATTCTGGTGTCCAAGTCCTTCTGCGATATAAGGACAATATTTGGCTGTCGCCTAATCCTTTGAATTTG
This sequence comes from Candidatus Hopanoidivorans cymbastelae, assembly GCA_028283145.1. Taxonomy (GTDB): domain Bacteria; phylum Actinomycetota; class Acidimicrobiia; order Acidimicrobiales; family Hopanoidiivorantaceae; genus Hopanoidiivorans; species Hopanoidiivorans cymbastelae. Next base: position 27,916 of record JAPYNY010000014.1, read on the forward strand.
AATCGCTCTGCGTTGGATCCCCAGTTGATCGAGACAGTCTCGTCCGGTAATTCTTCCATAATGCGCTACGAATTCGAAGGAGAGCTTCAGCAGGTTGCGGGAGTTCCTCTGGCAGGTGGGAGATTACTCTACTTCGGCATTGAATCAACTCAAAATACTGCTGATATTTTGAATTTGCTGACCGTCATCATATTTGTGGGTTCTATCATTGCCGTCATTGTGACAACCGTCATAGGCGGTGTGCTGATCAGGCGCTCTTTTGCCACTATCGGAGCGTTCAGACGTGCTGCAGAAGATATCAGGGAAGGCAGCATAGCCCCTATATCCGAACCGGTTGATCCTGATTTTGAACAGCTTAAAGATTCATTCAATCGAATGCAACGCGCTATCAACCGACGCATTGAGCGTGAGCAACAATTTGCTCTGGAAGTCAGCCACGAACTTAGGTCTCCCCTGACGACCATTATCGTTTCGCTGGAGACGCTCAAAAGCTATAGCGAGAAGTTCCCCGGCCAAGCTCAGCAAGCCTTGGAATTGCTGGCTGTGGAGGTTGAGCGCTTTCGCCAGTTGCTGCTGGATCTGCTTGAAATTTCCAGGCCTCCAGAAAGCATAATTTTGGATCTGACGTTCATTGATGCGCAAAAATTTATGAAGGAACTCTTGGGCCAAGACGTGCCCATTGTGCTTGAAAATAGCTCAATTCAATTTGAAGGTGATGAGAAATTATTGAGCCAGGTATTTTTGAATTTGCTAAGAAATGCACAAGAATATGCTGACGGAGCAACAACTGTGAACGTTTGGAGAGAAGATGATGCTATCTTTTTTGCTATGGAAGACCGTGGCCCCGGTGTGGAAGACGAAGACAAGGAGAAAATTTTTGACCGCTTCACACGAGGTTCAGTGGGTTTAAATCGAGGCAAAAGCAGCGGAACGGGTTTAGGCTTAGCCATAGCCAAAGAAAGAGTAAGGCTGCACAATGGCGATATTTGGGTAGAAGACGTTAACTCTAGAGGTGGTGCCCGCTTTGTTGTCAAGCTGCCGCTCACCCAGCCGATGACCAAATCATCGGATACGACAAACATCTATAGTGAAAGTCAGATGCTATGATAGCCATGTGGAAGTTGACTTTGGGCTTGATGGCCATTGGGGGGTTTGCCCTGTCAGCGTGTGGTGTGCCGGTGGATGGCTCGCCCAGAGCAATTGTTTTGGACTCTGAGAATTTTGACCCCACTTCCGCTTCCGTCCAGTTGGTTGAGCAGTCTCCACAAGAGCCTGCCGGCTCTTCATTTCCTGCAACTTCCCAAGGCAGAGCAACTTTGTTCTTCGACCGCGGTTTGAATGATGAGACTCTTGAGGCTATATCACGCAGCTTGCCGCAGGCCCCTACTCCCGAGGCGACTTTGGAGTTGTTACTGGCAGGGCCTACCCAAAATGAATCCCTAGATGGCTACAGAACCTATCTGCCTCTATATGACGAAGTTGTGCGGACCGAGCTCGACGGGGATAATTTTGTGATTGAATTCGTCAGCGACACCAGTCTGAAAGATTTGTCAGGCAGGCAGATCTATCTGGCCATTGGTCAGATTACTTTGACTCTCACAGAAAGCACCGACGTCGTATCCATCGGCATCACAATTGGCGGGGTGGCTCAGGAATTGCCTACCGACCGAGGCAACGTTCAAAGGTCGGTGACGGCTGAAGACTATAGCCAACTGCTGAGTTTGCGGTTCCCCGTGGATGAGTTGAACTCTTTTTTCCTTGAGTCTCCCCCGGCACAATCTGAGCCGACTGAAGCTGAGGCAGACGAAGGCCCGACCTTGTTACCGCCCTTGGACGTTGAAGGCATTGGCGAGGCTCCGCCCTTTGGAATTGAGAACAATATACTTGTCCCTCTGCTTACCGAAGAATCCGAAGAATAAGGCACCGGCCACAGGAAAGCTAAATCCCCTGCCCTCCTACCCCGCCCTTCTAAATCCCTCCACCCGAAGAATGACTTAAGTTGCAGGTGGGTAAAAGACCTTGGCTGTATCCAACAGCTTGGGGGCAACATATTTGAGTTCAGTTGTGGCATCTTCAAGCGGTACGCACACGATTCGATCACCCTTCAGTGCCACCATCTGCCCTTTTTTTCCTTCATGCACAGCATCTATGGCAGCCACCCCATAGCGCGTGCACAACACCCGATCATAGGCACAGGGTGTGCCCCCTCTTTGGATGTGGCCCAACACCAACACACGAGTTTCCGTGCCAGTTCGCAACTCAATTTCACTGGCTACTACGCTGGCAATGCCTCCAAGTCGCTTATGTCCGAATTCATCTACCTCCACTGGCGGCAGGTCTAAAGTACCCGGCACAGGCTGTGCCCCTTCAGCCACCACCACAATGGAGGCATAACGGTTGGTTTCATGCCGCCACTGCAAAATTTTAGCCACTTCGTCAATGTCAAAGGGCTCTTCGGGAACCAGTATCATGGTAGCTCCCCCGGCAATGCCGGCCCAAGTAGCAATATGTCCGACATGGCGCCCCATCACCTCCACCAGCATTATGCGGTGGTGAGATTCAGCTGTGGAATGCAGCCGGTCAATGGCATCCACCGCTATTTGAACGGCAGTCTGAAAGCCGAAGGTCATCTCGGTAGCTGCTATGTCATTGTCAATGGTCTTGGGCACCCCCACAACCGCTAAAAACCCTTCCTCATCAATTTGGCGCGCGACTGACAAAGTTCCCTCTCCCCCAATGACCACCAGAGCATCAAGTTTGTGCCTCTCAGCGGTAGCTCGCACTCGCTCTACTCCATCGTCAAACATGTACGGCTGAATCCTGGAAGTTCCAATGATAGTGCCGCCACGGGGCAGGGTGCCTCTCAGCGCTTCAATATCCAGCGGCTGCCACTCGTCATCCAGCAATCCTTTCCAGCCATTTTGAAAGCCAATCACTTGATCTCCCCAGACTCGCTCCGCTTTGCGCACTACAGCGCGAATCACTGCGTTAAGACCGGGGCAGTCTCCCCCGCCGGTTAACACTCCAATACGGAGTTTTTGATTTTGCATGGTGGACATGATCTCTCCTATGTCTTAGCAGATACTAGTTAATCTAAATATATGGCAGTTATTGTTGCACTGGATGCTGGCACTACAGGCGTGAGAGCTCTGGGAATGGCTGAATCGGGGAAAATCGTTGGTTTGTCACACCAGGAATTCACACAGTACTTTCCCCAGCCTGGCTGGGTAGAGCATGACCCTGAAGAGATTTGGCTGGCGGCTCGCAGTACCCTGAGCAATCTATGTGCTGAACTGGAAGAGCCCATTGCAGCTATCGGCATAACCAATCAACGTGAAACAGCAGTTGTCTGGGACAGACAGACCGGCCAAACCGATCAAAAAGCCATTGTCTGGCAGGACAGACGCACAGCCGACCAATGCAGAGCTATCGAAGACGCAGGGTATCTGCCCCGTATTCGCTTTTTGACAGGGCTGGTTCTGGACCCCTATTTTTCAGCCACAAAATTTGCTTGGCTCGCCAACCAGACGCAGATTCCACCTGACCGGCTGGCTTTTGGCACCATTGACACTTGGCTGCTTTGGAAACTTACCCAAGGTGACACTTTTGCTACAGAGGCTTCCAATGCTTCACGCACTATGTTATTTGACATCCAGGAACGCCAATGGTCGCAGGAGCTTTGTGATTTTTTCAACATCCCAATGTCTGCTCTTGCGCAGGTGCTGCCTTCCAGTGGTATTTTTGGACACACCAAGGAGACTCCGCTACCTGATGGCATTCCCATCGCCGGCATTGCCGGAGACCAACAGGCAGCCTTATTTGGGCAGGCTTGCTTTGAGCCGGGCGACGCCAAGAACACCTATGGCACAGGGTCTTTTGTGTTGATGAATATAGGTTCTGAACTAACTGATTCGCTCAGCCATGAGGGCCTGTTGACATCCGTGGGCTGGGAGTTGTCGTCAGGCGAAGCAGCATATGTATTGGAAGGTGCCATTTTCGTTACTGGGGCTGCGGTGCAGTGGCTGCGAGACGGCTTAGGGGTTATCACACAAGCTTCCGAAGTGGAAGCTCAAGCCCTTCGCTGCGACGACACCGGCGGATGTATCATCGTGCCCGCATTTACAGGCTTGGGCAGCCCTTGGTGGGACCCTGATGCCAGAGGCGCCATATTCGGACTGACTTCCCAGACCGGGCTGCCGCAGCTAGCTAGGGCGACTATCGCGTCTATGTCGTGGCAGACACGAGATGTCGTGCAAGAAATGGAACAAGCTTCAAGCAAAAATCTGGGCATTTTGCGTGTTGATGGCGGAGCAGCTGTCATGAATACCTTGCTTCAGCATCAGGCCGATGTATTGAATGCCACGGTAGCTCGCCCCAAGGTAACCGAAACTACCGCGCGGGGTGCTGCCTGGTTAGCTGGTTTGGGAGTGGGTGTTTGGGGTTCGCTGGATGACCTGAAACAACAATGGGAACTGGACCAGGAATTCATCCCCAGCGGGCGGGACTATTCGCGAGAACAGCAGCTTTGGGAGAGGGCTGTGGAGCGAACTATAGCTTTTGGGCACTGCTTGTGAGCGAAACTTGATCACTAGATGATTGGTCACTAGATGAGTTGCTGCCAACAAGCCGGTTATGGTTGCCCAGTTGATTGATGTAGCGGTCTAGGTTCCGGATGGCTTGCCGTATGCGCTGTTCGTTTTCAATCAGGGCAAAGCGCACATAGCCTTCACCACCGGGGCCAAAGCCTATCCCCGGAGACACCGCAACGTCGGCTTGTGTTACTAGACGGGAAGCAAACTCAACTGAACCTAATTCCTGGCAAGACTCTGGAATTTTGGCCCAGACAAACATGGTGCCCCTAGGTGGCTCTACTGTCCAGCCAATACGGTTGAGACCTTCGCACAGAACATCGCGACGCTGCTGATAAATCTGGCAGACTTCACCGGGAAAATCTGGCTCCTCATTTAAAGTAACTGTGGCCGCTATTTGAATGGGTTGGAACGAACCATAGTCAAGGTAGGACTTCAACTTGGTCAGAGCTTGAACCACCTCGGAGTTGCCCAACATGAAGGCTACCCTCCAGCCCGCCATGGAAAATGATTTGGTCATTGAGTAAAGCTCGACAGCTACTTCTTTGGCACCCTTGGCCGATAAGATTGAAGGCGGTTTGTAGCCATCAAAACCAAGATCGGCATAAGCAAAGTCGTGAACCAGCAGAGTTTCGTTCTCATGTGCAAAATCCACTACGCGCTGCATGAACTCGGCATCCACGCAAGTAGTAGTTGGATTATGGGGGAAAGACAAGATGATAACCCTTGGCTTAGGCCAGGAGTACTCAAAGCGCTCTTGGAAATTAGTGAAAAGATCGGCATGTGGGCTAAGCGGCAGGCGACGAATCTCAGCCCCTGCCAGCAGCGGTGCATAGATGTGAATTGGATAAGACGGAGAGGGCACCAAGGCAGCATCGCCAGGTTGCAGTAACGTCCACATCAGGTGTGAGAAGCCCTCTTTGGCTCCAATGGTATTGATGGCTTCAGTGTCAGGGTCTAGTTCCACGCCAAAGCTACGCTGATAATGATCTGTGATAGCTTGGCGCAACTTGGGCAGACCCTTGCTGGAGGAATAGCGATGGTTGCGGGGGTTGTGAGCTGCTTCGGCTAGTTTTGCCACTGTGGTCTCGGGGGAGGGCAAGTCGGGGTTGCCAAATCCCAGATCGATGATGTCTCTGCCGGCTCGGCGCCCTTGAATTTTCAGGGTGTCTATGGTCGTAAAGACATAGGGAGGCAGTTGCCGAATACGTCGGAATTCCATGTCTATAAGTTATTTTGCTGCAAGTTCGCTGACAGGTCGGTTTTTGGGCTAGTTATCTAGCGCCCAGCTCAGGTTCTAGCAGTTCGCCAGCTAGCAGAGCTGCTCCGACAGCACCTGAGTTCTCGCCATAACTAGCTAGTTCAATTCTCAGCTTTTGACGCACATCGTGGCTGGTATAAAGCCTCCGATAAGAACTACGCACACCGGCTAGGAAATCATCTCCCATATCGCTCAATCCACCTCCCAGAATCACCAGTTCAGGGTCGACCAATGTGACTATATTGTTCAGCCCCACAGCAATCCAGTCATACAGTCGGTCAAAGACAGCTTGAGCAGTAGGATCTCCTTTGGCTAGAGCAGCGGTTACATGCTCGCCTCGGATGGCTTCAACGTTGCCACCAGCGAGCTCTAGAATAGCACTGGAGGAATCGGAGCCCACAGCTTCCTGTGCGTACCTTCCCAAAGCGGTGCCTGAAGCAAATAGTTCCCAACAACCTTTCCTGCCACACTGACAGGCAGGCCCGGTCGGTTCCACAGTCATATGCCCTGGTTCTGTTCCGAATCCGTGCACTCCTCTGCATAACCTGCCGTCTATCACAAGAGCCCCTCCAATGCCTGTGCCAAAACCTAAAAACACCACATTGCTGGCCTGGGCGCCAACCCCCAATTTAGCTTCTGCCCAGGCTGCGGCAGCGGCATCATTTTCCACTGCTATAGGACAGGTGAGTTTCTCCTCAAGCTTTTGTCTGAGAGGAAAATTGTTGATGGATGCGATATTGGGCGAGTGCATCACAACTCCGTCCATCTGCACAAAGCCGGCACAACCAACACCAACAGCATCAAGAGTTATACCTAGACCGCTGGCTTGATCATCAGCTATTTGAGAGATTGCTTCGACCAACTCCTGTGCACCCCGAGGCCGTAGTTGTTGGGTTTGGCTTAGCACTCGGCAACTGAGTGGGTTCAGCAACTGCACAACTGTGCTTCTGATAGATGTCCCCCCGATATCAGCGCCTAGCAGGGTTGCAACTGATTTATTTGGCTTGGCAGCCCCCATAGGCAATTCAAAACAGCAAGACTAGATCTGAGCTTCAAGCATGGCTATCTGTTCGGCCCTGTTTCTGACTCCGTCAATGGCAGAGTTGATGATTCGTTGCTCTGCTCTGCGGGTGACAAAACCTGGCATTTTGGTGAGCATATCCACCTCCAAGCGAAAGTGAAGGTCGGTGGCGCTGGGGTCGGACGGCACAGGTATAAACCGATATTCACCATCCAGCCGGCGCAACAAGGTGCCCTCCATCAAGCGCCAGGCGACACGCAGGGGATTAGAGCCATAGTAGTAGTCCAAGGTATAGCTGACACTGCGACCCATAGCCCCAACCCTGAAGAAGACTCTGCTAGGCAGACCTTCGTCACCTCTGGCTAGAATCTTGACTTCTTTGATTTCGCAAATCCATTGCGGATATCGCTCAACTTCTGTGATAACTTCAAGGCAAACTTGGGGTGAAGCAGCTACGGCAATGGAATGGCTGGCACTTTGGGTCATTAAAATTTAGCCTACCAAGTTCCAAGACAGCAGCTACAAACTGAGAGCCTCGGCTAGTTGCTTGGCCAACAGATCATAAGAGAACTGGCTGGTGGCTCTAAGGTGTGCCGATTCTCCCATTTGCTGACGTAAAAACATATTGTCAGCCAACTGCGCTAAAGCCTTTTGAGCTGGTGCTCTTTGATTCAGCTTGGACTTGGGTGCAAAGTTTGTTTCCATTCTGAACCTTTGCCGCCAGAAACCAGGAGTCGACACAACCAAACCTGATTTTCCATGCTCTACAGCTTCAGCCGCTCCCCCACTGAGCCCGGCAATCTGCGGCAAGCCAGTGGCAGCCGCCTCCAAAAAAACTACTCCAAAACCTTCCTGTTCTAAACCTCCCCAGCGCTGCCGGCAAAGCATAGCAAAGATATCGGCAGCTCCATAGAGTGAAGGCAGGTCTTCATCTGGCACTCGGCCTAAAAATCGCACTGGAACTTGGACACCCCTAGCTAAGCTTTTCAGTCTGGGCAAATCCCGTCCAGTTCCTGCAATTGCCAATTCCAACTCAGGGTGGCTTTGATAGACGCGGTCGGCTATGATGATCAGGTCATCCATGCCTTTGCGGGGCACCAGCCTGCTCACGCTCAACAACACAAGTGAATTTCTAGATAAGCCAAAAAGTTTTCGGGTCGCTGTTCGCTCTTCAGGCGTGTGTGGCCTGAAGCGTTCGGTATCCACGCCGGGAGGGACGTAGTGGGTCATGTTTTGAAGACGCTGGTCGCAGGCAATTTTAGTGGCCCATTGGCTAGCAGAAATAATGACTTGCGCATGTTTTAGTACACGATGCATGACTTGGCGCATGATGGGCAGTTGTGATGGTATGGTGGCTTCAGCACCGTGCAAAACAACTCCGTAAGGCTTGATTAGCTGCTTGCCAAGCAAACCCAACGGCAGGGCCGGGTCGATCAAGACCAGATCTGGGTCGGTCTGAGCCAAGTGGGCGTTGATACGATTTTTAAGCTGTGGAGTTGGCAATAGAAATTTGTCGGGCACTCTGGTTATGTGATAAGGCTCTGCGCGATCAAAGCTTTGTGAGCCCGGATGGTCCCGTGTGAAGACTGAAACTTTGTCAGGAGGGAGTCGGCGCCAAAGTTCCCATAGGTAGATTTGAATCCCTCCTATTTTGGGAGGATAATCGTTGGTCAGCAGCAGGCATTTCACTTTGCTGAAGTTCTGACTTCCACCGGCAGCCTGGCTTCTTCGCGGACTCTAGCATCACAATCATATTGAGCTGATAAAGCTAGATTATCTAAGCCCATTCTACGAGCTGCCCATACAGCGTGAGCTCTAACGATTGGGTCAGTATCGCGTAAAGCTGCCGCCAGCGTTGTTCGGGTGGCCCAAGATTTGGGATTTCCTGTGTTGCCCAGCACCACTAGAGCGTTGCGCCTAAGGTAACGAGGCTGGCGCTTGGCTATATAAAAGCGGCCGTATCGTCTGAGCAGTTCTTCATCGGTGGATATCAACAGCGACAAGATTTCAACCCGATCCAATACAGTGTCTTCACCAGTAGAGCTTTCGCCGGTAGCGCCCCCGCCAGAAATAGCGCCTTCACCAGCAGCAACCTCGAATTGGTTCTTGTTCCGCAGCCCTGTTGCCGACTTTCCGACCGGACAAGCAGTCTGACAACTATCACAACCATAGAAGCGGTTGCCAAGCGCTGCCCGGTGCTGCCTTGGGAAAATCCCCCCCTGCTGCAACAGCCATGCCAAGCACCGCCTAGCGTCTAGTTGTCCAGCTGTATCCAAAGCTCCTGTAGGACAAGCCCGTTGGCAGAGACTGCAAGTCCCGCACGATCTGTCAATGGGTTGCGAGTATGGCAGAGGCACATCAGTTATGACCGACCCTAAAACAAATTGGCTGCCACGCCTAGGAATCAGCAGGCAAGTGTTTTTTCCATACCAGCCCAGTCCTGCTCTGAAGGCAGCTTCCCTGTCCATTAGGGCGTTATCGTCAATGACAATTTTTGCCTGCCATCCATCAGCTTGCAGTTGGCGGGCAATGGCATCCAGCCCCAAACGCAGTTGTCCGTAGTAATCGCGCTGGGCGTAACTGGCTACCTGTCCGTAGATTTCAGTCGCTGTTGCCTGCTTTGGTGGGCTGGCGCTCTGATATGCCAGAGCCCCTACGATCAAAGTTCTGGCTTCCGCCAGGGTCGATTCAGGAGTGGTTGACCGATCAGGGTTGCGGAAGGTGAACTGCATACCACCAGAAAGTCCCTGCTGCTTGCGTGTGTGAAGAATGCCCTTGGCAGCTTCAAAAGGTTCAGCGCTAGCCACTCCCAGCGCATCTAGACCAGCCGACTTGCCCAGCTCACAAAGTTGAAGCACATAGCTCGTTGAAGCCATGGCCGTCAATGTTTTTGCTGAAAGATACGCAAAAGCTGAGTAACTGACATAATCGTGGCTCCATGTTCCTTGCAGCGATTTCGCAATTCGTTGTCATCGGTAACCACCACGATTGCCTTGGTTGCGGGATATTGCTGAATTCTGTCCACAATTTCATCATCAGCAATAGCACCATTTTTCGTGAAGATCACCTGAACACCGCTTTGAGGCGGGTAGGAAGTGGCAGGGGCTGGATATTTGCCGTCAAAAATTATGCTGATTCTCTCTAATTTGTAGCTTTTGTAAGCTGCGAAAGCTTGCAGGCAGTTGTCAATCAATCGGTTTCTGAAAACTTCCAAACCTGTTTGGTGGGCAGAATCGCTGGATTTTGATCTTTGTTCTCCATTTTCAAAATGTGCGTGCAAATCTTGAGTTTCCTCCTGCCAGCCGCAATAGATGAAGTTGTAGCCATCAATGATCACAATGGTGGTTTGATGCATGTAGTGAAAGGCTGAGGTCTCGCTGAAAGAGCCTGTGCCTTTTGGCGGCGCAATGGGATGGCGAGGTTCGCTGCTGGCGTTGTCAATTATCGGGTGATTTTTGCGCTTGTAGCCGGTGCGTTTTTTCTTGGGCTTGGGCGGTGGCTTGGACTGTTGCTCTTCAGTCAACTGGCGCACCTGTTTTTCTAGCCGTTGAATATTTTGCTGTTTTTCAGTCAAATCTTTTTGAAGTTTTTCATGACGACGACGAATGCTCGTAAGTTCATCTGTTTTGGTATTTAGATCTTCGCGAAGCTGTTTCATCAACTCCTCGGCATCGGCAAACTGGTCGGTTAATTTTCTGACTTGGCTGTCAGCCATCCGCTTGCCCGATTGCTCTTCTTTGAGCTTCAGTCTCAACTTCTCAATTTCTTTTTTGGTTTTGGTTTCCTTGTCTTTGGTTTTTTGCGGGCTATTTTTGACATTTTGGATTTCGTTTCTTTGCCGAGTGCTGGTTTCTTCCAACAGGCGTAACTCGCTGTGAAGAATAAGCAGACGGTCCAGCTCCTGCCGCCAACCAGGCGGACGCAATAACCAGAGGTTCACCAAAGCAGGATAGTGTTTTTCCAGTAACTCCTTGGAGTTGTGTTTTGGCTCGTGTTCTGGCTTGCTTGTCTTAGCGGAATTTCGGGTCTGTTCGTCCACAAAATTCACCAACATGGAGAGAAAATCAGAGTCTTCCTCAGTAAGTTTTTCATGCATCGATGCTCTCAGCTCGGCATCTGAGTTAAGTGCACTGCGCATAATTTCCAAGCTTTGCTCTGGAATCTGCTGGAATTTTCTGAACGGAGCTATACGGCGCTCAACGTCTGGCGGCAAATCAGCTTTCATGGCCAAGCTCCACAGGGCCGCTAAAACCTGCAGTTCTTCCTCAGGAAAATCTGACAGGCAGTTGGCATCTTCATTGGAGTTGCCCGTCTCGCTTAGATCTCCTCCAGTTGAATTTTTGGATGATTTTTGTTCTTTCAGGTCTGTTTTGTTGGTTTTTTTGAATTCTTGGCTTTCAGTTGCTGTTGTATCTTGGCTTTTTTGGGTTCGTTCTGACATTTATTACCTCCTTGGAGTCGGTGTCTTGTTCTATTGGTGGTTTTGCTTTTAGGTTGTTTTGGAGAAATCCTGCCACTGCTCCAGCACCTTTAGTGCCTGACCTGAGTCAATGGAGGCTTCGGCAGCCTGCACGCCTTCAGCCAACTCTCCGACTTGGTCTGCTACAACTAGAGCAGCAGCAGCATTTAAAACTACAATACTTCGAGGCGCCCCTCTTTTACCAGTCAGGATGGAATAGGCAATTTTAGCATTGAACTCTGCATTTCCGCCCTTTAGCTCAGTCAGCGAATTGCCCTGCAGTCCAAAATTTCGAGGATCAATTTCATAGCGCCGCATGCGTCCCTGGCGGAGATGAAACACCAAGGACGGGCCAGTGATAGAAAGTTCATCCATGCCACTGTCGCCGAAGATCACCATGGCATGGCTGTGCCCCAGATTTTGCAGCACTTCAGCTAGTGGTTGAGCCATGCTGAGATTGCTGGTGCCCACAATCTGGCGTCTTACCTTGGCTGGATTTGCCAGAGGTCCCAAGAAATTGAATACACTGGCAATGCCAATTTCTTTTCTGGTTGGGCCCACAAAGCGCATAGCTGGGTGAAATCTGGGGGCAAAGCAAAACCCTATCCCCACCTCCTCAACACACTGGGCTACCTGCTTGGGTGTCATTTCCAGATTGATGCCTAAACTTTCCACCAAGTCAGCTGAACCGCTAGTTGAGGAGACGGCACGATTGCCGTGCTTGCACACTTTGCCCCCTGCTCCGGCTACAACCACAGCTGAAATCGTAGAGATGTTGAAAGTCTGCAGTCCGTCTCCTCCAGTGCCACAGGTATCAATCACATTTAAAGATTCTGAGTCCAATGGCACGAGTTCGGCAGCTTCCCACATGGCTTGCAAAAAGCCAGAGAGTTCGGCCGTGTTGGCTCCCTTGGAGCGCAAAGCTGTTAGAAAGGCTGAAATCTGGGCGGAGGTAGCTTGGCCCGCCAGCATTGTTTCCATCACCTGACAGGCGGTGGTTTTGCTCAAATTTTCACCAGCCAGCAACTGCTCCAGCACCTCTGGCCAACTGATTTTATGTGTCTGTGTTTCGACTTCTGCTAAGGCTTGGGGCATACTCTAAGTTAATTTTAGGGAATTTTGTATTTTGGTTGGGCGGTGGCGGGAGTGTGGTGTACTTGCTGCGGGATGGGTTTTTATCTGTGGTTTTTCCTGTTTGTGAATTCGCTGATGTGTTTGGTGAGGTGTTTATGTCTTGTTTAGTGGGAGGGAGTCGTAGCAGGCATCGGTTATTAAACTAAGCCTAAAGCGTTTAGCAGCAATGTTCTTGGCCGGGCATTGTCGGCTAAAAAGCTCTTTAGTTTTCCTGCCTGCCAACAGCTAGCAGTATTGCTGCTGTTTTTGGCCGCGTTGAACAGTTTCGGCCATGTCCGTCTCTCCGACAGCACCTTTTTGGGATGGAATTACAACTGGAAAACGGACAAAAGCAACTAGCAGAGGCTTGCTCAACGCGCAATTACGAGCACTCCTTTGTGCCCTTAGGCAACCTCCCTTCTTGGGCTACTTCCCCCCTCTCGGGCAACCTCTCCAGCTTCCTAAGCGGTTTTGAGCTACTGAGGGAAGGGGTGGACTTAGCGAGTTTTAGCCCAACCGGGTATTGTGGCTAGGGGTTGGTTGCTATGTCGCGCTCACGTGAACTATGTGGCGGCGGGTTATGTCCAGGGGATGGTGGTGGGTGTTGGTGCGTTGTTGTAGATGAGGAGTGTGTCGCCGGGGTTGATGGTGTCGAACCAGGGGATGTCCAACGTTGCCAGTGGTTGCCTGTTTGGGAGGTTGTAGTTCCATTGTTGGGTTTGGGTGTTCCAGCGTAGTATCAGGGGGATGAGTTGTGTTTGGTCGCCTAGCAGGTTGGTGATCAGTTGTGGGGTTGCGCCGGTGTAGATTTGTTGTGAGTATCGGGGCGGTAGTGTGAGTGTGCCGGTGTTCGGCGGTGGGTTCAGTAGTGTGTTGGGGGTGTAGGTTACTCTTTGGGGGGCGGGTGAGTAGGCCATGATGATGTCGCCGTTGGTGAGGGTGTCCAGGCCTTGGCTGCCGCCGCGAGTTGTCCAGCCGGCCCAGGTTTGGGTTTGGGTGTTCCAGATCCATAGGCTGGTTATGGCATCGTCCAGGGCTTGCGCGAAGGCTTGGGGGGTGGTGCCTGTGGGTCCGTTGAACGGCAGCGTCACCCAGCCTGTTGGCAGGATCAGCTGTCCCGGCACTGAGCCTGGCAGGCCGCTTACTGCTAGTTGCTGCGGAGCGCA
>JAPYNY010000015.1 GCA_028283145.1 Candidatus Hopanoidivorans cymbastelae
GCTTTTTTCAGCTAGATCAGCAGCTTGGCAAAGAAAATCAACAATAACCATTCTTGATTCATCAATATTTTCTTGCCGACTGAGGCCCAAAGCAATTCTGGATAAACACAAATTGCTCGCGAATTCCCCACAATTATTAAGCACTTGTGTCGTACTAAATCTAAATTCACATTCCAAAATAATTTGATCAATATAAACTTGTTCCTGCAGACTTAACCCCTCAGAAGCAGAGCTTATGTCAATAAAATCCTGATACACCATATCTTTCCGCTGACTTATATTGGTCTCATTAATTGTTCCAACATTATCCTGTCCCGCCCCACCATAAATTATGTCTTCGCCTGGGCCACTAGCAATCTTATCGTTACCTGCACCACCATAAATTATGTCATCACCTGTATCACCATAAATTGTGTCTTGTCCTGCGCCACCATAAATTGTATCTTGTCCTGCGCCGCCGTAAATTGTATCCTTACCTAAGCCGCCAAAAATTCTATCATTGCCTTCTAGTCCACAAATAATATCATCGCTATTTGTACCAGTAATAAGTTCATCTTTATCACTATTTGAACCAATTATTGTGCAGTCAACTAGCCCAGAATAAATATGAACAGTAGCAGTATCACATAGTAAGCCAATGTCACAAATCTCATATACTAGGCTGTCCAGTCCAACATTATTAGCTTCATACCATAAGGAGCCAGAACTACTATCATCTTGTAAATCCACATAGGCAAACTTTGGATCCAGCCGGAATGAGTATGGGAAAGATTTATCTTTACTTATGTTGTTATCTAGTTTTACTCCAGCATTGCCTAGCTTTGGAGGTATAACTATTCTCAATGTATCCATGTTGATATTTCTCTCTAAGTCAAAATCATTGCTTAGTACATCAAAATTAGTTCTATCAGAAAGTGAAGTAGAAATAATATCATCTGAAGCGATAGGTGCACTATTGGGTAAATTAATAGCAACAACAGTTTTAGCCACACCTGACAACCCCGCACTATCAATTGCAAAAACGGTTACTATATGACAACCGTAAGGCAAACTTATACGGTTAGCAGTTGGTGACAAAGTGCTTAAATCCGCTAGGTTACTTCGAATCGGCAAACTACTTTCATAGCTTTTGATTTCACCACTGTACCACATAAATGCATCATTATCCAACCAACCATCCTCAGGGTCCCAAGCATGAGCCTGTAATTCAAGACTGAATCTACTGGAAGGCGAAAAATTTTCCGGTTGTCCAGTTTCAATAACAATAGGATGATTATCAATCCACACAACTGGAGGATTATTTTCAGCAGAACCACTCCCAGATGAATTTTTTTCACTAAAACTACTCTCAATAACAGAGAACTCTGAATTAGGGAAAATTGAATTAAAATCTTCACCTGCAGCATTAACCTGTTCCCAGCAATCAACGGGTGCCTTTTGATTGAAGGCAGAAACTGCAAAGAGTCCTAAAGCAACTAAAAATACAAGAGCAAATATTGCCAAAAAAATACGAAAAACTTTACTAAATATGCTGTAGCTTCTATTGTTCATCAGTTACAGTGTCCTCTGCTGCTACACCAAGTATTGTATCGGTTCCAGTCCCACCATCTATGGTGTCAGCTCCTGAATTGCCTCTAATGTTGTCATTACCTGGGCCACCTCTAATAGTATCATCTCCTCGACCACCGCCTATTATATCAGACCCCTTTCCTCCTTCAATGATATCGTTGCCTGCTTCTCCGGACAACGTATCAGCCCCATCATCACCTCTGATGGTATCATCTCCATCACCACCATAGATATTATCATCTCCTTGACCTCCATAGATATTATCATCGCCTCGGTGTCCCAGAATTATGTCATTGCCCGCTTCGCCACGAATAACATCGTCTCCAAGACGTCCGTATATAGTATCATCTCCTGCCCCTGCAAGGATTATGTCGCTACCTCCCAAACCATCAATTATGTCATTGCCCGCAAGTCCACATATAACATCATCTTCAGATGTTCCAACCAACCGATCATCGCTTTCAGTTCCAAAAACAGTGCAACTAGATAAACCAACTTGCAGAATTACGGTGGCAGTGTCACACCTTCCAATCTGATCACAAATTTCATATTGGAAGTTATCATACCCACTAGTATGCCCTTGGTATCTAATGGTAGAACTGCCCATAGGAGAGGTAACTATCTCAGCATGCCCTAACTCCGGATATTCAACAATTTCTAAGTTAAGATTACTAGTATTTCCCCCTCCACTATTATCATTAGCCAACACATCAAATAACACTGGCTCGCTAAGCAAGGCGGAGAGATTATCATCCACCGCTTCTGGGTTAGAGTTATCCATGTTCACAATAATGGTTGTAGAATCAGTAGATGATAACCCTGTATTATCAGTGACTGAGACAGTTATAATATGTTCGCCCGGTGTTAATTGATCTGTGGAAAGTACTAGATAACTACCAGTTCCTAAATAGCCATCTGCACTACTACGCCAGGTAAATGCACTATGAGGCAGCAGACCATTTTCTTTGTCATAACCCCAAGCATCCAAAATAAAACCCTGATATCCAACAAGCACCCTATCAGAAGCACCATCAATCCTAACTTCAGGAGCATGATTCTCAATGCGAAAAATAGGTGTCTCAACAAAAGTTGATCGTGTTCCATCTGATACGGAGACACCAAATCTAGCATTATTTGAACCAGGGAAATCATCAGCTCTTAGCGATAGACTGGTCTGAAAGGTTTCTAAATTTATGACCTCATATGAAGCACCTCTATCCGTTGAATAATATATTTCATATGATAAGGTATCACCATCTATGTCTACTCCCATAAATGAAAGATCAATAGTTTCTTCATGAGAAAATAATTGGCCGTCTGCAATGCCAGATAAAATTACTGTTGGATTGTTAGATGATCTAACCGAAAAAAACAAATTCTTGTCTTCACCTTTTTTCTTTATAGAGAAACTGGAATAATCAGGAGGATCATATACCAATATACTAAAATTAGCTTCCTCAGATACTGAACCATCAGAAAATTTTTCTTTAGTTGCTCTAAACGGAATCTGACGTATATTTGATCCAGTACTATCGTGTAATACTAAAATATAATCACCTGGCTCACCTGGCTCAACTAACCTAGGTCTAGAGTAAACCCTATCTAACTGTACACCAGATTCTACATTATCATCAAAAAGTATTTTACCAATAAATAAGTCAGAAGGCACAACTCCAGATGTACCACTGGCACCTCCAGATCTGGTAACATCAAATAAAGTAATGATATTTTGAAGATGTTTATTGCCTAACCATCCATTATGTGGGGGTTGGTGCTGATCAAATGCTTCTGCCCATCTTGAATCAGTGCAGTAACTCATCAACTCATGCACATCTCTTGGATCGGATATAATACGTGACTCAAGTAAACCCTCGGCCCCCCATTGTTCAGAAGAATAACGGTATTTTTTATCCATAAGATCAATGTCAAGTCCCCATACTTCCTTATTTGCATCCCCAATTGGCCCAAGTAGTGGCCTCAAATCACCTTCATTAATATCAGTTCGTGAGTTATCAAAATCATTAGTGGGATATGGATCAGCAATAACTCCTGCAGTAATTCCATCGCGACCAATCGCTTCATAATTGTCAATTGTTCCATTTTCATCACATAAGCCTATATTTTTACCATCAACACGTTGGCCAGGGTGAAATAGTTCAAGATTATGACCAATTTCATGTGCGGCATTGTTGCTCAAATGAGTCTCATTATACCAAACTGAGACTCTATTTTCTAGACTAGCACACCCAAGTGATGAGTTTAAACTAGCTGAACCACGTAAGATACCAACATATATATCACTAGAATTACCATTCTTTTTCTTTAGTTTTTTCAATTTATCAAGAGCTTGTTTCAACTCAAAATCTCCATTTTTGCATCTTTTGCCACCATCCTCATTTTTTCTAACAGTAAGCAATGTGTTAGAATATCCCTGTATCATAAATTCATGACTCTCGGGCGTAAGAAGAGAAGAATTCTGTGGAAAGGGAAGTACAGTTTCTATCACATTCAATTCCTTCTGCAAATCTAGATCGAGAGGCTTTGAAGGAATCTCATCTTCATCATCAGATAATTGCAAAGGTATCGGAAACATAACTATATTTGGGAGTGATACCTGCGTGAACGTCACGTTAGCTGAGCATGTATTTACAGGCTCAATTTTTTCCTGACAGTTGACAATATTTTCTTGCTCATTTGTATGAAAATCAAGTCTAAGGGTTAAGGTTATGCCTGTGACAAGATCAATCCAGTCTGCTGGCAGAATAAAATTAAGTGTAGAGTCTATATTTGCACGTCTTGCTCTGTATTCATGAGTAAATAGATTGGAAGATATGCTGACATATCCTTCATCATTATATGGTGCAATTCTTGTAGTTATTGGAGCTATTCCATCGCTTCTAGTTGCCTTCAAGCTTGCTGTAATTTTGGTTTGACCGGTTGCTGTTTCGAAGAATACTCTGACTGCTGTCTGCCTGTTTCTGACTAGGCTCAGGGAGCCTTCTAGATCTTGTGTGCCTTGTGTTACCTCCATTCCTAGAAGTGTTATGTTGGGAGCATAGACAGATGACTGGGCTTGTGTGCCAAGGTATGTGAGAGTGATTGTGTTACCTAGTCTGTCAAATGTCCTCAGTGTACCGGGATTCATATTTCTATTTACACACTTGTAGTTCACGTGGGGGCTGTCAGAGGAGCCAAAAATATTAGCTGAAACATCATTTAGAACTTCATGACTTGCTAGGGTAAAATTTGGATCTGTGCAGTTCATAACTATTGAATATGAAGAGGATGGTGAGGATAGCTTCCAGTAGCCTGAAGCGAACAATCTATGGTTCAAAGAATCGCCATCTGTGCTTGGCAATAGCAAGTTTTTCTGGTTTGACAGTTCATAGTTGAGTGTTACAGTGCTGTTGTCATATTCAATCTGTAAATCGACATTTCTACTTGCGATGGAATTAAAGCATTCATCGGCTTCATATTCATAGTTATTCAGATAGTCGCCTAGAATATTTCTTGAGGGGGTGCTGCAGAGTTTGAATGTTGTTCCGGTGGTGAAGGGGAGGCATTGGCCTAGGTGGATGTTGCGGCAGGATTCGGCTGTGAAGTGCAAGAAGTTGGCGGTGAAGATGTTGGTATGTTGGTCTTCTGGAATGCTTCGGTTGAGTTTGTTGTATTGGGTTTGGGTTATGGTGTTGCGGCAGGTGTAAGATGTGACTCTGTTTTGTTGGTAGGGGATTGGTGCTGTTGTGTAGCTGTCGTTGTCGGCATTGGTGTTTTCAGCCAGATTTTTGTCGCGGCAGTCTAGTTTTAGTGGGGTGGAGCCGTGTCGGATGAAGTACCAATCGCCAGATCTTATGCTAGAGTTTGTTGCGTTGTTCATATTTTGGGTTAGTCTGGCCGTGTATTTCCCGTTGGCTGAAGATAAATCCAATCTTATGGGAGAAGGGCAGGTTGTACCTGTGGGGCAGGCGGCGTTCAGGCTGAAGCTTCTGCCTGTGCTGGTAGTGGAGGTTTGTCTCATGGGGAAGTAGGCGCCAGCGGGCAGAGGCAGGGGGTAGCGGTCGAACTGGTTTGGAGCTGTGGGGTTTGAGGTGAGGGTTCTTTCGGTGCGGGGATGGGCAAACCCTTCGGTGATGAACGATTCTGCTGAGCTTTCGCCTGTTCTGCGGATGAAGTGGAGTGTGGTTGCGGTTGTGTCATTTGCAGGGATGGCTGTGTTCCAGGCGTTGAATTGGTTTTGGGTCAGCCCAGTCCTGCAATAAAAATTCGTTTTTCCCCCAAAATAGCGGACGTAGTTGTCATCTAGGCGGTTGTTGTCCAAAAACAGGTTCTCGTCTTGGCAATGCAGACTGAGTGCTGGAAGGCCGTGGCGGACGAGATACCATTCCCCAAATGCCATCAACTCCCGATTTTGAGCAAAAGAGCCGTTATACTGGATTCTGATTGCTGCTGAATGTGCGCCTTGAGCGGAAGTCAAGCTAAAGTAAATCCTAGAGCAGGTCTGCCCGGTGGGGCAAGCAAAGCGGGTAGTGAAGCCATGTCCCACGCTTGAGGTAGATGTCTGCCTCAAATCAAAATATGCTCCCGCCGGCAGCGGCAGTGTGTAGCCCCCCAATTCTCCTGTGGTAGTGTGGTCAGGGTTGGCGGACGGCTCTGCACGGGGGAATGTGAGGAAAGATCTTGCCGAACTTGTAGCTGTGCGGCGGGTGAGGTGAAGTGTAGTATCGGTCGTGTCGTTGTTGATGGCTTTATTCCAGGCGTTGAATTGGTCTCGGGTGAGCGTGTTGCGACAGTAATAATAAGTCTGGGTGCCGACAGAGCGGATGTAGCCGTCACTAGTGGCTCCTGTGTTCAACACCAGGCTTTCGTCCCGGCAATCCAACCTCAACGCGGGGATGCCGACACGGACTAGATGCCAGTCGCCCAGTGCCATCAACTGCTGATTTCGTGTCGGAGAGCCGTTATAGCGAATCGTGACCAGGGCAACATAACCTTCCGAACCGCCACCAAAGGTTAAATCCACCCCAGCACAGGTCTGGCCGCTGGGGCAAACAAAACTGGTGCTGAAAGCCGAACCTAAAGCGCTATGGGATGTCTGCTCCAGATCAAAGTATGCCCCCACCGGCAAGGGCAGCGGGTAGCCGCCCAGCTTCCCTGTCTCAGTGTGGTCTGGGCTGGCAGACGGCTCAACACGCGGAAACGCAGCGAATGATGCGGCTGCGCTGGTGGCGGTGCGGCGAGTGAAGACAAGCGCATCAGTTATGAAATAGCGGTCATCGTCAACCTGCTGTGTCAGAGTGTTGAATTGTTCTTGGGTAACGGTACGGGTTATGGTGTTGCGACAGACATACAGAGTCTGAGTGGTATTGGCTGCGGTGTCTGTAGTTGAGCCGTGTGCCAGGACGTAGTTGTCATTTTGAGCATTATCGTTTCGCAGCAAATTCCGATCACGACAATCCAGCTTGAGTGCCGGAAGATCATGGCGGATAAAAGTCCAGTCCCCCAGCGCGACCAGCTCCCTATTGGCAGTTGTAGTGCCGTTGAGAACCAGCTCCAACGCGGCTGTGCGCTGCCCGTTTTCGGAAGTGAGCTTGAGAGCAGCGGAATGGCATGTCTGCCCGCTGGGACAGGTGAAGCGTGTTGTGAAACTCGCCCCGGTGCTGGCGGCGGGGGCGGTGGAAGGAGCTGACCCTCCTGATGCTTGCGGGGAAGGGGTTGCCTGAGGCGATGCTTGCTGGAGGTAGAACAAAGCGCCTTCCGCCAAGGGCAGTGTGTAGCCTCCTAACTCCCCTGACGCTGCCGGATTCACAGAACGCGTTGCAGCAGTACGCGCAATAGCAAAAACAGCGGTAGCGGAGGAACCTGAAGCTCCCCAAAAATCAACTGATTTTCTGGCTATAATGGTATCTTGGCAGACGTAGAGCGTTTGCCTGCCGCTGTTGTAAGAGCTAATGTAGCTGTCGTTGTCGGCACTTGTGTCTTCTGAGAGATTCTGGTCTCGACAGTCCAGTGTCAAAGGTTGGGCTCCAGGGCGCAGGATGTGCCAGAAGCCCGGTCGAATACGGTCTCTGTTGGCAGATGGGGAACCATTCAGATGGACAGTCAAAGTAGCTATGTTTTTTTCGTTGATGTAAGAGGTGTCAAAAGCAACGGAATGACATGTCTGCCCACCGGGGCAGGCAACACTGGTAGCGAAACTCCTATTTGAATCTTCGGTGATCAGTTGAAGGTCGAAATGAGCGCCGTCCGCCAAAGGCAACAGATAGCCACCCAACTCGCCATGAGCTGTGGGATCAGCAACAGATGATGTGTCCAGCAACGGAGCGAAAAAACTGGGCGTGACAAACGACTCATCGGAACTGGTGCCGGTGTGCTCGGTGAAGTGAAGAACCTTGTCAACGAAATACGGGTATCTCTTCAAGCCATAGCCACCGCCACCTTTGTTACGCAACTCTTGCCGCGTAATCGTATTGCGACAAACGTATAACGTCTGCGTGCCATTATTATAAGGCTCAATATAGCTGTCATCTTCAGCAGCAATGTCCCTATCAAGGTTCCGGTCACGGCAATTCAACCTGACGTGAGGGAGGTCGTGGGTAATAATCGTCCAATCCCCGAAAACTATGCGATTCCGATTCTCCTCTATAGTTCCATTGAGCACAAACCGCAAATCTGTCAATTCGTCAGAAAAGCTCCAGTAATGACGAATATAAATATTGTAATTGCCGTCTCTGTGATATCTGCCGAAAATATCATCATCATTGCACGTCTGGCCGCTAGGACAAATCGGATACAACGTAAACCCTTCAATAGGCACGCTGACATATCTCGGCTCATTGTTAGCATCTGAACTGCCGCCAGCCGCAGCGCCCGCAAACGGAAGAAACGGTCGCGGTTCGTAGTCCCACGGATAATCCGGCAGAATGTCTCGCACCTCTCTCAATATAGGCGGCAAGTCTATCACACCGTCGCGCATAGCGAAGTAAGCTCCTTCACGCAAAGGCAGTTGATAGCCGCCTAGTTGACCAGCAGCGGAGAGATTTAAAGCAGCATCTGGCTCTGTGCGCGGCAATGTGAAAGCCTTAGTGGTGTAAGACTCCTCAGAACTAATCCCTGAACGCGTAGCCAAACGAAGTATATGAACTGCAGAGTCTTGAACGCCGCTGCTTGTCGCATGCAACCTATTGAACTGCTGTGGGGAGATGTCATTGCGACATAAGTAAAGCGACCCTCCGTGCGAACTGTCATTTGCAGCCCTGTAATCACTAAACAGGTCGTTGTCTCGACAATTCAATGTAAAGGGCGACTGACCGCTGCGGGTGAATATCCAATCCCCGAAAGCAATTTCATTCTGGCCAGGCGGGCTGGTGAACCGTATTGCCAATTCAGCCTCTATGGTCAACGATCTATCATAATCCACATAATGCCTACTCACACGAAAAGTCACACTGCCGCACCCATACCTAGCAGGGCAAACAAAATCAAGTTTATAAGTTGTATAACTGTAGTGATCCCTGTGTGTCCCTGTGCTAGCATATTTTAGTTCTAAGGCGAAGTACGCTCCTTCAGTCAGGGGCAGCTGGTGGCCTCCCAGGTGTCCTGGGGTGCCTGCGTTGGCATTGGCGGGCGCTGCTGCCAGTTGGATTGCGGTGAAGTAGGCAATGTTGGTTTTGAAATATCTGCTGTCTGGGACGTCCACGTTGAGTGTGTTGTATAGTTGCTGGGGGATGTTGTTGCGGCACACGAACAGGGTTTGGGTTCCGTTGTTGTGGGCGCTGGTGTAGTTGTCTCGGGCGGCGTCGTTGTCTGAAGTCAGATCACGGTCCCGGCAGTTCAGCTTCAATCCAGGCAAGCCGTGGCGGATGAAGTGCCAATCCCCGAATGCTATACGGTTTCGGTTAGCGGCCGGCGTCCCATTGAGCACCAATCTCAACTCCGCGGTGCGTGCCCGGCCGCTGCTGGAAGACAGATTCAGCCCTGCTGAATAGCATGTCTGGCCGGTGGGGCAGGCAAATCCTGTGCTGAAACTTCTGGCAGAGCTGTCAGCAGACGTCTGTTCCAGGTCGAAGTACGCACCTTCGGGCAAAGGCAAGGAGTAGCCGCCCAATTCTCCTGCGGCTGTGGGGTTGGGGCTTTGTGATGGAATGGCACGCGGCAGAGTGAAACTGGGTGTGATGAAAGAGTTCTCCGAACTCACCCCCGTACGAAAAGAAAACCGCAGCACATTAGTGGTGAAAAACTGGTCGTCGTAAATATCTACGGCAAGCGCATCAAATTGCTGCTGGGCAAAACTGCTGGTAATGCTATTGCGACACACGAACAAAGTCTGCGTGCTGCCATGAGCGCGGACATAGTTGTCGCTGTCCGCCGTGTCGTCTTGGAACAGGTTTGAATCCCTGCAATCCAAACTCAAGGGCAGCAGACCGTGGCGGATGAAAAGCCAACTCCCTAAAACCAGCCGGTCCTGGTTGGCGTCCGGCAAGCCGTTCAAGACCAACCTCAACTCAGCGCTGCGCACTCCGTTGACGGAAGACAAGTTCAAACCAACAAAATAGCACGACTGCCCATCAGAGCAGGCAAATCCTGCGCTGAAACTTCTGCCAGAGCTGTCAGCAGACGTCTGCTCCAAATCAAAATACGCATTCCTGGGCAATGGCAGGGAAAAACCGCCTAGCTGCCCCTCAGCAGTCGGCGCCACAGCAGCAGGCGCAGGCGTGGCAGGAACAACAAATCTGGGAGTTACGAAAGAACCAGCCGAGCTAGTGCCTGCCGACTCGGTGAACCGCAGCACATTGTCCAGATCAGAGTCATCCACTGACAGGGCATCGAACTGGGCCTGGGTGATAACATTGCGGCAGACATAAAGAGTCTGGGCATTGCTCGCTTGAGGTCGGACGTAGCTGTCGCTGCTGGCCGTGTCGTCCCTGAAGAAGCTCTGGTCGCGACAGACCAGCTTCAAAGGCGCCATGCCGTGGCGAATGAAATGCCAATCACCCAACGCTATGCGAGAGCGATTGACACCAGGGTCCCCATTGAGCGCCAGCCGCAACTCAGCGGTATAAACCTCCCCGCTGGAACCCAGGGCCAAGCTGACGGAATAACACGACTGCTCTGCCGAACAGGCGAAACTAGAGTTGAAACTCCTGCCAGAGCTATCAGACGACGACTGCGTCAAACCGAAATACGCTCCCACCGGCAAAGGCAGCAAATAACCGCCCAACTCCCCTGAAGCGGTCGGAACAACAGTATCTGCAGGCTCAACAACAGGAAAAACAGGAACCGCAGGCGCAGGTTCCTCAGGAACCGGATCAACCGGAGCAGACGGCCCAGCCGGAACAGCAGTAGTCGTGGTAGTAGTGGGAGCCGGATCAACCGGTGCGGTCGGCCCAGCCGGAACAGTAGTAGAAGTGGTCGTAGTCGTAGTGGTGGTAGAAGTTGGAACCGTTGTAGTAGTCGTCGTGGAAGAAGCAGGCTCACTGCCTCTGAACACAAAATCCGCCCTTGCTGTCCCATCCAAAGCAGTCTTGAAGCTAGCAGGCAAACTCCCCGCACACCGATAAACCAAATTCCGCGCCTCAGACACCAAATTACCAAAAAACCCATTCGCCTGACAACCCAGATCCAAATAAGAACTACCAGACACACGCACCCGAAAACCCCCAGACGGAAAATAAGCCGAAAACTGAACCGCCTGAGGGTTAGCCGAGGTGCCCGCAAAAATAATCTCCAAACCATAACTCCAACCCGAATCACCAGACGCAACCGCAAAATAAACGCCCGGCAACACATTCGGCTCGTAAGTCTCAGGAATAGGCGGCGGAGACCAAATCAAAGCATCAGTTGTAGGGCAGACAATCGAAGTAAAAACCTCATAACCATAACCCTCAGGCAAAGTATGCTGCCGGCAAATCGCAACAGAACTACCAGCAGGCACCGGCGCCGCCAACGAATGAGGCAAAGACTGAGACACCACCCCACCACCCCCAACAGGCAAAAGCGAAGCCACAACCAAAAAACAAACCACCACAACCACCACACGCCAAACACGAAACCCAAAACGACTGCGATAAAAAACAACACGCCTGAAAAACATACAACTATAATAACACAAAATTTAAAAAGAATTATAAAATTTGTTACAAGCAAGCAACTAGCTAAACCACCGCTATCCAACTATCCGCTAGTTCTGAAAGCAACCTTCCAGCATTCCGCGCTTCCCTCAACCAAAAAATTCTGGCAATGTCCAAATTCCCTAAAGCATTTCCATCCCAGTTCCATCGGTACTGGCGGGCTTAATTTCCGTGCTCAGCATGGGACTCGGATATGGTCCCACTGATACATTCCGCCAACCCCTTATCAAGGTAAGTTGGATGTATAAGTTCTAGAGTCAATGAGTGCAAATAAGAAAATCTCCAAGTTTTCCAAGTTCAAGGAGTCGCTTGGAATTTGGAGTTACCCGCGCTTCGGAAAACCAGCCCAGCCAAGTCCCCCTGCTGTCTCGCCCGAGAGCCACCCAAATCTCCACGCCGCCTCGCCTCAGGGCCTACCGGCCCAGCCAGATCATTTCCCGTCCCACCCCAGCCCTAGAGTTCCAGTCATCCAGCAGGTTGAGCAGGCCGCGCAAGACCCCCAGCAGCCACAGCGGGCCAAGCAAGACCCAAACCAAGAGTGGGTCCGTCTGCGCAAACCTTGGCCGATCGCAGCCCGTATTTCTTTGGTGGCGATTATTGCGGTAGTGCTGGTGGCATCTGTGGCACTAGTGGCCACCAGTTGGGTAAGCAACCAGATTGACCCGCCCGGCCCGCCGGGTGCAGAAATATTGGTGGAGATTCCCGTCGGGGCTTCAACCAACGACATCGCCATCATTTTGGATAACGAAGGCGTGGTGCCCAATTCCACTTTCGCCCGTCTTCAATGGCGAGGTGAAGAGCGTTTCAAGTTCAAGGCTGGCGAATATGTCTTTCGCGAAAACATGTCGATTGACGAAGCCGAAGCTGTGCTTTTGGCTGGGCCCGTAGCAACTCCGGGAATATCCATCACCGTTCCTGAAGGGCTTTGGCTAAGCGAAATCAGAGCTCGTATGTTGGACAGGCTTCCAGAATTCAATTCCACTGAGCTATCGACCGCTTTGAACGCCAACCTAGTCCGCTCTGAGTTTCAGCCGGCTGAAATCAACTCTCTTGAAGGTCTGCTCTTCCCCGACACCTACCAAGTAGCCGAAGAAGACTTGGACAACGAAGTGGATCTAGTCCGCCGTATGGTGGAGCAGATGGACAGTGTGCTGGTGGAACTGGGCTATGAGCAGGCTATGGAGCAAACCGGTTTTTCCCCCTACGAAGTGCTGATCGTAGCTTCCATGATTGAAGAAGAGGCCAAAGTCGCGCAGGACCGGGCGAAGATTGCTCGCGTCATATACAACAGGCTGGAACAAGACATTGCTCTTGGGATTGACGCTACGGTGCTGTATGCTTTGGGCCGCCACACAACCGAGCTCACCAATCAAGATCTCGCCATTGACTCTCCCTATAACACCCGCCTCTATAAAGGCCTGCCTCCCACGCCCATTGCTGCGCCAGGCCGAAAGGCTTTGGAGGCTGCTTTGAACCCAGCCGAGGGAGACTGGATCTTTTATGTGCTGGCCGACGATGATGGCTCCCACTTCTTCACCGACAGCCAGGAAGAATTCCTGGAACAAGTGGAGAAGTCGCGCCGAGAAGGGATTTTCTAAGAAGGGGTTTTCCAAATGAGTCAAGACACCATCAAAAGCCCTGCACTGGCGGCGGTCATCGGCAGCCCTGTCAGACATTCGCTGTCGCCAACCATCCACAACGCCGCTTTCAGACATACTGGGCTTGACTGGCTGTTCGTAGTTTGGGATGTGCCCTCGGGCCTGGCTGAAGACGCCCTTCAAGCCATGAAGACCTTCAATTTGGCGGGGTTGTCTGTTACGATGCCCCACAAGACGGCTGTGGCAGAAGCGGTTGACCAGCTCAGCCCAGAAGCTGGAAAACTTAACGCAGTCAACTGCGTAGCCCGGCAAGGCGACCAGCTTGTCGGGCACAACACTGACGGAGCCGGCTTTGTGGCCAGCTTGAAAGCAGACGCCGATTTCAATCCCGAAGGCAAATCGTGCTTTGTGGCTGGAGCCGGGGGAGCAGGCAGAGCGGTGATATTGGCTCTGGCCCAAGCTGGAGCAGCACGTGTGGGGATTATGAACCGCACTCCAGCCAAAGCTCAAGCAGCCGCCGATTTAGCGGGCGAAGCAGCTGAGATAGCAGATGCCGAGGCAGCAGATGCCGATGCCATTGGCAACTTTGACTTGGTGGTGAATGCAACTCCGGTGGGAATGCCGCATTTTGCAGGTCAGACTCCTTTTCCCACCACTGGGTTGCACGCTAAGCAGCTGGTGGTTGACCTCATATATCAACCCTGGGAGACCCCGCTGCTCAAGGCTGCCCGTGCCAAAGGCATCGCCGCTCTGAACGGCTTTGGGATGCTGGTGCACCAAGCTGGCGTGGCTTTTGAGTTATGGACTGGCATTCCAGCCCCGGTGGAAGCCATGACCGCAGCTGTCAGCTCCAAAATTACCGTCAATTCAGATCAGCAGCCTCATTTGTAGGCCCTTAGAGAGTAGGCCTTTAGAGGTGCTTTTGGCTCCTTGGAGCCATCAATGTCAGTGCTGTATTTTAGACTTGAAATGTGGTCTCTCATCAAAACCAGAATCAGTGCGAAGCCAGCAAACATCTGGCTTTGGTGGGGATGATGGGGGCTGGCAAGTCCAGAGTGGGACGCCAAGTTGCCAAGCTTTCAGACCGAGTTTATATAGACAGCGATGGTTTGATCAGCCGTCAGTTGGGCCTGTCTGTTCCCGAGATTTTTGAGCAAGCAGGGGAGGCAACATTTAGAGATTTGGAGCACAAGGTGCTGCTGGATGCACTAGCCAGTCCGCACGCATCCGTAATCTCAACTGGCGGTGGGGTGATTTTACGCCAAGACAACCGAGAGCTTTTGTCTCAAGCCATGGTTGTATGGCTGCAGTCCCCGGTGGAAGAGTTGGCCAAGAGGCTGCAAAAAAGCTCCAAGAAGAGACCCCTTTTGAAAAGCGCCTCTAGCGCATCCGAGTTGCGAGACACTTTGGCGAACATTCTGGCTGAACGCGAAGCACTGTATGAAGCTGTAGCCGACCATAAATTGCGGGTTGATCTGTTGGGTTTGCAGGCCACCGTCAACCAGGTGGTAAAACTAACCCAACTATCGCTCAGCAAGCACCGATAAGCCCGGGGCCAATGAGATTAGGGCAACTTTATGTTCAGGGTTGAAGTCAAGCTGAAAGATCATTCGTATCCGGTGCTCATCGGAGACGGCGTGAGGAATGCTTTGCCTGAGTTGCTGCCGGATTCTGCTTCAAAGGCGGCCATAGTAACTCGGCCGAACATTCCTTGGCAGGCAGAACCTGGTTGTGACAGCCAAGTCTTTCATATTCCCGACGGCGAACAAGCCAAGTCGCTAGCCATCATTGAAGAGCTGTGCCGAGGCTTTTCTCAGTGGGGGCTGACACGAGCCGATGCAGTGGTGGCTGTGGGAGGTGGCGTGGCTACCGATGTGGCTGGCTTTGCTGCAGCCGTTTATCACCGAGGTGTGGCTGTGGTGCATGTGGCTACAAGTTTGCTGGCTCAAGTTGATGCTGCCATTGGCGGCAAGACCGGGGTGAATCTCCCAGAGGGAAAAAATTTGGTGGGCGCCTTTTGGCAACCCCAAGCGGTCTTGTGCGATACTGAAACTCTGACCACCCTGCCTGAAAGTGAATTCAAGTGTGGTTACGGAGAGATTGCCAAGTATCATTTTTTGGGGGCTGGCAATTTAGCTAGTTTGCCTTTGGTGGAACAAATTGCCCGTTGTGTTGAACTCAAAGCCATTATTGTCTCTGCGGACGAGCGCGAACAGGGCCAAAGAGCACTGCTGAATTACGGGCACACCTTGGGGCACGCTTTGGAATCAGCGCGCCAATACAGCTTCACCCACGGGCAGGCTGTAGCCTTGGGGCTGATCTATGCTGCCGAAGTCGCTCACTTATTAGGCAGAATAGATGAAAAGCGAGTGTCTGAGCACAGAGACGTAGTGTCTTCCTTTGGGCTTGAGACAAGGTTAAATGAGCAATTTTCCCAGATTTCAAATCAGGAACTACTAAGTTTCTTTAAGCGTGATAAAAAAGCAACCAAAAGTTTGACTATGGTTTTGGACGGAGCAGCCGGGCCAGAAGTTGTCAGCGGGCTTTCCCCTGATGTGCTGCTGGCAGCTATGGAGCGTATTCGATGACCAATTCCAACAGGTCAGTGCTGCTGCTTTCGGGGCCGAACTTGAATCTCCTGGGAGAACGCGAGCCAGAGATCTATGGCAGCCAAAGTTTAGAAGATCACGTGCAGGCAGCTTTGCAGCAAGCCCAGGCATGCGGTCTGAAGCTGATCCACCTCCAGTCCAATGCTGAGGCTGAGCTAGTGGAAGCCATCCAGCAAGCCCGCGGGTGCCATGATGCTATCGTTATCAATGCCGGAGCTCTGACACACTATGCGTGGAGCCTTCACGATGCCCTGGCTACTTTTGATGGGCCCGTGTTGGAGCTGCATCTGTCCAACCCCAATGCCCGAGAGCCGTGGCGACATACTTCTGTAATTGCTCCGGTAGCTGATGGCAGTATTGCCGGATTCGGTGGCTACGGCTACAAGTTGGCCATTCAAGCTGTAGCCGAGTTGCTAAGCGATACCCCTCAGTCTGACTCCTACGATACATGACCAACCAGACTTCTTTTGCCCCCTTCACGCCCATGCCCTCCATGGATGTGGCTGCGCGCCTGCCTCGCCTGCGCGAAGTTCTAGCTGATGAGCCTTGCGATATTTTGGTGCTTTCAAATCTAACCAACATTCTTTGGCTGACCGGCTTTGCGGGCTCGGCTGGCACTGTGGTGGTAACCGATACGGAGTGCACCCTCATCACCGATGGGCGCTACGCCTTTCAAGCTCCCGAGCAAATCGCCGCCGCAGGCTCGGCTGTGGAAGTTCAAATTTCACGCAGCGCCAAGGAGCAAAACCAAATGCTGCTGGCAACTCTAGAGGATGGGGCTGTGGTGGGGTTAGAGGCTGAGCACATCTCATGGGCCACTCAGCTGTCTTGGGCGGAAAAGCTTTCGCAGGAGCCAGTCCCCATAAACGGGGTGGTTGAAAAACTGCGCCGACGCAAAGACGCAGGGGAAATAGCCAGAATCGCCAAAGCTGCTGCCATAGTTGACTCGGCCCTGGAAGAAATTTTCCAAGTTCTTGCCAGCGATGCCACCCAATACGCCGAACAAGATCTGGCTGCAGATTTGGATCATCAAATCAGACGCAGGGGAGCCTCTGAGTTGGCCTTTGAGACCATTGTGGCTGCGGGGCCGAACAGCGCTCTGCCACACGCCCGTCCCAGTTCCAGGAAAATCCAGCGGGGGGAGCTGTTGCTGATAGATGTGGGAGCGGTTTATGACGGCTACCGCTCCGACATGACCCGAACATTTTCACTGGGCCAGCCCTCTGAAGCCGAAGCTGAAATTTGGCAAGTTGTCAGAGAAGCTCAACAGCTTGGCGTTGAAGCTGTGCGGGCAGGCTCAACTACCGGAGCGATAGACGAAGTCTGTCGCCACAGAATCAAGGATGCCGGCTGGGGTGAGGCCTTCATGCACAGCACAGGACATGGCGTAGGCTTAGATATTCACGAGCAACCCGCGGTCAGCGCCAAAACTAAAGAAGTTCTCCAAGCTGGAGAAATTATCACCGTGGAGCCAGGAATTTATCTGCAAGACCTAGGAGGAGTCAGGCTGGAAGACACCGTTCTGGTGCAACCAGACGCCTGTCTGCCTCTCACTAAAACTCCTAAATTTCTAACGCTCTGAAGAAAGCCGACTGCGCCCATGCCAATCATAACCACCAACGACCTATGCCAATCATCACCACCAACGATTTGAAGAACGGAATGACCTTGGATCTAGAGGGGGAGTTGTTCCAGGTAGTCGAGTTCCAGCACGTCAAGCCCGGCAAGGGCCATGCCTTTGTGAGAACAACCCTCAAGAACGCGCGCTCAGGCTCGGTCTTGGATCGTACCTTCAGAGCGGGCGAAAAAGTAGAACGCGCCATGATCGACAAACGTGAAATGCAGTTTCTCTACAGAGAGGGTAGCGACTTTGTCTTCATGGACAGCGAAAGCTATGAGCAGTTGCATGTGGGGGAAGTCGCAGTAGGGAACGCCCCCAGCTACATCACAGAAGGCGACACAGCTTTGTTGCTGATGTACAAGGGCGAGACTGTGGAGCTGCAGCTTCCAGCTTCAGTCGAGTTGGATATTGCTCACACCGAACCTGGGGTGCAAGGCGACCGGGTGTCAGGAGCTACCAAACCAGCCACATTGGAAACTGGTCTGGTGGTGCAAGTGCCGTTGTTTTTGGAGACAGGTGAAAAAATCAAGGTGGATACCCGTTCGGGCAGCTACATCAGCCGTGCCTAGCGCCCGGTAATGTCTCAGACCAACTTGAATGCGGACTCAGACGAGCAGTCGTCTGAAGCCGAGGTATCGTCCAGTTCAAACACTCCTTTAACCAGATCCAGAAGACGATCCAGAGAGCTGGCTCTGGCCTTGCTCTACGAAGCTGAGTGCAAGCAAATCTCACTTGAGGAAGCGATAGCCAACCAATTAGCGCCGCCACCCGAATTCACCGCTGCCTTGCTTCAGGGGGTGGCAGCCAATGCTGCATCCATCGATGCCAAAATCCAAGAACACACCCAAAAGTGGGACATTGAGCGCTTGCCAAAAGTGGATTTAGCTCTGCTGCGGATTGGCATTTATGAAGTTTGTCATAATCAGGATGTGCCGGTTGCGGTAGCCATAGATGAAGCGGTGGAGCTGGCCAAGCAATATTCCACCCAGGACTCTTCTCGCTACATCAACGGCGTTCTTTCAGGTGTGCTCAAAGACCAGCGTGCCGAAGCACCCAACGATGGCGGACCGGCGCAGGGGGTTGGGCCGGCGCAAAAAGCCAACACAACCGCCACCGCCAACTCACTCGCTGCCAAATCCCACTCCGTTGCCCATCGAAGCGGCCAGCTAGTCCTGAGGGACGGCACAACTTTTTCAGGTGAACTCTTTGGCGCACAACCCAACGCAGGTTTTGCTTCAGGCGAGGTAGTCTTCAACACTTCCATCACCGGCTACCAGGAGATACTCACCGACCCATCGTATGCCGGGCAAATCATCACCTTCACCTACCCGCACATCGGCAATTACGGCATCACCCCGCAAGACATTGAAAGCGAAGTGCAAGCTTGTCGTGGCATTGTTGTGCGACATCTGACGATGCGTATGTTTCTGATTTTCTGGGAGATACCCCCGATGCCGAGCCGCGAACCTGGCGCATTGTGGCCTATGACTTCGGCATCAAGCGTACCATCTTGCGCCAACTAGCCAGCTTTGCCGAAGTTGAAGTTGTCCCCGCTGCCACGCCCTATAACGAAGTGCTGGCACGACAGCCTCACGGTGTTTTCTTGTCCAACGGCCCTGGCGACCCCAGATGCAGCCCTGAGCTTGCAGCCAACGTTGAGAACCTGCTGGGAGAGCTGCCGGTTTTCGGCATTTGTCTGGGGCATCAAATCCTGGCACAGGCTCTAGGAGCTGAAATCATCAAACTTCCGTTCGGCCACCACGGCGGCAATCACCCCGTGGCCAACTGCGCTACGGGCGAGGTGGAAATTACCGCCCAAAACCACAACTTTGCAGTGGCATCTCCAAGCCCTTCGGCACCATTTGAAGTAACCCACCTGAACTTGAATGACCACACTGTGGAAGGTCTGAAAGCAGCAGACATCTTTGCTTGGGGAGTGCAGTATCATCCTGAAGCCGGCCCTGGCCCTCACGACAGCCGCTATCTGTTTGCTGAATTTCGCCAAATGCTGGAAGCCTTCCACAAGCGTAGTTAGCCGAGCGTCATTGGAATTCGCAGCTCCGCCCAGCCCCGCCACTGATATGCCTGCTTGATATGCCCGCCCGCACCGATATCTCTTCCATTCTGATTATCGGCTCTGGCCCGATAGTCATAGGGCAGGCTTGCGAGTTTGACTATTCAGGCGTTCAAGCCTGCCGAGTTTTGCGGCAGGAGGGCTACCGAGTGATCTTGGCCAACTCCAACCCCGCCACCATCATGACCGACCCTGGTTTTGCCGACGCCACCTATGTGGAGCCTCTGGTGCCCGAAATCATAGCTGCCATCATCGCCAAGGAAAAGCCCGATGCTCTGCTGCCCACCTTGGGGGGCCAAACAGCCTTGAATCTGGCTAAAGACCTGACCGACCAAGGGGTGCTGGAACAACACGGAGTGGAGTTGATCGGCGCCAACATGGAGGCCATTGCCACTGCCGAAGACAGAGACCTCTTCAAGCGGGCCATGTCGGAGATAGGGCTGAAGTCTCCGCCTTCCGGCATTGCCCACACAGCCCAGGAAGCAGATGTGCTGTTGGAGAGTTTGGGATTGCCGGTGATTATCCGTCCGGCCTACATTCTGGGAGGCAAAGGCGCTACCATTGCTGCCACACCTGAGGAATTCAAAGCTGCCGTCGCCAACGGTCTGGCTGCAAGCCCAATTTCAGAAATCCTCATTGAAACCTCCATAGCCGGCTGGAAAGAATTTGAGCTGGAAGTAATGCGCGACAAAGCCGACAACTGCGTGGTGGTCTGCTCAATCGAGAATTTCGATCCGATGGGAGTGCACACTGGCGACAGCATTACCGTGGCTCCAGTTCAAACGCTTTCCGATGCCGAATACCAAGTTATGCGCAACGCTGCTTTTGCTTGCATGCGAAGAGTCGGGGTTGAAACTGGCGGTTCAAATGTGCAGTTCGCCGTCAATCCCCAAGACGGAACACAAGTCATCATCGAGATGAACCCCCGCGTGAGCCGCTCTTCGGCGCTGGCTTCCAAGGCTACTGGGTTTCCCATCGCCAAAATAGCTGCTCGTCTGGCGGTCGGTTACACCTTGGACGAAATTCAAAACGACATCACCCAAGCCACTCCTGCCTGCTTTGAGCCGTCCATTGATTACGTGGTCACCAAGATTCCCCGCTGGGCATTTGAGAAGTTTCCCGGTACCCGCCCAACTTTGGGGGCCGCCATGCAGTCGGTCGGAGAGGTGATGGCTTTGGGGCGCACTTTTGCCGAGTCGATGCAAAAGGCCATCAGGTCGCTGGAGCAGGGTCGTTTCGGTTTGAATTGCGACCCAGGGGAGCAGCGCTGGCAAAACCTTACCGAACAAGAGTTGCTCGCCCGCCTGTCCGAACCCACCCCAGACAGGATTTTTGAGGTTGAGGCAGCACTGCGGAGAGGCATCGTGCCTGAGACGATCAACCAAGCCTGCGGCATTGACCTTTGGTTTTTGGATCAGCTTGAAACCATCACTGCAGAGCGCAAGCAGTTGTCTAGCTTCAGCAGTGCCAGTTTGCCGGCGGAAGGTTGGCGCAGTGCTCTGCGTCACGGTTTCTGCGATGCTCAGCTGGCTTGGCTCTGGGGCGAAGAGCTTGACGCTGTTTCAGCTGCTCGAAAAGCCAGCGGGATCAAGCCCACTTTCAAAACGGTCGACACCTGCGCCGCCGAGTTTGAAGCCCACACGCCATACCATTATTCCACTTATGAAGACTCAGATGAAGTTGTAGCTTCCCCCAAAGACAAGGTGATGATTCTGGGGGCTGGGCCCAACCGTATCGGGCAGGGCATTGAGTTCGACTACTGCTGCGTCCATGCTGCTATGGCACTTAGGGAGGCGGGCTACGAAACCATCATGGTCAACTGCAATCCTGAGACTGTCTCCACCGACTACGACACCAGCGACCGGCTCTATTTTGAACCCCTGAGCAGCCAAGATGTGCTGGAAGTCATAGAAGTTGAACGGCGGGTAGCTGAGGCAGCGGCGCAGTCGGGAGGCAGAACAAGTTCAGTGGTAGGTATCATCATTGGCTTGGGCGGCCAAACCCCGTTGAAATTGGCTCATGATCTGCCAGAGGAACTGATAGCGGGAACCAAACCCAACTCTATTGACATGGCCGAAGACCGGGAACGCTGGTCTGCGTTGTGCCGTCAAATCGGGATTCCGCAACCTCCCAGCAATATCGCCACCACATTAGAGCAAGCTTTGTCAGCAGCTGCAGAAATCGGCTATCCGCTGCTGGTGCGTCCTTCTTATGTGTTGGGTGGTCGAGCTATGGTCATCGCTCACAACTCCGACCAGTTGCGTGAAGCCTTTGAGGAAATTGCCGATTCTCTAAGCCGGGAGGGTTCCCTTTCTTCTGACCGACCGATCTTGCTAGACAAATTTCTGGAAGATGCCACCGAAGTGGATGTGGATGCGGTGCGCGACCACACAGGGCAGGTGTTGATCGGTGGGGTCATGGAACATGTGGAAGAAGCCGGGGTGCATTCTGGCGACAGCGCCTGTGTGCTGCCCCCGCGTAACCTTTCACAACCATGTCTGAGCACGCTGGTTGATTACACCCACAAGATTGCCCACGCCTTGGATGTAATCGGCCCGCTCAACGTGCAGTATGTGGTAACGGGCAGACCAGAAAAAGTTTTAGTCATTGAAGCCAATCCCCGGGCGTCTCGCACAGTGCCCTTTGTGGCTAAGGCAACAGGAGTTCCCTTGGCTAAAATCGCTGCCAGGGTGATGCTGGGAGCCACTTTGGAAGAACTCCGCCAAGAGGGTTTGCTGGCGGGTCTGCTGCCACCCGATTTGCAACACGTGGCGGTGAAAGAAGCCGTATTGCCGTTCAACCGATTTCCAGAATCCGATACGCTTTTGGGCCCGGAAATGCGCTCCACGGGTGAAGTCATGGGTATTGACAAAACCTTCGGTATGGCTTTTCTGAAGAGCCAGTTGGCTGCTGGCACAAATTTACCCAAGGAAGGGAATGTGCTGTTTGTGCTGCCAGCAGATAAATTTATACCGCTAGCCCAGGAATTTGCCGAGTTGGGCTTTCAAGTTTGGCTAGCTACCGATGACAAGGGAATCTCAGGCGAACTAGAAGTCTTGAGCTATGAAGCAGCAGCCGCGCGCATCTCTGAGATACAACTGGCTGTCATCCCCGAACAACTCAACACATCGGCTTCAAAGCTACGCATTCAGGCTTCCAACAACAATATCCCGCTGTTGACTACCTACGCAGCTACCCAAGCTGCCCTAGAAGCCATCAAACAGTCACAAGCACAAACTTTGGAAGTCCGCCCGCTACAGCTTTACAATCCATAGCCTCAGCTAGAAGCTAGAACAGCCCTACGATCTCGCCGTTTTCATCCAAGTCAATTTCAAAAGCCGCCGGTGCGCTGCCCAAGCCGGGCATGGTTCTCATGTCGCCGCAGATGGGATACAGAAAACCTGCTCCAACCGAAGCCCTTACCTCCCGCACTGGTAAAGTCCAGCCAGTGGGAGCACCGATTAGTTTCGGCTCCGATGACAGCGACAGATGCGTTTTGGCAATGCACACTGGAAGGTCGCTGAAACCAGCAGCGGTGTAGGTAGCCAACTGGCGCTTGGCAGCAGGTGTGTAGGAGACATCTTCAGCTCCGTAAACCTTGGTGGCAACAGCTTTTATCTTGTCTTCCAAGGAGACATCATCGGGATACAGCAGCGAGAAAGCGCTGTCTTCCTGGGCTGCCTCTTCCACCACTTCAGCTAACCCCACAGCTCCTGCGCCTCCGTCAGTAAAATGGGTGCTGACAGCGCTTCTCACACCCTCCTCAGCACAGATTTCAGCAATAGCCCTGTGTTCACTCTCAAAATCGGTTGGGAAGGCATTGATGGCCACCACAGGGCTGACCCCATGCAAGGCGATGTTTTGAATTTGCTTGCGCAAATTGGCTGAGCCAGCATGAACCTCATCTGGGTTTTCAGCCAGCATAGCTTCAGGCAATGGACGTCCAGCCACAATACGATGGTTGCCCGACTGGCTCTTGAGCGCCCGAACTGTGCACACCAGCACGGCAGCATCAGGGTGCAGCCCAGAAACGCGGCACTTGATATTGAAGAACCTCTCGGCTCCCATGTCGGCCCCGAAACCTGCTTCCGTAAGGAGGTAATCACCGCTGTGAATACCAATCAAATCTGCCACAACCGAGGAATTTCCCGTAGCGATGTTGCCGAAGGGGCCGGTGTGCACTAAAACAGGAGTTTGCTCTAAAGTCTGCATCAAGGTGGGCTTCAAGGCATCTTTCAAAATTACGGCAGCTGCGCCCGCCGCCTTGATTTCTTCGGCAGTTACAGGATCGCCATCTTTGGTGTAACCCACCACCACACGTCCCAAACGCTGCCTCATATCGGCTTGGGACACACTCAGCGCCAGCAGTGCCATAAGCTCCGAAGCTGCGGTAATGTCAAAACCGCTTTGCCTGGGCACTCCGTCCAGCCTGGTGCCCAAGCCAACCACGATATTGCGCAGGGCACGGTCGTTGATGTCCAGCACCCGGCGCCAAGTGATATTATGCAAATCTAAATTGCTCTTGTTGCCGTGATATAAGTGAGCATCCAAGATAGCGGCACACATATTGTGGGCTGCCGTAACGGCATGCATGTCGCCTGTCAAGTGCAAGTTCAGCAACTCCATCGGCACCACTTGGCTGTAGCCGCCACCCGCAGCTCCGCCCTTGATGCCAAAGGTAGGGCCCATAGAAGGCTGGCGCAAGGTAATCATGGCTGAGCGATTCAGGTGTGAGAACCCCTGCCCCAAGCCCACTGTGGTGGTGGTCTTGCCTTCCCCGAAAGGTGTGGGAGTAACCGCCGAAACAAGAACATATTTGGCTCTGGGGCGACCCGACATCATTTCCACAGCATCAAGAGATACTTTGGCGGTGCCCGATCCGTAGGCTTCCAGGCATTCTTGGGGGATATTTGCTTGAGTAGCTATCTCAGACAGAGGCAACAGGGTGGCTTCTCGGGCAATCTCAAGATCGGATTTCATAGGTGAACCTCCAGTAAGTTGCACAGCGGTTATGCGGCAAATCCAGTTTGCTGTGGCTTGGTTTCGTCAGGAATTTGCTGTATTGGTGAATTTTAGCTTTTTGGGAAGAGGTTTTTTGAGCTGCGGCTTAGAACCCCCAAAAACTTTGATAGTCAAGCTTTCATTATTACGCTTGTTTTAATGTCTGCCAGCGAAGTCAGCCCAAGCGAAGTCAGCCTTGACCCCCGCAATCAAGCTATAAGCAACTGGCAAGCTGATTGTGAAAAAATATTTGAGAAAGTTCGCCAACAGCTTCAACAAAGAGATGAGCTTTGCTCGCGGATAGTCAGCGGGGAGTTGGCGTTGCAGACTTTGCTACTTGAAAAAGACCTGTCTCAAGCTGAGTTGGAAACCAAGCTGCTTACGATTTTAGACAGCTTGCCTGAGTTGGGCAAAGTGCCGGCGCGTAAGATTCTCCAAGAGCGACAAAGCTGGAGAATCGGACAGTTCAGCAAACAAGAGCTTTCAGACATCGTCCAGCAAGTTGCTCAGGCGATCGGCAAGAAAGCCGCAGGTGGCAAAGCGTTGGGAGGCCAGAAGACAACTGCCCAGAAGGCAACTGCTCAGAAAACAAAGGGCCACAAATCAAATGCCCAGCAGACACAGCCGGGCACATCCGCCACCTAAAGGACTGCCGTGACTTCTTTTTCTGGCATAATCGTGCTGTTCGGGCCAAGTGGGGTAGGCAAAAGCACCATAGCCATAGAGTTGGCCGAGCAGTGCTCAGATTTGTGGTTGAGCCGATCTTGGACCACACGCCAGCGTCGGTCGCAGGAGTCGCCGCAAAGCTACAAATTCGTTACTGAGGAGCAGTTTTTAGCTCACAGAGACGCCGGCGGATTTTTGGAGTGGGACGAATTTCTGGGCAACTATTATGGCACTCCCATACCTGAAGCCCCGCCGGGCCAAGACGTGCTTTTGGAAATCACTTTGGACGGAGCTGAGCAAGTCAGCAAAAAACACCCCCAGGCTCTGTTGATTTTCGTAGATACACCTTCAAAACGCGAGCAAAAGCTGCGTTTGAGGCAGCGTGGTGGTTCAGCTTTGAATAGACGGAAACGACTGATACGCAGCAAACTGGAGCGCAAGCTAAGCAAAAAGCTGACTGACATCCACGTCATCAACGACGACCTGGTCCAAACTGTGAATGAAATCTGTGAGATTATTCGAACTGCCCGCCTAAAAGCGCAAAAGCCACATCCATAGCTATACTGAAGACTTGCCTGCTACTCCAAATCGATAGGAATTTTCATGGCCGAACGCAGCACAATTTCCACTCATCAACTTGAAGAACTGCTTGACAAGACAGGTTCTAAATTCTTGCTGGTCAGCTTGGCAGCTAAGAGGGCGCGCCAGCTCAACGACTATGCCAATGGCCTGGGTCATGGAACTGGCAGAGTTGTCCCGCCGCAAGTAGAAGACATCGCCCACAAACCGCTCACAATTGCCTTTGCTGAAATTGCTGACGACAAGATCAAAGTGGGTGAGCCCACAGAAGATGTCCCAGTTCAAGATGAAGCGGCAGATGATTTCGTTGACAACGTGTTTGACATCAATGCCGAACTGGAAAGCTTGGATATTTTCGCATAGCCGATTGGCTTAGGGTTTTCCTAAGCTTTATGGTTCTGATGCCACAGTCCTAGTCGGCAGTTGCTAAGTTTCCGCCTAGGGTATTGCCAATGACCCAAACAATACCCTCCAAGTCACTGGAGAACAAGTTTATTGTCTTAGGCGTAAGTGGCGGGATTGCGGCCTACAAGGCGGTTGAAGTCTGCCGGCGGCTTGGCGATTTGGGCGCTCATGTGGCCGTGGCCACCACACAAGCAGCTTTGCGCTTCGTCGGGGCAGCTACTTGGCGAGCTCTTTCCGCTGAACACATCCATCACAGCTTCTGGGATGACCCTCATCCCATTCCTCACACACGCTTGGGGCAAAAAGCTGATTTGGTGCTGGTCTGCCCGGCGACCGCTAGGGTCATCGCGGCTTATGCAGCTGGTCTGTCAGACGACATCTTGATAGCCACCCTATTGGCTACCCAAGCTCCCGTCATCGTGTGTCCGGCCATGCACACCGAGATGTGGGAGCATCCAGCTCTGCAAGCCAACATTGCTACTCTTCAAGCCAGAGGAGTCAAGATTGTTCCGCCAGGAGTGGGCCAGCTGGCCGGCCAAGACAGCGGAGTCGGCCGCTTGGCTGAGCCCGATGAGATAGTCCGTGCGGCCCTGGAAGTTGTAGCCTCCTCCAATTCTTTGAAGGGCAAAAAAGTTTTGGTGACAGCCGGAGGCACCCGTGAGCCGATTGATGCCGTTAGATTCATCGGCAACCGCTCTTCGGGCAAGCAAGGTTATGCCTTAGCCGAGGAAGCCTTGGCTAGAGGGGCTGAAGTTGCTTTAGTGGCTACCAACCCGCGTGAGTTGTCCCAAGGCATCAACTTGTGCCTAGTGGAGACCGCGCAGGAGTTGGAAGCAGAAGTCTCAAAGCGAGCAGGGGCAAGCGACATAGTAATCATGGCAGCCGCCGTAGCCGACTACAAACCAGTATCAGCCCTGCCCACAAAGCACAAAAAGGAAAACGGTGCGCCGACTATGGCACTAGAGCCAACTCCTGATATTTTGCTTGCGCTGGGAGCTTCCAAAAAAGATGGGCAGCTACTGGTTGGTTTTGCGGCCGAAAGCGGCGATCTGGCACAAAATGCTCAAAGGAAACTGGTTTCCAAAAACTTGGACATGATCGTTGCCAATGACATTTTGCAGCCCACAGCCGGCTTCGATTCAGATACCAATGAAGTTCTGATATTTACCAAGGCAGGCGAGCAGCAAAAAACTCCAATTGCCTCCAAGCGAGAGATAGCATCTGTAATATTTAATTCGCTGGAAAAGCTGTTCTAGTCAGCCGATTAGAAAAAGCTACCCTTGGCAAGGTCATCTGTAAGCAAAAATATTCAAGTTAGGTTTTAGTCTTGTCCCAACACACATTTACATCTGAATCCGTAACCGAAGGCCATCCAGACAAGATGGCTGATCAAATCTCCGATGCCATCTTGGACGCGCTCTTGGCAAAAGAGCCGGAGAGTCGAGTAGCCTGCGAAACGCTGCTGACTACCGGCTTGTGTCTCATCACAGGCGAGATCACCACTGAAACGTGGGTTGACATTCCAGCTTTGGCTAGAAAAACCATCTGTGAGATCGGCTACGACCGCGACGATTTGGGGTTTGACGGCAATGTCTGCGGAGTGATGGTATGCATCGGTGAACAATCCCCGGATATTGCCCAAGGCGTGAAGGGCAATGGCGTAGACGACCTCGGGGCGGGCGACCAAGGCATGATGTTTGGCTTTGCTTGCACAGAGACGGATTCTCTGATGCCTTTGCCCATCCAACTGGCACACCGGCTGGCTGAGCGCTTGGCTGAGGTGCGCAAAACCGGCGTCATTCCATATCTGCGCCCTGATGGGAAAGTTCAGGTCAGCGTTGATTACGAGGAAACTGTCCCCGTGGAGGTGTCCAAGGTTTTGATCTCAACCCAGCACGACCCAGGCATCAACCGCGACCAAACCATCAAGCCAGATTTAATTGAATATGTCATCAAGCCGGTGCTAGGGGATCAATTCTCCATCAATGAAGATCAGGTCTTCGTGAACCCC
Organism: Candidatus Hopanoidivorans cymbastelae; assembly: GCA_028283145.1. GTDB lineage: Bacteria > Actinomycetota > Acidimicrobiia > Acidimicrobiales > Hopanoidiivorantaceae > Hopanoidiivorans > Hopanoidiivorans cymbastelae. Next base: position 28,261 of record JAPYNY010000015.1, read on the forward strand.
ACGGGGCAATTCGTAAAAGGAGGCCCAGTGGCTGATGCTGGCTTGACAGGGCGCAAAATCATTGTCGACACCTACGGTGGCATGGCCCGCCACGGCGGAGGCGCGTTCAGTGGCAAAGACCCCACCAAGGTTGACCGCTCCGCTGCTTATGCAGCTAGATGGGCAGCTAAAAACTTGGTGGCCAGCGGGGCTGTTGAGCGCTGTGAGCTGCAGATTGCCTATGCTATCGGCATGGCAGAGCCGTTTTCGCTGATGGTGCATACTTTTGACACTGAAACAGTCGACCCCAAGCAAATTGAGAAAGCTATTGGGCAAGTCTTTGACTTGCGTCCCGCAGCCATCATTGAAGAGTTGGACTTGCACCGCCCCATTTATGGACGCACCGCGGCGTACGGCCATTTTGGGCGTGACATTTTCCCTTGGGAGCGACTCAATAAGGTTGATGACCTGCGCAGCGAATTGGGACTTTAACACGAAACGGTAAAGCACCCGAAGATAGATGCGTCTCAAGAGGTGGCTGAAGCTCGAGCTGTCAATGTCATCGTCAAGCCGGCAGGTCTCACCAAACCCCTGACCTACCTGCTGCCTGAGGCGCTCAACTCACCTGTCGCCAAGAGGGGTGCTATCGTCCAGATACCGCTACGAGGCAGGATAGAACAAGGCTGGATTGTCGATTTAGATGTCTCGCCGCCTGAAGACGTTGAATTACTGGAAATCAAGGCCGTCGTAGGAATTGGCCCAAGCGAAGAAATTCTTGACTTAATTGAATGGGTTGCCTGGCGTTGGCAGGCAAGCAGGGCTAGCTTCTATCAGTTGGCTTCACCTCCTAGGCGCATTATTCAACTGCCTGGCCGCATGTCTAACCCTCAGGCTGCCAACCAGGCTAGGCATACAGGTGCCCAAGGTGAGTTGTCGGAGCTCTTTCAAAAGAATGAAGCGACGCTTTGGCAACTACCTCCGACTGCTGAAAATTGGAGCCTGATAAACACGGCTATGTCTAGGGGTGATGCTTTGGTTCTCTTGCCGCAGAAGTGGAGGGCTGAACGTTTAGCTAAATTTGCCCGCAGTCGCGGCCACCACTGCGTGCTTTGGCCCGAGCAATGGGAAACAGCTGCCGGCGGAGGTTGTTCGGTGGTGGGAAGCCGTTCGGCTGCCTTTGCCACTATGCCCCAGCTTGCTGCCATTGTCATGTTGGACGAACACGATGAAAATTTCAAGGAAACCTGGCGCAAAAGCGCTTGGCATGCCAGGGATGTCGTTCAGGAAAGAGCACGCAGACTAGCCATCCCCCTGGTGATGGCATCACCAGTGCCCAGCTTGGATGCCCAGCAAAACGCCGAAGTCAAGGTGCCAACATCGCTGGGCAAAAAAGCTCGCTGGCCAAAAGTGGTCATCTCAGATTTGCGAGAACGCCAACAGGTGGGTCTGTTCTCACGGGAGCTGACTGAATTATTGACTAGTTCCAGCAAAGCAGTCTGTGTGCTGAACCGAACTGGTCGGGTCAGGCTGTTGGCCTGTGCTGGCTGCGGCAGCCTGCTCATCTGCCAAAAATGTGGCGGCCGACTGGAGCAGCTAGAGCGGTCCAAACAGGTTTTGACATGCAGCCGCTGTTCGGCTGAAGCTCTCCGAAAATGCAGCCAATGCCCAAGCGAAACCATTCGGAATGTGCGGGTTGGGGTGGCTCAAGCTGCGCAAGAGTTGAGCCGGCTCTTGCGAGAGCCAGTCGGAGAGATCACCGTCAAAGACCAAACTGCCCTGCATAGCAGAGTTCTGCTGGGCACAACCACGGCTTTGCGATTGGTGGACAAGTGCGAGTTGGTAGCCTTTTTGGAATTTGATCAGTTTTTACTGACACCACACTACCGGGCAGAAGAGAAAGCCTTGATTCTGCTGGCACAGGCAGCCAGATTAGTCAAGCAAGACGGGATCATCCTGCTTCAAACCCGACAGCCCGACAATCTAGCGATCAGAGCGGCTGCGGAAAGCAATCCCGGATTGTTAAGCCAAGCAGACTCGGCATTAAGGCAGGAATTGCTGCTGCCGCCGACTGTAGCAGTTGCTCTGCTGAGTGGCCCGGACGTTTCAGAGTATGTCCGAGCAATATCCAAACTGGCGCAGCTAAGCCAGCCAGAGGGCGTTGCGCTCCAAGGCCCCAATGCCGATAAAGACTGGCTGTTGCGAGCGCCCAATCATGAAGTTCTGCTTGAAGTCCTTGAAAGCGTCTCGCGGGAAGGCCTGGATGTTCAAATCTGTGTTGACCCGCCAGATTTATAAACCCCCAGAGGATTTGTAGCCTGAAACTATGGATACCTATGCAATTCTGACCTACGGCAACCCAGTTTTGCGGTCTTCAGCAGCCGATGTTGGCAAGGTTGATGCTGGATTTGTCAGAACTTGCGAAGCCATGTACGATGCGATGCTTGAAGCCCAAGGCATTGGCTTGGCAGCCCCGCAGGTGGGCATCCAACAGCGGTTTTTCGTCTATGATCGCAATCTTCTGACGGAAGGTTCAGCCCCCAGCGGCACTCCTCAGGTGCTCATTAATCCTGTCATCAAAGAGTCCAGTGGCGAGTGGCTCTATCAGGAGGCATGCTTGTCAGTGCCCGGCTTGGCTTGGGATATTGTCCGTCCTAAGGAGCTTTTGGTTTCAGGATTTGATTTGAACGGCGAAGAAGTCACCTTTGAAGCCGATGAATTGTTTGCCCGCCTCATACAGCATGAGATTGATCATCTAGACGGGGTCTTGCTGATCGACCACTTGGATGAAGACGCCAAACGCTCTGCTAAAAAAGAGCTTCGCCAACGTCTTTCCTACTAGCCTCTTTCACCTAGCCCTGAACTGCTTTCGCTAATCCTATTTCTCATCTAACTTCACCGGCTGTTCCAGCAAACCCCAAGCGGATAGCTTTTTTAGGCACCCCTGCTGCAGCTGTGCCCGCGCTGGCAGCTCTCTACGATTCAGATATTGAAGTGGTCGTGGTGGTAACCAATCCCGACCGGCCACAGGGCAGAGGCCGAAAAACAAGGCCATCACCTGTCAAAGCAGCTGCGCTTGAGCGAGGCATACCCATCATCCACAAGGCTGCTGAGGTTTTGGAATACACCCCAGATATGGGAGTTGTAGTAGCTTTTGGCCAGCTCATCAAAAAAGAACTGCTAGACCAGCTTGCGTTTTGCAACATTCACTTTTCGTTGCTGCCCAAGTGGCGGGGCGCGGCTCCCGTTGAACATGCCATCCTAGCTGGCGACGGCCACACTGGTGTTACCATTATGGCTCTTGAGGAAGCCTTGGATACTGGCCCGATTTTCAGTTCGACTGCTACCGCCATCGGTTCTGACGAAACCGCAGCTGAACTCACTTGGAGACTGGCCCATCTCGGAGCCGATCTCCTGCTTCAAACTTTTCATGAAGGTTTTGGAGTTCCACAACCCCAACAGGGCGAGCCGACTTGGGCCCATAAATTGAACCCTGAAGACAGAAACCTGCTGTGGGAGCGTCCTAGCTACGAACTGGCCAGGATTGTGAGGCTAGGCAAAGCATGGACGACCTTGAACTCCAAACGTCTCGTGGTTCATCGCGCTTTGGCCCATTCCAATTTTCAGCAAGATTTGCAACCGGGGGAGTTCGGATTGATCCAATCCAGACCGATCGACCTTGGAATATCAATGCAGCCAGCAGTTATAGCAGGGGCTGGAGGCAATAGCGTGCTAGAACTCCTTGAAGTGCAGCCAGAGGGACGTAAGGCCATGCTGGCGAAGGAGTGGTATCGGGGACTGAGGCTGACGGGCCGCGAACTACTAGGGCAACAAGGCCAGCAACTAAAATAGGTTTATGCCTGATCACACTCACTCGTCTGCTTCTGACACCCACAAACACGCTGACCACGCTACCGATTGCTCGGCTCAAGCGTCTGCTTCCGGAGCGGGGCTGTTGGCTAAAGTGCTGACAGTCTCAGATGGCGTGACGGCCGGTGTGCGCCAAGACCGGTCAGGTGATGTGCTGGTGGAGTTGCTCAGCAGCCACGGCTATGAGGTTTGTGAACGCCGAGTCTCAGCCGATGGCATTGAAACCGTGTCAGAAGCCCTTGAGTCCATGGCTGCTGATTTTACAGGTCTGGTGGTCAGCACTGGCGGCACGGGTTTTGCTCCGAGAGATCTCACGCCTGAAGCCACCCAAAAAATAATTGACAGACAGGCCCCTGGTCTGAGCGAAGCCATGCGGCTAGTAAATCCACTAGGGCGTCTGTCGCGTGCTGTAGCTGGGACGTGCGGTACGGCTTTGATCGTGAACACTCCAGGGTCGCCGAATGGCGCCAAAGAATGTTTGGAAGCCATTCTGGAAGTGCTGCCCCATGCCCTGAAGTTGCTGGCTGACCAGACCACAAGCCACTGACGCAGCATAGCATGGGCGATGCCGCCTGGATGGGTCTGGCTTTAGAGCTAGCCGAAAATGTCCGCCTGACAACTTCCCCCAGACCCTGGGTGGGTTGTGTGATCGTAAGCCCACAAGGTGAAGTCTTCAAAGGAGCCACAGATGGACGGGAAGGCCCCCATGCCGAGCATGTAGCCTTGTCCGCCGCCAGGGACAAAGCCACCGATGCCACCTTATATACAACCTTGGAGCCATGCGCCCATCACGGCAAAACTCCACCCTGCGTGCAAGCTATCATCCAAGCTGGCATCAAACGGGTCGTAGTGGCCCTTTTAGACCCTGACCAACGCGTCAACGGACAAGGCATCAGGCAGCTCAGGCAGGAAGGCATTGAAACTTCTGTGGGTGTTTGCGAGGAGGCAGCTTCGAAGCAATTGCGTGCCTATCTGACGCACAGGCAACTGGGCCGCCCTTTTGTCACGCTCAAGCTGGCGGCCACGCTGGATGCACGGGTGGCTTTGGCAGACGGTACAAGCCAATGGATAACCGGCCCGCAGGCTCGAGCCGATGCGCACTGGCTACGAGCTGAAGCAGATGCCGTGCTGGTAGGGGCCAACACAGCCAGAGTGGATAATCCATCCCTGACTGTGCGAGAAGCTGTTTTGCCACAGGGGATTTCCCTGAAAGACATCCAGCCTCAAAGGTTTGTGCTGGGGAAGATCTCAGACGGCTCAAACTTGTCTCTGGCCGATCCAGAGTCTGGTATTTTTCCAGCTGAAGAACTAGCCGGAGACCTCAGAAAAGTTCTAGCCGAGCTAGCCGACCGAGACATTCTTTCGCTTTTGGTGGAAGGCGGGCCCGTGACAGCTACAGCTTTTCACCACGCTCAGCTGGTAGATCGCTATATTTTCTATCTAGCACCTGCTTTGGCCGGTGGCAATCAGGCTTTGCCCCTGCTGGCAGGCGAAACCGCCGCAAAGATGTCGGATCTATGGCGTGGTGAAATTGTTGATGCTGCCTTGTTGGGGGGCGACTTGCGTCTTGAATTGGCACCCAAACGGCCAAACAGCCCGCTAACTTAGGCAAAATCCAAGCAGACTAGGTAGCGTAAATAAAGTGCTGAAACTAGTTTTACCCAAAGGCTCTCTTGAGAAAGCCACTTTGGACCTGTTCTTTGAAGCCGACTTGCCTGTGAAACGCTCATCGGCGGTGGACTATCAAGCTTTGGTGGATGATCCGCGTATCCACAGCGTCCGAATTCTACGGCCCCAGGAGATACCCAACTATGTGGCTCAAGGGATTTTTGACTGTGGCATTACCGGCCGGGACTGGGTTGAGGAAACCTCCAGTGAGGTGGTCTCCGTTGGCGAACTTCAATACTCCAAGCGAAGCGCCCAGCCTATAAGGGTTGTGCTGGCTGTCCCCAGCGAAAGTGATTTCAAGCAAGTTTCTGATCTTCCCCAAGGTGTCAAAGTCTCCACGGAATACCCCGAGCTGACTGCCAAATTTTTCAAAGCCCACGGCATAACAGCAGATATCCACTTATCCTACGGGGCCACCGAAGCCAAGGTGCCCGACATTGTAGATTGCGTGGTAGACATCATTGAAACCGGTCGAGCTCTACGCGCAGCTGGCCTGAGGGTCATAGATACAATATTGACTTCCTACACGGAATTCATCGCCAACCCGCAGACCTGCCAAGACCCAGAAAAACTTCACGCTCTGAAACAGATCTACTCGCTGCTTTTGGGAGTGCTGGAAGCCAGGGGACAGGCTCTGTTGAAGCTGAACGTCTCAGCTGAGAAACTGCAAGAAGTCATTGATTTGTTGCCAGCCATGAAATCGCCCACCGTAAACGAACTTTTCGGCGAAGAGGGTTTTGCGGTGGAGTCGGTGGTCCCCAAATCGCAGATCAATTTGCTGATTCCAGCCTTGACCGATGCGGGCGCTCGTGACATCTTGGAATTTTCAGTAGCAAAAATCATACCGTAAGTGCCAGCTTCTAGCTAAAATGTTAATATATATGGTCGCTATATCGGGTAGCTCTGTAAGCTGCAAACCAGGACTTTCCCAAAGCCAAAATAGAAAGCTATAGAGAGGTTTCCGTGCCCTTATCTGAGGACGAGCAAAAAATCCTCAACGAGATTGAGTCGCAATTCTACGAATCCGACCCGCGTCTGGCCCGTGAGGTGAAGTCAACCACGGTCTATACCCGCCATGTCAAAATACTGCGCTGGGCTGTGCTGGGTTTTCTACTCGGTATTTTGATCATGATCTTCACCTTGAGCATTCATGTTTTGCTGTCGGCTACCGGCTTCGTCATCATGTTGGTTGCAGTACTGGTTTTCGACCACAATTTTCGCCAGCTAAGCAAGACAGGCATGCAGCAACGGGCTCAGAAAAAGCGCAATTCAGACGTTTGGGATATTTTCGGCTCCACCGGCCAGAAAATGCGAGACCGCTTTCAGCGGGACAGCTAGCATCGGGGGAGCGCGCCAGTGCGGGACAGCTAGCGCCCCTAGAGTTTAGGCTTGTCCCTACTTGCCTCTAGAGTTTGGGCTTGCCTCCCAAAACGAGCGGGCTGGTAACTCCAAAACCCAGCAGCCGTTTCCATTTGGGAATGCGCAAAACTGCTTGTTGCGCAACCTGTTGTCTCAACTGTTCGGCTGCTTCAGCTTCTTGTCTGCTAGGCACCTTCTCGCCATAGCTGACGTTGGCTGTCAAATCTGCCAGCTGTCTAAGCGGATTGCGTTGCCTGAGAGTATCGCTTTGCCTAGAAACTCTTTCAGCAAATTCATGGATGGTCATGTTGTCGGCACGTGCTACACCAGCTCGGCGCCACACAAGCTGTGACCTATGCCAAGCCAATAAAGTCATCTCCGCAGTGTTGTTCTGAATCCTGCGCAAATACAGCACCCCCTTGACTGGCAGCACAGCCAATAGCAGAGCCACGGCTGCCAGCACAAGCGAGGCGATGAGCCACCACACACCCGAAGTGCTGTCCTGCGTTACTGAGGCTGTCTGTTCGTCTTCAATAGCGGCCTCATCTGTGGGCAACAAATCCTCAGGTGGCAAAAATTGTTCCTCCGGGTTGTCTTCTGCCGGAGTGAGTTCTGCCTGTTGTGGACCCACTTGGGTGTGGGGAGAATCTGGTGGACCTCGCGAGGGTGTGGGTTCCATCAGCACCCAGCCAGCTCCTGGAATCAGCACCTCAGGCCAGCTGTGATAATGCCGCCCGTAAACCGTGAAAGCCGCTTCAGGAATATCGTCTCCCAGGTCCACGTCGCTGAACTCATCTGCCATAGCCGCATCAGCCGAATCGGTCTCACCCCAAGTAAAGCCAACTACCACCCGAGTGGGTATATCAAGCATGCGAGCCATCATGGCGTAGGTGCTGGCAAATTGCTCGCAATAGCCCTGCCTGACCTCCAGAAAATCTTCCACCCGGTCAATGGAGTGGCCCCTTTCAACGTCTAGGTTGTAAGTGAATTCCTCGCGGAACCATTGCTGCAGAGCCAAAGCCTTGCCGTAAGGGGTGCCTGCTTCCGCTGTGACTTCCTGGGCCAATCTACGTGCCGCATCTGACAAGTCCGACGGCAACTCGCTGTAGCGCGATACATCAGTCTGGTTGAAGTAGTCGCGGTCGTTGTAGTCAGAATAGGTTGCCTGTTGAAGTTGGGCTGTGGTGTAGCTGGGAATATCTGAAACAACGCTGTAGGTGAGCCCATTCACGCTTGATCTCTCGCTGTCGACAAACAAGGTGGAAGAAGCCCCGTCATAGCCAATTTCAAAATTCTCGCTGGAGTAGTTCCTTACTCTTGTGGCTTCAAAAGCTGCTGGCAGCCACTCTGTGCCGAAATCGGACAGTGCAAAAGACTGCTTCAAATTTGAAGGGGTTTCGCCTTGGCCCGATGAAATCTCGGGGTTAAGGCTGCCAGATGCAGAACCATAGCTGTAGGAGGACCGCCAGGAATTGCCGTCAAATTCGTCTAGGGCAGTAACCCGCCAGTATTGCGGCTGGTCACTTAGAACCGTAAACAGCTTGACGTTGCTTTGGGTCTGAAGTTGGCTTTGAATTTCCACCAGCGGAC
>JAPYNY010000016.1 GCA_028283145.1 Candidatus Hopanoidivorans cymbastelae
CTTGTCATACCTCTTCTTGCGCCTAGCCAAAGCCAACTGAACCTTGACATGCCTCCCACTGAAATACAACGACAAGACAATCAACGTCAACGGCTGCTGCTCCATCTTCTTGCGGAGCCGCTGTATCTCCCTGCGATGCAACAACAACTTCCTAGGACGATCAGACCCCACACGAAAAGCAACAACCGACCGCGCATACACAGGAACCCTCATACCCAACAACCAAACCTCACCCCCCCTGATCTGGGCATATGCCTCCGCTATTTCAACTTGGCTCTCTCTGATGGATTTGACTTCGCTGCCAACCAGCGCAATACCTGCTTCAACGGTTTCCAAAATTTCAAAATCACGCTTGGCTCGCCTGTTGGAGGCGACTACCAAAGATTTTTCGTGTCCGCTTTTTCGACGCTCAGGAGAAGTCATTGAACTTAGGTTATTTTAGGCTGATTTTGGCGGTAGCCTTTATTAGAAGTGTTGGAACTTCCTGCTCAAATTTACTCAGAGATACTAGCTCATGCCAGAGCTGGGCTACCTCATGAGGCGTGTGGGCAGTTCGCCGGTTCAAGAGACAGCAGGCAGAACAGTTCGGCCATGGCGCAAAACAGCGGTGACGGCAAGGGGGGTGGCATCGACAGTGCTATTCATATTGTTGATGAAGCAGTCCGTGTGGAAAAATTTTTCCCTATGACCAATGCTGCTGCCTCTGAGAAAATTTACCGCCTCGACGGGTTGGAAATGCTGCAGGTTGAAGACCAAGCTGAGACAGAAGGGTTGTCAATCATAGGGGTGATGCACTCCCACACACATACCACCGCATATCCTTCGCCCACCGATGTGGCAGATGCCGCCCGTTTTGACCCCTTTGGAACGATGCACTTCATCATCGTTTCCTTGAAGCACCCCGAGCCGCAGCTGAGAAGTTATCGCATTAGAAGCGGCAAGATATTTGAAGAGGAAGTCAGGCTTTGCTAGATTCAACAAGCCAACATCGGCAGAAGTTTTTTGCTTCACCAGTTCTTGAATCTCAGCGTGAAACCAGGAATTGCCAGAATTTATGACTCGTCACGATTCAGTTTTGGACCTCATTGGCAACACGCCAATGGTGGATGTCAGCCAGCTCAGCCCAAATTCCAAAGTCAAGCTGTTTGCCAAGCTAGAAAGCGACAACCCAGCTGGCTCGGTAAAAGACCGAATAGCCAAGGCTATGGTAGCAGATGCTGAGAAAAAAGGTGTTTTGGCTCCTGGCGATACTATTTTGGAGCCGTCTTCGGGAAACACTGGCATAGCCCTAGCGTTGATTGCCCGTCTGAAGGGTTATGTGCTGAAAGTTGTCCTGCCTGAAAATGTGTCAATTGAAAGGCGGCAGCTGCTGGAAGTTTTTGGAGCCGAAATCATACCTTCGCCCGGCGAAGAGGGTTCCAACGGAGCCGTGCGCCTAGCAGAGAAGTTGGCCGCAGAAAATCCTGACTGGGTTTTTCTATATCAGTATGGCAACGATGCCAACCCCAGATGTCACTATGAGACAACCGGTCCTGAGATTTTGCAAGATTGCCCTGAGATTAGCCACTTTGTAGCAGGGTTGGGCACCAGTGGAACTTTGATGGGGGTGGGAAGGTATCTGAAGGAGCAACGACCGGATGTGAAAATTTATGCTGTAGAGCCCCCAGCTGGTGAGTTGGTGCAAGGCTTGCGCAGCGTGGATGATGGTTATATTCCGCCAATTTATGAAAACTGGGGAGCTGCTGATTTGCTGGACGGCAAAAGCATTGTGCGGCCCAAAGACTCGCTGTTGGGTGTGAGGCAATTAGCTGAAGAAGCCGGACTATTTGTGGGGATTTCTTCTGGGGCTGCTTTGGCGGGAGCCTTGAAAATCGCCAACCAAATTGATCAAGGTGCGATTGTTTTCATTGTGTGCGATGGAGGTTGGAAGTATCTGTCCACCAATGCTTGGAGCGCTCCCTTGGATGAAGCCATAGCCGACGCCGAGAAAATTATCTACTTCTAGGGGGCAAAACAGGGTTCTAGAGCGCAAACCGGGGGTAGAGATGAGGGGTGACCTAACCTGCCAGGAATCAAAGAGGTTCTGGCTTGGCTTGGGATGGGGTGGTGGCGCCAGAAGCACCTAGATAGGGCTAGGCGCCCAGCAGGACTGGCTTTAGTTGACACTAACCGAATAGAGAAACTGAAGTTGGGAGACTGCCTTACGACAGCCTCCCAACTATGTTAATTCAGCTCTTTGATATAAAGGGCTGGAGTTTTGAAGTCTGGGACTGAGCTAGCCTGCAGTGGCGTCTTCTTCCGGAACAGATGCAGGTGTTTCGGCGCTCTCCAGTGCTACAATGCGCCCTTCGCCACCCTCTGGGAAATCAGCTGCTGTAATTTGGCCACCCAAATTATCGCTGATATATCTCGCCAGCGATGCCTGATAAGACACCCCAAGCCTGGTGAACCTGAAGTCGTCTATCGGGTAGCAGTCGCCGCCGTTCGCCAAGAAGTCAATTGTCGCCAGCACTACAGGTGGCCCATCCACAACCTGGCCGTCTTGCACGATAACTGTGCCGTCATCGAGCACAACTTGGCGCACTCGGCTTCCTTCGTTGCCGGTCAGTTCACAATCTCCGTCCCGGTTGATCTCACGTGCTGGAGCAGATGGGTCGTAAGTCAGGGTCATGCCAGCCAGCTGGGCGAATTGCCCGCAAGTGCCTGGCACGCAGTCTATGGCTTGCTCAAGCATAATCTTGAAGGTATCCCGCGGCAGTTCCAGAACCACCACGAAGTTGGAGAATGGTGCAATGTCGAAGGTATCGGCTGTGGTGATCTCTCCGGCAGGAATCACTGAGTCATTGCGGATGCCCCCGCCATTTTGCAAACCCACTTGGGCAGTGGGAGCCCCAAATGCGTCAGCCAAGCTCCTGGCATGTTCAAGCATGGATTCAGCCATGAGGTTGCCCAAGTTGGTTTCGGTGGTGCGCACCATGGACCGACGCCCGTCCAAACCTACTTCACTGGTGCCGATGACATCTGTTTGCAAGCTAGCCAAGGCTTCGCTGAGCGGCTCTACAACAGCAGTTTGAACTGCCGGGTCGGGAGTGCCATCCAAGGCTACGCCTACAGTCCGGCCCCTGTGAGAAAATACATTGCCGTCTGTATCAAAAGTGATGTTCAGCTCTCCAATGCAGCGATACCCTCCAGGAGCGGTGATGACAGGCGTGGAGTTGCCGTCAGCGTTTATATCGGCCAGAGGATAGATGCCCGCTGGTTCCTCTTGCGGCAGGCAAGTGCTGTTGTCGTTGGATAACAACTCGTCACCACCACCAGCGATCACAACATCCACACCTGAAAGCTGTGGCACCAACTCAAGTTCTTCAGTTACGGACTGAAGATGGCTGATAAGGATAATGATGTTCACCCCTTCTGAGGTGAGCCGTCGCGCTTCGGCATTGACAGCTTCTGCCACATTGCCTACCACCACGCCACGTGGACTTGAGATGTTGGGCAGCTGGGGAGTAATGGCGCCGATGACGCCAACGGAAACATCGCCATATTCCACAACGGTGCTTTTCGCCAGACGGCCTTCTTCGGCTACGGCCACCAGCACAGGCTCAGCCGAGAAATCAATGTTGGCCGACACGAAAGGCACGGCAGGGTCAAAGCCGGAGATAAAGGCAGCAGTCACATCTGGGCCAAGGTCGAAGTCGTGATTGCCCAAAGTCATTGCATCATAGATCCCGCTGAGCGCTATGGAGTCATAATAAGGTGTGCCACGCTCTAAGCTGACGTTCAACTCCTTGGATGCCAGGAAGTTGTCGCCCGCTGTAAGCGTTATCACGCCATCTGAGGTAGAAGCCGCTTGCAGCTCTTTGATGGCAGCTACAAAGCGGGCAACTCCAGGAAAGCCATTGTCCTCATTGGGCAGTAATTGCGACTCTCCATCGTTGTTGTGCAGAATGGTAAGCGTGAAGCCACCTTCCTCTGGGGGTTCTTGAGCAATGACGGAACGCGCTACAGCCACAGCTGTGGAGCCGAGTAATGCCACGGCAGCAAGCACTGCCATGAAGCGTCGCCATGACAGACGACTGGTGTGTGTTATGTCTCTGCGGTGTATCGCAGTGTGAGTTTGTTTTGAAGTCATGAGTTGATAATAGTGCATATGTCTGACAAGAGTTTGAAACTTAAGTTAACAAGGCATTAAATTTCTCTGCTCCCCGGCTAGTCAGATGCCTTGCGTAAGCTAGAAAGAAGTGATCCAGCAGGATTTGAACACACCACTTGGCAGTCAGTTTGGCGAGCCTTTCAGCTGCCGTCCCATAGGCATTTTCGACAGTGGTGTAGGTGGTCTGACTGTGGCTTCTGCGCTGATTGACTTGTTACCCAACGAAAACATCGTATATTTCGGCGACACCGCCAGATATCCCTATGGCAGCAAGTCCTCCCAGCGGGTCAGACAGGCCTCAGTTCAAGTTGCCCAGTTTTTAGTGGAGCAGTTAGACGCCAAATTACTGGTTGTAGCTTGCAATACGGCATCGGCGGTGTGTTTGTCTTACGAGCAGGGAGACCCCACCCATGAATCACAAAGCAGAACCGGGAACTCTTGCTTGGATAATTTAGCTATTCCGGTGGTGGGGGTCATCAACCCAGGAGTTCAGGCCCTAGCCAAGGTGTCAAAGTTCAAGCGCATCGGGGTCATAGCTACCACGGGCACGGTTGCTTCAGGTGCCTATCAAAAAGCCATGCGCCAAGCCGCGCCAGACATTGAACTGACCTGCTTGGCTTGCCCTGGTTTTGTGGAGTTCGTGGAGCGGGGCGAGACCGATAGCCAGCAGACCATGATTTTAGCCAGACGGCTTTTGGCGCCCCTGATTGACGCCAAGGTGGAAGCCTTGCTCTTGGGGTGCACCCACTATCCATTTTTGGCCAGAGTGATCGGAGAGGTCATGGGCCCAAACGTTGTGCTGGTGTCTTCGGCCGACGAAACCGCTTTCGCGGTGCGAAATGTGTTGGCAGAAACTGGATTGGGCATAACCGACCCGCACCCCAGCCCAGCTAAGCAACGTTGGATTGTCTCAGGAGAAGACAAGTGGTTTAAAGAGTTAGGTGTGGAGCGGCTCGGTCTGCCCATTGACACCGTAGAAGTTCATCAATTTGTCCCCCAAATTTTAGGAGTTGAGTATGCGTCCAAGTGATCGTCGTCCAGACGAGTTGCGGTCGATTTCGTTTGTGAGGGACTTCACCAAGATGGCTCCGGGGGCGGTCTTGTCCTGCTATGGCGACACGCAGGTGTTGTGCACAGTTTCCTATGACCCTGAGGTTCCGCCTTGGATACGAGGCAAGGGAGTCGGCTGGGTTACATCGGAATATTCAATGCTGCCTGGTTCTACGACAGAGCGTGCCAGGCGAGAAATTGCCTCGGGCAGGCTAAAAGGTCGCACCCAGGAGATTCAGCGGCTTATCGGGCGCAGCCTGCGAGCGGTGTGCAACTTGTCTCAGATAGGGGAGTGTTCGCTGTTTGTGGACTGCGATGTGTTGCAAGCCGATGGCGGCACACGCACTGCTGCTATCTCAGGAGCTTGCTTGGCACTGCATGATGCCGGCACCAGACTGCTGGCTGAAGGGAAAATCGCAAATCATCCTATAACGCAGTTGTGTGCTGCGGTTTCAGTGGGAATCTTAGAAGGGGAAGGCTTGCTGGATTTGGAATATAAGGAAGATCGTATGGCAGAAGTGGATATGAACCTCGTGATGGCGGAAGACAGCAAGTTCATTGAAATTCAAGGCACAGCCGAGAGGCAGACTTTTGATGCAAGACAGCTGGCCCAAATGATCTCGCTGGCGACCAAAGGCATCACAGAGATTCTGGACAGGCAACGAGAATTTCTGGCTCAGCCTTTGGACGACAGAGCCTAAAGCTTCCCACAACTTCCCACAATAAGTCCTTGAAAAACCGCGACCCCCACATAACTATGCAATGAAACTCCTAGAACTGGTGACAGCCACTGCCAACCCAGACAAACTTCAGGAAATTCAGGCAATCTTGGCGAGCCAAGAAAATCTGGATATTGTGCTGTTGCCCCGCCCGGTCACAGTTCCTGTGCCAGCCGAAGACGCCGACACTTTGGAGGGAAATGCCCGCATCAAAGCCAAGTGTGTCGCCGACGCAACTGGACGGTTGGCAGTGGCTGATGACACCGGCTTGGAAGTTGATGCCCTAGGTGGTGCGCCAGGAGTGTATTCGGCTAGATTTGCCGGCCCGCAAGCTAACTATGAAGACAATGTGGCTGCTCTGTTGGAAGCCTTGGCAGATGTACCTGTGCAACGCCGTCAGGCTTGTTTTAGGACCATTGCTTTGGTGCGCGCTCCGGATGGCGCCGAGATCGCAACTGAGGGTGTGCTGGAAGGAGCCATTGGGGTGGTTCCCCAAGGCAGTGGCGGCTTTGGTTACGACCCTGTTTTCATCCCCAACGGATACCAGGGACAGACGCTGGCAGAACTTCCAGCCAGAGAAAAAAACCACATCAGCGCCAGAGGTCAAGCCTTCAGGCAGCTAGCCAAGGCGTTAGGGGCGGCCAAGTTGGGGTGACAAGTCAGCCCAAAATGTGCGCCGGGTGGGATTCGAACCCACACGGACCAAAGCCCACAGGGACCTAAACCCTGCGCGTCTGCCAGATTTCGCCACCGGCGCAAACTGTTTGCCCTGAATACCGTCTTGTGCGTTAGTTTGCCTATTTTAAGCTAGCCTGCGAATGAATGAATAACACAGAACTATTCCACCAATTTCTTGACGAACAACTCCTCAACGAGCGTATCATAATGCTTGATTCGGAGGTTACGGCCAAAGTAGCCAGCAACATCATCAAGCAGTTGCTCTACTTGGAAGGCAAAGACAAAAACAAGGACATCTGGCTCTACATCAACTCCCCTGGCGGGTCGGTAACGGCGGGCATGGCTATCTATGACACTATGCAGTTCGTTACTCCATCCGTGGGCACCATTTGCATGGGTTTGGGTGCTTCGATGGGGCAGTTCTTGTTATGCGCCGGGGCGTCGGGCAAGCGCTATGCCCTGCCGCACGCTCGCATCTTGATGCATCAGCCCAGCGGGGGAGTAGAGGGGCAGGCAGCTGATATTGAAATCCAAGCTGAAGAATTCGTTAAAAATAAAATAAAACTCACCGAGTTGTTGGCTGAGCACACCGGTCAGACACCTGAAAAGATTGCCGAAGATTCCGACCGTGATCGCTGGTTCTCAGCCACCGAAGCCAAAGATTATGGCATGTTGGACAAAGTGATACTTAGACGGGGCGAGATGCTATGAGCCGTCACTCGGCCACAAGCAAAGGCAGCAGCTCAAGCGGCGGCCCACCGAGTGCCATTACTCAAGCCACCAGCCCCCCAAGCACCAACGGCCCAGATGGCAGCACTGCTGAGACAATCAAGCCTTTGGCTGGATTGCGGGTTATTGACGCAGCTGACGGTG
This sequence comes from Candidatus Hopanoidivorans cymbastelae, assembly GCA_028283145.1. Taxonomy (GTDB): domain Bacteria; phylum Actinomycetota; class Acidimicrobiia; order Acidimicrobiales; family Hopanoidiivorantaceae; genus Hopanoidiivorans; species Hopanoidiivorans cymbastelae. The sequence goes on from JAPYNY010000016.1 coordinate 7,474, forward strand.
TGGGTGAGATGTGCGGGCGAATGTTGGCTGATTTTGGTGCTGATGTCATCCGAGTTGAACCTCCCGAAGGGGCGCATTCGCGCAAGATGGCACCGCTTTCCCCAGATGGCAGCACCAGCTATTACTTTGCCTGCCACAACTACAACAAACGCGGCATCAGCCTAGATATCCAGAGCCCGCAAGGGCAGGCACAACTGTTCAAGTTATTGGACAGCGCCGACATATATCTGCACTCGGCCAAGCCGTCAGCCACGCAGGGCACAGCATTGGCACCCGATTCGCTTGCACAGCAATTTCCGCATCTGATAGTTGCATCCATAACTGCTTTTGGGCAAACCGGGCCATACGCAGATTACGAGCCCACTCCTGAGGTAATTTTTTCGCTGTCGGGCTGGTTGTCTTCTTCGGGGCTAGCCACCAAGCCGCCGCTGTTGATGCCAGGTGCTCAGCCGTATGATTTTGCTGGTATTGTAGGTTGCTTCGCGGTGCTGTGTGCTCTAATTCAGCGCCATCGCACAGGTTGCGGGCAGCATCTGGATGTCTCCGCTTTGGAATCGTTAGCCCAATGCAACACTTGGCAGTTGACCAACGCTTCAGCCACTCTTAATGCTGGCAGGGAGTTAGTGACCCTGCGCAGTGGCACCAGCCCGGTGTATCCGCTTTTTCGCACCAAGGACGGCTATGCCCGTCCGGTCATCTTGAGCCCGCATCAGTGGCGGAACATGTGGGAGTGGTTGGGCAAGCCAGAGGAATTTGCCGCCCCAGAGTGGGGCGAAACGTTGTTCAGAATGATGAATCTGGATGTGCTTAATCCCTATATTGAAAGGCTCTTTGCGCAATACGACATGGAAGAATGCGCCAAGGAAGGCCAGCGCAGGGGCATAGTAGTAGTGCCGATGCTAAAGACGAGCGATGTGCTAGCCAACGAGCATTTTGAATCTCGTTCTACATTCGCAGAGGGTGAAGTAGCGCCTGGCCACAAAGGGGCTTTTGTCAACGGCTGGATGGAGATTGCCCGTCAGCGGTTGGGTTACCGATTCAGGCCACCCCAGGTGGGAGAGCACAACAGGGAAGTTTTCGGAGAAGAACGGCCTAAAACCACCCTTCAAGGCAGCGAGGCTGTGACCGAAGAGGGTGCTTCCAACCATAGCAAGGACGCAGATGGTGGCACTGAAACCCGGACAGCAGGAGCAGCAGGCAGTTCCCAAGCTCCCTTGGCAGGTCTGCGGGTGCTTGACTTCGGGCACGGCGGGGTCGGAGTGGAAGGCGGGCGAATGCTGGCCGAGTATGGTGCCGATGTCATCAAAATTGAAACTCGCTCCTATTTCGACTTCATTCGTACGATGTTGTCAACTGAAATGAACGGCTCCTTTGCTTCGTCAAATCGCTCCAAACGTTCATTCGGTGTGGCTATCAGAACACCACAGGGACGTGAAATTATCTCGAATTTGGCTGAGCATTGCGATATTGTCATTGAGAACAACTCCACCAACACGATGGACAAAATGGGTATGGGCTATGGCGACCTCAGCCAAGTCAATCCTAAAATCGTGTTTGCCTCCAGCCAGATGATGGGATCACATGGGGCTTATGGCGACTGGATTGGATATGGGCCCACTATTCAAACTGTGGGCGGTCTGACTTGGCTTTGGAATTTCAATGACGGAGACCCACCTCCCGGTTCGGTAGCTATCCACCCTGATCACTTGGCAGGCCGAGTTGTTGCCATAGCTGCGCTGCTGGGCATTTGGGAAAATCTGAATTCGGGTGCCGGGTTTCATGTGGAGATGGCACAGGTGGAGAATTTGATAGGACTGATGGGCGATGTCTATCTATATGAAAGCGCTCAGCCTAACTCTGTTGAGCCGATGGGAAATGATTCGCCGATAGGCGCACCTTGGGGTGTTTTTCCTTGCGCAGGAGAACAGCAGTGGTGCACCATCTGTGTGCGGAACGACCAGGATTGGCAGGCATTGAAAGAGGTTATGGGCGAACCTAGTTGGGCCCAGTCGCCAGAATACGAAACCAATCAGGACAGGCTGTCTTGCCGGGCTGAATTATATGACGGTGTGGCTGAGTGGACAGCTTCCTTGCCACCTCGCGAAGTGATGGCCCGCTGTCAGCAAGCAGGGGTGCCGGCAGGCGCCATGTTTACTGTGCTAGATCAAATAGAAGACCCCCACTACCAAGCTAGGGGGTTCTTGGTTGAGACCGAGCAGCAGGAAATGGGCAAGGTTCTGATGGATGGCCCTGCCTTTGCGGGTAGTGAGATGCCTGACATTGACATCCACCAGGCTCCCATGCTAGGGGAGCATACCGTGGAAATTTGCTTGGAGTTGCTGGGTATGAGCTATGACGAAATTGAGCAGTTGGTGGAAGACGGCGTGTTAGAGCTTTCACTAAAAGAAATAGCCGAACGCGAAAACGCTGAGCCCTAGACACATTTCAACTCAACTAGTTGCCAGGAACTCAATCCCCTCAAACCTCGAATTCCGAAATCCCAAAATGGCTCAACCTTCTCAAATTCAGTTGGTTGCCTCGGTGCTGTCATTTGACTTGAGTCGCTTGGGGGAAGAATGTACTGCGTTAGAGCAAGCCGGCATTGACGGCATCCAGTGGGACATTATGGATGGGCATTTTGTGCCCAACCTGACTTTCGGCCCAGATGTCATAGCTAGCGTCCGCGACCAAGTGTCCATTCCCTTTGAAGCTCACCTTATGGTGGAAGATCCAGACAACATGGCAGCTCGCTATGCAAAAGCCGGCTGTCAGCGGGTGATTGTCCATGTTGAGGCGTGCCGGCATTTACATCGCACGCTGGGGGCCATAGCCGATCTTGGCGCAGCTGCGGGAGTGGCCCTAAATCCCAGCACCCCTTTAGACGCGGTAGCTCATGTGCTTGACCTAGTGGACATGGTGCTGGTCATGACTGTGAATCCTGGTTTTGGCGGGCAGACCTACCTAAAAAGCATGTCTCCTAAAATCAGTCAAGCGCGCCGTCTGATCAACTCAACTTCCAAGCCAATACATCTAGAAGTCGACGGAGGTATTTCCCCTGATACCATTGGAGATGCCGTGGCAGCAGGGGCGAATGTGTTGATAGCGGGCAGCACTTTGACTCGCGACCCACAGGGTGTCCAGCACGCCATTGAGGAGCTCAGACAAGCTGCAGGTTGAACCAAGTGTGTTGCACAGATTTGTCAAAACCTCAGTTGCGCTAGTCATTGCAGCATGTGCTGTCTTGACTTGCTTGGCGCTGTTTTTGGCAGGATGCAGTTCAGACACTCGTGAAGAAAAATTTTGCAACCAGCTGGAAGAGTTTTCCAATCCACAAGCAGCTGTTAGCGCCCAGCGAACGCTTCTAGAGCTTCAGGAATTGCAAACAATTGTTCCCTTGGAAATCCGCAGGGCTTTAGAGGCTACGATTGACATCTTTGATGAATTCGTCAGCACACAAGATCCTGAAACAGCCCGCTCCAACCTCACTAAGCGAGCTTCTGAGATAGCCGAATCAGCAGCTACTCTGGATGCTTATGCTGTGAGACAATGCGGCTTCAGTCTGGAGAGGATTTTAGTACCCAGTAACTCAGCAGAAACGAACTAATAGACTTATAGCGTTACATCTTGCCACAGCCACAGGAGGACACATGCTGACCCCGTTTGACGATTTTCCAATTCATCCGTCGGCCGACCCAATAGCCCATCCTGCGTCGGGCAACCCCAACCATTATGACCGCTATTTCTTCAACGGAACTGAGCGCAATGGCGAATTTTACCTTGGCGGGGCTATGGGGCATTATCCAGTCAGAGGGGTGATAGACGCTGCCTTCAGCGTGATTCATGAAGGAGTGGAACACTCGGTGTTTGCCTCGGGCGTAATGCCTTTGGATCGCTCAACTCAAGTTGGCCCTCTGCGGGTGGAAGTGGTGGAACCTATGAGAACTTTACGCTATGTGGTGGAGCCCAATGATTTTGGTTTGGAAGCCGATGTGACTTTTCAGGCTCGCACGGTTGCTATTGAAGAACCCCGCCAGCGACGCGTAGACCCAGACGGCATTGAAGTGATGGATCACACCCGTCTTACCCAGTGGGGTACTTGGGGTGGCGTAATTCGGATAGGCAGCACTGAAATGAAGGTTGACCCAGAGCATGTTTTTGCGGTTCGCGACAGGTCTTGGGGCACTCGTCCAGTGGGTCAGCCAGCCCCAACTAACCGTCCAGGGCGCCAGCCACAGGTCTTTTGGCTTTGGGCGCCGCTTCATTTTGATGACGTATGCACTCATTTGGCTTTGCATGAGAACCCAGACGGCACCCGCTGGCTGGAATCAGCGTTGAGGCTACCCGTGCTTGAGAGTGCCGAAGCTCCGACCTTGGGGGAAGAGCAGGTAGAGGAGTTGACTGAAATTGGTTATGAGATTGAGTGGATGCCAGGCCGCCGGGAGATGCAGGCGGCAGCTTTGAATTTCCTCAGTGCTGATGGCACTTCACACTGTATTGAGTTGGAGCGTCTCTACACCTTCAGAATGAGGGGTATCGGCTATATGCATCCGCATTGGGCGCACGGTTCCGCTCACGGCAAGTTAGAAGTCGGAGGCGAATCTGTTGGCTTGGATGACTTCGACCCCGAAGACTATACCTGTCTGCATATCCAGACTGTGGTGAAGGCTCATTATGGTGATCGTGTTGGAATCGGCGTGCTAGAGCAAATGTCTATGGGCGAACATCAGCCCACCAAACTCACAGGAATCTTGGAAGGCGCTTCCGGGGATGTTGCAGGTGTACGACATCGCAGTTTTCTGGGGCATCATCCAGCTTGAGACAACAGGATGCTAGGCTAGAAAGCAATAGGAGTTTTAGGCTGGCATAAGCAACAGACTAGCGAAGGAGAAAAAACTATGGAAGAACTGGATTATCTCCCGTTTGACTGCGACAATCATTATTATGAGGCTCTGGATGCCTTTACCCGCCATGTTGACCCGAAATGGCATCGCAGGTGTGTTGAGTGGTGTGAAATCAACGGACGCAGCTATCACGTGGTGGCGGGAGTGGTCAGCCACGCAGTAGTCAACCCTACTTTTAATCCAATAGCCAAAGCTGGTGCGCTTTACAAATATTTCCGCGGCAATCCCGAAGGCAAATCGCCTCTGGAGTATTTGCGCGACCGCGAGCCGATCCCAGCCGAATACCGGGACAGAGACGCCCGCATTGCTTGCCTGGATAGGCAAGGCTTGTCCAGCGTCTGGCTATTTCCAACTTTGGGTGTGCTTTATGAAGAGCTTTTGAAGCAAGACGTTGAAGCCTCAGGTGTGCTGTTCAGAGGGTTCAACCGGTGGGTTGAAGAGGACTGGGGGTTTGCCTACAAAAATCGTATTTTCGCGGCGCCCTATATAACTTTGTCAGATGTCAACTGGGCTTGTGAGGAGCTTGAGTGGGCACTAGATCATGACGCTAGAGTTGTCGTGATGCGCCCTGCGCCAGTGATTACGCCGCACGGGCCGCGTTCGCCTGGAGATGAAATGTTTGACCCTTTCTGGGAGCGGGCGAACGAGTCTGGTATCTGTGTTGTGGTGCATGCTGGCGACAGCGGGTATTCCTCCCAAGGCTATGATGTGGACGGGTTTGGGGCTGATTTCGGAAGTCGCCCAGCCAGGCGGGGGGCACCCACCATCAAGACATTCAATATTGAGCGTGCAGCTTATGACTGGCTGATCACTATGTCGTTTGAGCGGATGTACGAGCGGTTCCCCAACCTGCGGGTGGCCTCAGTTGAGAATGGTTCAGACTATCTTTCAAATCTGTTGCGCAAGCTGAGGCAAGTGGCCGACAAATACCCGTGGTGGTTCAAGGAAGACCCGGTGGAGTTGTATCGCCAGCACGTCTGGATGAACCCATTCTGGGAAGATGACGTCGCTGAGGTTGCGGAGTTGATGGGGCCTGACCATGTTATCTTCGGGTCTGACTGGCCCCATATTGAAGGCATGCCACAGCCACTTGACTATGTGGTAGAGCTAAAGGAGTTTAGCGATGAAGACAAGCGCAACATATTGCTGGAAAACACCACTTCACTGAACCAACTCCAGCCGCTTTAGGCAAGAGTGCTTGCCCTGTGTTGAGCTAATACGACTAGGCAGGCTTGCGGAGTAGCCAAAAATCTGTACCCCCCCTGGGACTCGAACCCAGAACCTGCGGATTAAGAGTCCGTTGCTCTGCCAATTGAGCTAGAGGGGCTTGCTGGAGTTATGGTAGTTGGTGTATTGGGGTGACCGAGGGGATTTGAACCCCCGACCTCCGGGACCACAACCCGGCGCTCTAACCAGACTGAGCTACGGCCACCACAGCGTTTCTCACATCATTAAATTTGCGTGAGGTACATTAAGTCAGGCTAGCAGGCTGTAGCCTGAATTCAGCAATTATTTTTTGAGGGCATACGGCGCAATCCACTGCCAAGGCAATGCCCCCGTAGCTCAGTTGGATAGAGCAGGGGATTTCTAATCCCAAGGTCGCGGGTTCGAATCCTGCCGGGGGTGCTGAATTCCAAAGTTTGGGTGTAGGTTAGAAGCATGTCATCCAGGCAGTCTTTTAGCCAAACTGGCTAACTTTATCAACTCCACGCAATGTTGCCGCAATAAGCATAAAGGATGATAAAAATGTCTGATAATCTTACTCCACAGCCTCAAAGCATATCTTCCAGTCAAGAAACTGCTGAGCAAGCCAGCGATTTGCAGATTCGCGAGATAACTCATAATCTCGAAAAATTTAAGCAAGTTCTACTTTATGTTTTGGATAAGGTAGGCGAAAAGAAAAATGTTGGAGAAACCGTCTTGCATAAGCTCTTGTATTTCATTGATTTTGATTATTACGAAAAGTATGAAGAGAATTTGATGGGATCTACCTATATCAAGAATCATCATGGCCCAACATGTAATGAGCTTAAGTCAACAGTAGAAAAAATGCAAATTCAAGGACAAATTAAGGTTTTCAGGACCACCTATGGGCATCCTCAGACAAGATATCAAGTTTTAGAGTCTCCTAATTTTGAGTTTCAGTTATCTGAAAGAGAGCGAAAGCACATTGATGGTGTTTTGGAGCGTCTTTCTGATATGAATGCTACAGAAATAGGTGAATACTCACATGGAGACATACCTTGGAAGTCTGCTAGAGATGGCGAAAAACTTTCTTATGAGAGTGTTTTCTATCGTGATGACCAATATTCTGTAAGAGATTACGAAGATGAACTTTAATGAATTGCCTCAATTTCAAAAGGAATTCAAACAGCTAAAGAAGAAATACAGATCACTCTCTGAAGATATGGCTCTATTTCGTAACATCGTATCTATTGTTCCACTCGGTAACAGTAAACGCTTTAAAAAACTCCACCAGGCTGATGACCTGTATGTTATGAAAGCAAGATTGGTTTGCAGATACCTGAAAGATGATTCCCTACGGATAATCTACGCATATCAGGCATCAATGGAACTCATTGAATTCATTGAGTTATATTTCAAGGGAGATAAGCAAAATCATGATATGGGCAGGATCCGTGAACATTTAAAGCAGTATGTGAGTCATGCTGTCTAGAGCCATGTATCTGTCGGTTCTGCCCACAACATCTTCATTGGGCACGGCGTAGCCAATCACTTGCGCAAGGCCAGGTCAAACGCTGCGAAAATCCTAGTTGAAATGCGCGCCCTAAGCCTTAGACTAAAAATCTGTGAAAAGTTCAGTTGAGAATCTGGAAGGCCACAAGGTCAGGCTCTCGGTGGAGTTGGAGCCTGAGGAATTTGAGGCAGACCTGTCGGCGATGTTCAAAAAGCTCTCGCTTGAAGTCAAGCTGCCAGGCTTCAGGAAGGGCAAAGCACCCCGCAAGGTTTTGGAAACTCGTCTTGGAGCGGAATACACCCGCACCCGAGCACTGGAAGAGGCTCTGCCCAAGTATTACTCTGAGGCAATTCGTGTCAATCAAGTTGACGCCATCTCAGAGCCTGAAGTTGAGCTAACCTCTGATGTCTCAGACACGGTAATGTCCTTTGAAGCGGTGGTGGAGGTGCGCCCTGAAGTTCGGGTTGCCGGCTACAGCTCTCTGCGGGTGGAGGTGCCCGACCCAGAGCCTACCGAAGATGAACTCTCAGCGGAGATTGATCGTTTCCGCGAGCATTTTGGCACACTTGAAACAGTCACCCGACCAGCCCGCGAAAAAGACCGCTTGACTCTTGATTTGCTGGCCACTTACAACGGAGAACCCTTCACCCCCTTTGAAGCCAAGGACTATACCTATGTGGTGGGTTCAGGCAGTACAGGTTTTGAGGATTTTGACAAGCAGCTCATAGGCAGCCAAGCTGGGCACATCTTTGAGTTCAATGCACCTCACCCTCAGGAGGATGCCACTTTGGTGCGGGTCAAAAGCCTAGTCAAGGAAGTCCAGCAAAACAACTTGCCGGAGTTGACCGATGAGTTTGTGGAGGAATCCTCGGAGTTTGATACGGTTGATGAGTTGAAAGCGGAGTTTTCCCAGCAACTGAGCCAAGCCAAACGCCAACATTCAGCGCGGTCATTCACCCAGCGCACCGAAGATGCCTTGAACTTGCTGGTAGATGAGCAACTCCCTGAAGCCTTGATTTCAAGCATGACCCAGCAGGCAGCTCGCAATTTGGTGACGAGCCTTCAGTCGATAGGCATGGATCTAGCCAAATATCTGGAAGCTACCAACCAAACACCAGAGAGTTTTTCCGCCACTATTCGCTCAGAGGGCGAAAAAATGGCGAAGTTGGATGTGGCTCTTCGGGCTGTGGCTAAAGCTGAGAGTTTGGATGTAAGCGATGACGAACTCTACGAGGCGTATGATTCCATCTTGGCTCAACAGCAAGCACGACAACAGGGTGACACAGCAGATAGCACACCCCCTGCTACTGCTAATAGTTCCCCAGAGGCCGAAACAGCTAAACCCCCGATTGAAAATTTGCAGGGATTAAGGGTTGAGCTTTTGAAGCGGAATGCCTTTGAGTGGGTGTGTCACCGCGTTGAGATAGTTGATGAAGCTGGCAACCCGATTCAATATGAGCAATTGTTCCCAGAATCAAATGAGGAGCAGTCTGAGAGTGAGGACGGGCCCGCTACCAGCGAGACTGAATCCGCAGACAGCGGCGGCGCGCTCGCGGAGGACAATACCACATCCAGCGAAGTCGGGTCTGGGGCCGAAGATACCATGTCCGCTGCCAGCGAGGGTGCACAAGAGGCCACGAAAGAGTAAGTCATTTGCAGAAGAAGTTTTTAGCATAAAAGGAACATCTAGACTACAGGTTTGGCTACCCGCACTACGAGTGCCGCATTGCGAACCTCAACATTACGAACCTTATCCACCCCAACAGCCACAGGAAAACCCAAATATGATTGAGCGAGTTCAGAACTATCTTGTCCCAACCGTGATTGAGCAGACCAGTCGTGGCGAGCGAGCCTTTGATCTTTACTCCAGGCTGCTGAAGGAGAACATCATTTTCCTGGGAACCCCCATTGACGACACGGTGGCAAATTTGGTCTGCGCACAACTGCTCCACCTTGAGTCTGAGAACCCCGACCGCGATATCAACCTCTACATCAATTCCCCGGGCGGAGACATCAACTCACTGTTTGCGGTGTATGACACACTTCAGTACATCAAGCCAGATATTTCAACGATTTGCTTTGGGCAGGCTGCCTCAGCTGCTGCTGTTTTGCTGAGCGCAGGCACTCCAGGCAAGCGGTTGGCGCTGCCTCACGCTCGTATTCTGATTCACCAGCCCTACGCGGGTGCACAAGGCCAGGTTTCAGATATTGAAATTGCAAACAAGGAAATCCAACGTCTAAAGTCTCAGTTAGAAGAACTGCTGGCCAAGCACACCGGCCAGTCAAAAGACAAGATCAGCGCCGACACCAACAGAGACTTTGTGATGACAGCCCCCGAAGCAGTGGAGTATGGAATTATAGACGAAGTTATAGCTTTCAGGTCGGACGTGGCCGAGCCTCCCAAGATTGCCGCTGTGAGTTAAAAGCCTGAAAGTGGAAGCTAATTGCGCTAAACGGTCTTAACCTGAAATAAGCACAACCAGACAAAGAGACCATACGATCAAGGGAACCAGACAACAGTGGCAAAATTTGGAGAGACCGTTGAACTCCTGAAGTGTTCTTTTTGTGCCAAGACGCAAAAGCAAGTTCGTAAGCTGATCGCCGGGCCGGGGGTCTATATCTGTGATGAATGTGTTGAGTTGTGCAATGAGATCATAAGCGAAGAAACTGTCAAGCCGGAAGTTGAAAGCCTTGAAAGCGTCCCTAAGCCCAGAGAGATTTTTGAGTTTCTAAACGATTACATCATCAGCCAAGAACACGCCAAGCGCATTTTGTCGGTAGCGGTTTACAACCACTACAAGCGCATCTCTCACGACCAGTCTCGCAAGGGCGACTTGGGGGAGACAGGCGATGAAGTCCAGTTGGACACCTCTAATATCTTGCTCATCGGCCCCACCGGCTGCGGTAAAACTCTCATGGCGCAGACTCTGGCTCGCATGCTGAATGTGCCTTTCACCATCGTGGATGCCACAGCCCTGACCGAAGCAGGTTATGTGGGCGAAGATGTTGAGAACATCCTCTTGCGCCTGCTGCAAAACGCTGATTTTGATGTTGAGCGTGCTGAAAAAGGCATCATCTACATTGATGAAATCGACAAAATTGCCCGAAAAAGCGAGAATCCTTCTATCACCAGAGATGTTTCAGGCGAGGGAGTGCAACAAGCCCTGCTGAAGATTTTTGAAGGCACTCAGGCTTCGGTTCCGCCCCACGGCGGTCGCAAGCACCCCCACCAGGAGTTTATCCAAATAGACACTACCAATATCTTGTTCATCTGTGGCGGCGCTTTTGGCGGCTTAGACCGAATCATTGAAAAGAGAATCGGGCAAAAGGGGGTAGGTTTTGGAGCCAAAGTAGCCGTTGCCTCAGAGAAAGATTTAGCTTCGCTGTATGCCCAAGTCCAGCCTGAAGATCTGATTGCCTACGGTCTGATACCTGAATTCATTGGGAGATTGCCGTTGGTGGGTGCAGTAGCAGATTTGGAGAAGGAGTCGCTAATGAAAATTCTAGTGGAGCCGCGCAATTCGCTGACCCGCCAATACACCACTTATTTTGAGATGGACGGGGTGGAGTTGGAATTTACCGAAGACGCTTTGGATGCTGTAGCGGAATTAGCTTTGCAGAGGCGCACAGGAGCTAGGGGATTGAGAGCGATTTTGGATGAGGTGCTGCTGAATGTAATGTATGAGTTGCCAGACCGCTCAGACATTGCTCGCTGTGTTGTGGATGAAGTGGTCGTCAGAGAAAACGCCAATCCTACGTTGGTGCCCAAAAAAAATAAATCACCCCGCACGGAACGTCCCAGCCGAGCAGCTTCTTAGCTCCAGTTTTGCATGACTTTGAGTTATGGGCGGTCTTAGTAAGCGAACAGCGGCAGTTCAGGCGATCTTGAATAGCAGACAAAAGGCATCTGAGCAGAGCACAGCGGTGGCTAGCGAAAACGATTTGATAGCTTGGCTTGACTCACATATCAATTTGGAAGCTACGGCAGGCAAGGTTACAGGTCTGTCGCTGGAGCGGATGTTCGAGTTGGCAGCCATGTTGGGCGACCCTCACAAGAGCTACCCGACCATACACATCACCGGCACCAACGGCAAAGGCTCAACAGCTTATCTTATAACTAGATTGTTGCTGGGGCAGGGTCTGTCGGTCGGCACCTACTCAAGCCCTCATGTGGAGCGAGTCAACGAGCGTCTATGCCTAAATTCTCAGCCCATACCTGATGAGGCTCTTCAGGAAGTGCTTTCAGTTTTGCGCCACGCCGAAGACCACGCCATCAGCCAAGGGCAAGAGCCGTTTTCTTGGTTTGAACTGCTGACGGCAGCTGCTTTTTGGTGGTTTGCTGACGAAGCGGTCGATGTAGCGGTGATCGAGGTGGGCAAACTGGGGCGTTATGACGCCACCAATGTCATAGATTCAGACATTGCCGTAGTTACGAACGTCTCAGAAGACCACACAGATGGGCGTGGCAGTTGGCGCGAAGCCATCGCTTGGGAAAAAGCCGGGATTATCAGTCCTAAAGACATCTTGGTTCTGGGCGATTGGGAGGATTCAGAGTTGCTGGAAGACATTTTTCTGGCAGAAAAGCCCGCCGCCGCACTGAAGCTTGGGCGAGATGCAACCTTGGTCTCAAATGAGTTGGCCGTGGGTGGTCGCCTGCTGGAAATAGCAACTCCCAAGAGCACCTATAGCGATTTGTTCTTGTCGCTCAACGGAGCACACCAAGGTGAAAATGCAGCCTTGGCTTTGCTGGTAGCGGAGACATTTTTTGATACTCCGCTAAGCGAGGAAGTTGTCGAGGAGGCTTTTGCCACGGCCGCTTTGCCGGCACGCCTGGAAGTGCTGGGGCACGGGCCACTGGTGGTCTTTGACGGCGCGCATAATCCTCGTGGAGCCCAAGTGGCAGCCCAGACGGTGCGTCATGACTTCAACGTCGCAGGTGAAAAAGTCTTGCTAGTTGGGATGACACAAGGGCACAATCATGAACTGAGCTTGGCGGTTCTGCTGGGCGAACTAGAAGCTATGTTGGAAGACGAAGCTTTTAAAGAACCCCAAAGTCCGATACAGGTTGTGTGTTGCACGGCTCCTTCTCCAAGGGGCATTCCAGCCGATGAGTTAGCCCTAGGTATCAGGCGACTGGGTTATGAGCCGCTGGTATGTTCAGAAATAGAGTTGGCCTTGGAGCAAGCTATTCAGTTAGCTGAAAGCGACGGCTTGGTTTTCATTACCGGTTCGTTGTATGTAGCAGGTGCAGCCCGTCAGGCATATAAGCAAACCAGTCACCGGCCGTTAGCTAGTCAACAGAAAGGCGAAACATGAAGGAAACTCTGATTATCTGCAAACCCGATGCTCAAGAACGTGGCTTGATAGGAGAAATCCTGGGTCGCATGGAGCGTAAAGAACTAAAGATAGTAGCCATGCGGATGCTGACCATAAACAGAGAGTTGGCACACCAGCATTATGAGGAGCACGTCGGCAAGGGTTTTTTTGAAGAGCTGGTGCAGTTTATCGGACGTTCGCCAGCGGTCGTGGCCGTGGTTTCAGGTGAAGCCGATACAGTTGCCATCGTCCGCAAGATAGTCGGCCCTACTGACCCCGCAGATGCTCCGCCTGGTACCATTCGTGGAGATTACGGACAGGCCGTTACAGAAAACCTGATTCACGCCTCAGACAGCCCTGAGTCAGCTCAGCGTGAAATAGCCTTGTTTTTCCCAGAACTTTCTAACCTTTAAAGACTGCTTGAACAGAGCTGGTTTGAAAAATCCAGTTAAAAAAACTGGATTTTTGCTCTTGAAATGCCTACACTTGCCAGCCCCTTGATATAAACTGGTTTTGTATGCCATTGCTGAAGAACACCATCAAAAGGGGAGGCACTCCCTTGGGGGGTAGGGAAGTGGCCATTGATTTGGGCACTGCCAATACGGTGATATTTGAGCGTGGTAAAGGCATCGTGTTGGATGAGCCCAGCATCGTAACGCTTGACGAAGACACTGGTGAAGTCCTCAGTGTGGGCATCGAGGCAAAGCAGCGGGCCGGCCGAGCCCCCAAGCAAAAGACCGTCCGTCCTCTAAAGGATGGGGTCATAGCTGACTTTGACATCTGTGCGAAAATGCTCAGAGAGTTTATTCTGAAAATCAACGTTGGTCGACTGATCCGTCCGCGCATGGTCATCTGTGTGCCGACCCGCATTACGCCTGTGGAGAAGCGAGCTGTTATCAAGGTGGCGGAAAACGCCGGTGCTCATAAGAACGTGTATGTCATTGAAGAGCCCGTGGCAGCAGCGATTGGAGCAAATTTGCCCATTGAAAAACCAATGGGAAGCATGATCGTTGACGTTGGCGGAGGCACCACCGAAATTGCGGTGCTGTCCACAGGGGGCATTGTGACGTCCAAGTCCATTCCCGTGGCTGGCAATGCCTTGGATAATGCCATCTTGCAATTCATCAAAAAGGAATGGGATTTTTCATGTGCTGCCGACTACATTGAGCGCATCAAGGTCAGGTGGGCTTCAGCTTGGCCGCTCAAGGAGGAACGGCATTTTATGGTTCACGGGATCAACCTGCGAACCGGCTATCCAGCCGAATTGAAACTTGACACTATAGCTCTGCGAGAAGCCATTGAGGAACCTTTGCAGCGCATCATGGATGCCTTGACCGAAGTCTTGGATGAAACCCCCCCTGAGCTAGTGGCAGACATTATGGAACAAGGCATCGTGCTGGCAGGTGGAGGCAGTCTGATACATGGTCTGTCGCAGCGTATGCAGCACGAAACAGGCCTTTGGGTGAGACTTGCTGAAGATCCGTTATATGCGGTAGTGCGAGGCTGTGGGATATCTTTGGACATCTACAAAAAGCTGCCCAGCGCGATTTTTTCTGCTTCAAGTGAGTAGCGCCTAATCAGACATTCTCTAATTAGACAGCCCTTCAGACAACGCGTTAGCCGCCCCGCAGTTGTTGTAGCTGTGTTAGTGGCTCTGTCCGCCCTGCTGATTACTCTGCATTTCCGAGGCGATAACGTATTTCAAAGGGCTGAGGATTCAGCCCGTTCGGCAGTTTCCAGTGTGGGCGACTTCGCTACAGTTGTTTTCAGGCCTATAAGCGGTGCTTGGAATGCCGCATGGGATTATGACGACTTGGAGCAGGAAAATGAAGCTTTGCGAACTCAGATAGAAAAACTGCGGGCCGCCGATTTCAATGAGCGCACGGCTACGGCCGACCTGGACCAGCTGTATAAGGATTTAGATTTGACTCAAGTGGAAGAGATCCCCCGCGTAGTAGCACAGGTGGTGGTGCCGCTAGGTAACTTTCAAAGCGATCTCATCCAAATTTCCAAAGGCTCCTCAGACGGACTGGAGGTGGGCATGCCCACGGTGGTGGCTTCTGGCTTGGTCGGGCGGATAACTGAAGTCAGGGCGCAGCGGGCTTTTGTGCGAACTTTGACGTCTGCCGATTTTGTGGTTGGCGTGCGTTTCGTGGATCCCAATCGGGTGGATTCCAACCGGGTAGCTCCAGCTATCAGCCCCGGCAGCGAGGGCATTCTGCTGGTCAGACAAGACATATCGCTGGAGCCACCCGCGGTTGGCACCTTGGCCGTCACCAGCGGTTTGGAGCGAAGCGTTTATCCACCTGGAGTGCATGTGGGTCTGGTGACGAAGGTTGAGGTGGAAGAAGGTACCCTGACCAATGTCATCACCATCACCCCAGTGGTTGATACAGAAAATTTGTCTTTCGTATCAGTGCTTGATTACGACACAGGCTTGAATCAATGATTTCTGCTGAGCAAAGTTGGCGCACCAAGGTGGCGCTTCGCCTAGGTTTGATAGTTGCCGCAGCTATTTTTTGCCACTATGGCTTTTGGCTGAACATTGAACTATTCGACGTTTCAGCTGAGACGTTGATGTTGGGAGCAGCACTGGCAGGTGTGATGCTAGGCCCTGTCTGGGGTGCAGGCGCAGGATTTGCCTTTGGCATAGCTTACGATTTGGTTGCCCCGACCCCGCTGGGTCTAGGCGCTCTGACTTTCACCTTGTGCAGTTATTCAATGGCCTATCTGTCAGGATTGATGGAAGCACGTTATTGGTGGCAAAGTATTGTGTACGGCCCTGTGGGAATGCTGTTTTGTCTAGTTTTGTTTGCGTCCACCGGCGAGTTGCTGGGACAGGAGTTTTTGATCAACGAACACTTCCCCAGAGTGCTATGGGTCAATATCATCTATGCTGTGATTTTAAGTCCAGGAATGTGGGCCGCGTTGCGTTTTGCAGTCAGGGTTCCCAAATCGAGTTTTTCCCGCCAACTAGTAGGCATTAGCTGAAGCGCAAGCATTAAAGTTGTGCTTAGATGATGGGTTTTAATTGAAATGGCAGCCAAGTTTCCCAGGTCCACAACCATACGTATCGGCGCCATCTTCGGCGTAGTGGTGCTGCTGTTTACAGGATTGCTGATCCGTCTGTGGTATCTCCAAGTGCTTCAAACAGAGGAATTCCAAATTCAAGCTCAAACTTTTGAGCCAGCCAATACAATTCGCTATCTGCCGATCAAAGCCCCCAGAGGAAGGATTTTGGATGCCAACGGCAAGGTATTGGTTGACAATCGAAAGGTCAATGTGGTTACCTTGGATGCCCGGGTTGTGCGCGAGCAGTTGACAGAGGAGCAACTGGATGACTACCTGCTCCACCTGGCCCGTGAAATCTCACGCCATGGACGACCCATAAAAGTTAGAGACATCGCCGCTCAAGTCAGCGACCGCCGCTATGGCCCTGACGACCAGATTCCAATTGCCTATGACGTACGCGAAGAGTTCGCCATCATAGTGGGAGAGCGAGGGGAAGAGTTGCCTGGAGTCAGGCTGCTAGAAACATCCATCCGCCACTATCCCTACGGGTCGCTGGCAGCCCACGTGCTGGGATATGTCGGTTCCATAACCTTGGAAGAAGTTGAAGCCAGGCAAGGCCACCCTAAACGTTACAACCCGAATGACGAGATTGGCAAGGCGGGCATAGAACTGGCTTTTGAGGATGTATTGCGGGGCACGCCCGGTTGGCTTGAAATTCAAATCTCGCCACTAGGAAGAGTCGTAAGCGAACGTCAGATATTGGCTCCACAAGCCGGGTTTGACGTCCAGCTAACTATAGACGTCAACCTGCAAGCCTTGGTGGAACAGCAGTTGCGTCAAGGGCTGCTTGAAGCTCAAAATCGTGAGGTGGACCTAGACGAAGAAGAAGCTGAGTTGGTCAACCCATTGCTCCCCCCAGCTACCTATCCTGCGCCTGCCGGGGCTGCGGTGCTGACCAACCCCACAAATGGCGATGTTCTGGCCATGGCGTCTTATCCCACTTTTGACCCCAGCCAATTTGTCCTGGGCATCAGCGAAGAGCAATTTGACCAGTTGATTGATCCTGAAAGCTATGCTCCGTTCAATAATAGAGCTGTAGCGGGCGCTTACTCCATCGGTTCAACCATGAAGCCTTTTACCGCTTACGCTGGGCTGTCTTCCGGACTGATTGGCAGCCGTGGTTATGTGGACGTTCACGAGCTCATTGAAGACACTGGTTCTCACGTCTTGCAAGACTGCATCGGGCAATGCGAGTTCACCAATGCCAGAGGAGAGTCCTATGGCAACATTGACTTGCGGCTTTCGCTGACAGTTTCAAGTGACGTCTATTACTACCAGTTGGCAGAAGAATTCTCCATTCGTCCTGGCTTTGATGAAGAGCAGGTGCAAAAAACTGCCAGAGAGTTCGGGTTCGGGGCTTCCACAGGCATTGCCCTGCCCTTTGAATACCAAGGCTTAGTTCCCGACTCTGAAATCAAACGCCAGCGACACGAAGCCAATCCTGAAGCTTTCCCAGATCCAAGCTGGAGGGTGGGTGATACCCTGAACATCGCCATCGGGCAAGGCGATATGTCGGCCACGCCGCTTCAGTTGACCAACGCTTTGGGAGTACTGGCCAACGGGGGCACACTCTATGCTTCCAACATCGCCAAAGCCGTGATAAATCCACTGACCAGCGCACAGGTAACTTCCTATGCTCCCAGAGTCATCCGGGAGTTGTACATGCCGCCGTCCATCAGCCAGCCGATCAATGATGGAATGGTGGGAGTGACTTCCTACAATCTGGGCGGCTACAGGGGCACTGCGGTTGAGGCGTTCAACGGCTTTCCGAATGGCTGGCTGGTGGCAGGCAAAACAGGCACGGTAGAAGTGCTGGACAAAAACGATACTTCGGTGTTCATGGCCTATGGCCCGACTGCTGAGCCGCAGTATGCGATGACAGTGGTGTTGGAAGAAGCTGGTTTCGGCGGCCAAGCTGCTGCCCCAGTGGTAAGGCAGGTTTTTCAAGCTTTGGCAACAAACTCTGTGCCGCAAGCCGAAACTTTGCCAGATGAAGATTTTATTGCATCTGCCATAGCTGAACAGGAATAGACGTTGAAACCATGACAATAACCCACTACTCATCCAAGTCAACCCGTTCCAATCGGTCGGCTCCCACACAGTTGTCTGACGTTCCCAGCCTGTGGTGGCGCATAGATCTGCCAATGGTGATGCTGGTGCTGGTATTGGGATGTTTTGGCATTGCCATGATCTACAGCTCCAGCAGAGGCCCCGACCCTGAAAATTATCTGCGACTCTATTCAGACCGCCAAACTCTCTTTTTGGCGCTTGGAGTGGTTCTGATGTTTGTGGTGGCCCTAGTGTCCAGCCAAAGAATTCGTCTTGGGGCTTGGGGCTTTTATGCGGCAGCTGTCTTGCTTTTGCTGCTGGTTCTGTCGCCTTTAGGGTCGGAACAACGTGGGGCACAGGCTTGGTTTGAAGTTGGTTCATTCCAATTCCAGCCCTCTGAGTTCATGAAGCTGGCTTTCATTGTGGCGATGGCTGCTTTTTTGTCGAATTCAAACGGAGCACTCAGCGGGCCAAGATTGCTGACCTGTCTGGTCATAGCAGCCATTCCCACTTTGCTGATAGTGTTTCAGCCCGACGTCGGCACGGCTGTCGTCTTGTTGGTGATTGCGGTAACGATGATAGTTGTAGGTGGTGTACGGCTGAGACAGGCGGTGTTGCTGGGTTTGCTGGCAATTGTGGCAATGGGCTTGCTGCTGAGTTCCTCGTTGCTGGAAACTTATCAACGTGAGCGTCTGAGTGTGTTTATCAGCCCAGACAGCGAGGAGGTGGACACCTACAATATTGAACAAGCTCAAATTGCTGTTGGCAACGGGGGTTTCTTGGGGCAAGGCTACGGCAATGGTTCGCAAACTCAGTCGGGTCGGGTGCCTGAGCAGCATACTGACTTCATTTTCACGGCCGTAGGGGAGGAGTTGGGGTTTGTCGGAGCTGCCGGGACGGTTGTGCTGTATGTGCTGCTGCTATGGCGGATAGCCAAACTAGGTCGCCGAAGCTCTGACACCTACGGCAAGCTGGTGGCTACTGGCGTGCTGGCAATGCTGGCATTCCAGGGCTTTCAAGCAGCTGGCATGACCGTGGGCATCATGCCGGTAACTGGCATCCCATTTCCGCTGCTCTCCTATGGGGGGTCGTCTATGTTGGCTACGTGCATGGCAGTGGGATTGGTGCTGGGTTTGGAAACGGGGGGCAAAAGAGTGTCTGATCCCCATTACATACGCTGAGTTTTTGCCGCGGGGCTGGGGCTTTGCTATTTGCCACCTGTCCGGGGCTTTGCCTTTTGCCGCGGGCTGGAGGCTTCTC
Source organism: Candidatus Hopanoidivorans cymbastelae (assembly GCA_028283145.1). Lineage (GTDB taxonomy): Bacteria > Actinomycetota > Acidimicrobiia > Acidimicrobiales > Hopanoidiivorantaceae > Hopanoidiivorans > Hopanoidiivorans cymbastelae. The sequence continues at coordinate 26,770 of JAPYNY010000016.1, forward strand.
CAGTTCTGGTTGCTCTGATATTTTTTGAATAAATGTAGGTTTTATAGATTTTGCTATATAGACTTGAGTTCAAGCTAATGCGCAATTCAAATTATTTTTTTGCGTTTTGGCTAAGGACAAGATATGTCACAGCAAAGCTTTATTTACCTCCCATACTCCGCTGATTTAGTTGTTTCACATGGGCGGGTTGTCTGGTGGGCGTCCACCAAAACCCCTTCTTTGGGTGCCAAAGCCTTTTTTTCAGGTTTTTCCCCAAGTGCAGTCGGCGGAACTTTGAGAGTGCTGACATCAGCCAACCTAAGAACGGATTCCATAAATGAACCACAGCAGCACACCTGCGGAACGCTCCGCGCCTGACAAGATAGACGACTTACCAAAAACTTCCAAAACACACAACGAAGCAACCCCCGACGAAAATCCACCTGCTAGAAAACCCCGTATAGGGGATTCACTCCCAGCCGGATTTGCCTTAAATCAAAAACCAGCCGCCAAGCCTGACACTGCTGCCAAAACCCAAAGGGCAGGCAAGGTTGGCGTTTCAGTGAATGGGTCTAACTCCAGCCAAACCAACTCAAACAGGCGCAAGTCATCAGCACGGCAGCAAAGCTCCAGCAGTTCCAATGGTGACCGCCAACCTAAAGCCAAGTCATCTTCCAAGAGCACTTCTCAGACAGATTCATCGCGCAGCCAGGCACTAGGCCGTTATCTGATGCTGGTGCATATGGATGGTGAAGAAACTCATATTGCTTTATTGGAAGGTCGCTCACTGGTGGAGTACTATGTTACGCATTCCGAACGTTCTAGCACCCACATCCACGGCAACATATATTTGGGACGGGTTGAAAATGTGCTGCCCGGCATGGAATCGGCATTCGTAGATATCGGAACCAACAAAAATGCCGTGCTCTATCAAGGAGATGTGGTTTACAATCCAGAGGATTTTGAGCACACTTCCACTAATCCTCCCATCAGCCAAGTGCTCAAGCCGAAGCAGACCATCCTGTGTCAAGTAACCAAGAATCCTATTAGCCAAAAGGGAGCCCGACTAACGCAGGAAGTTTCGCTAGCTGGGCGCTATGTAGTATTGCTGCCCAATCAACAAGGAGTGAGTATCTCCAAGCAGCTGACCGACAAGGAGCGCAAGCGCTACCGTGAGTTGTTCCGCCGTATCAAACCAGATAACTTCGGCCTTATCGTGCGCACCGCTGTCAGAAATGCAGCCGAGCGAGACATTGAGGCAGATGTCAACAGGCTTTTGGAAGATTGGGAAGACTTGGAGAAGCGCAGAAAAACCGCCAAAATTCCAAGCCTGCTTTATGAGGAACCACCGCTGGTGGTGCAGATCATCAGAGAACAGTTCGGCAGTGATTTCAGATCGGTCGTCGTCAACGATTATGAAACTTTCAAGAAAGTCAAAAAATACATCAAAAGCATCGCTCCCAAACTGGTCGGCAGAGTGCAATTCTACGATGAAGAAACCGACCATCTGTCCCTGTTTGACCGCTATCACGTCAAGACACAGTTGCGCAAAGCTCTAGACAGCAAAGTTTGGCTTCCCTCCGGTGGTTCGATCATTATTGAGAGCACCGAAGCGCTTACTGTCATAGACGTCAACACTGGCCGTAATCTGGGTACCACCAACCTGAGCGATACGATCTTCAACAACAACATAGAGGCTGCCGAAGAAATAGCCCGGCAGTTGCGACTGCGCGACATCGGTGGCATCATTGTCATTGACTTCATCGACATGGACATTGCCGACCAGCGCAAGCAATTGTTGAAGGCTTTCAAAGAAGCTCTGCGCAGGGAGAAAACAAGAGTTTACGTGAGTGATGTCTCCGAGTTGGGGCTGGTGCAGATGACCCGCAAACGCATTGGCGAAGGTCTGGTTGAATCCTTTACCGAGCGATGTGATGCCTGTGAGGGTGACGGGCATGTCATGCTGGACTTGCTGGAAGGTGTCTAGCTTCGTGTCCAGCTTCTCAGCCCACAGACCTAGCCTCCGGTCTCTTTCATAATTTCTTCCAGCCTGACGATGTCCTCATTGGTAACGACGCCGGCAAAATTCCCCTGAGCGTCTAATACAGGCAGCACATCCACATCTGCTTCTTCCATGGCTGACACCGCATCTCGCATAGTCGCGGTTAGTGGCATGGTGGGATAATCAGGAGCTATCACTTCGCTGGTCAAGGTGGTATCCCAGTTGCTACGGTCTATTTCGTTGACTTGGTCTAGCCCGCACATGCCGATATAGCGATTGCCATCCACCACCGGCACGTCTCGGACTCGGCGACGCAATGCATGGAAAAAGACAAACTCTGAGACCGTAGCATCGGGGGGCACCGACAAAGTATCAGTAGTCAACGCGGCTGAGACGGGCAAGGTCAGCCTCTGCTCCAAATGTCCCAGACGTTCCCCGACTTGATAGCGAGAGACAGAACTGCGACCAGCCACAAGCTGTGCCACAGCCGCAGCTACCAGAGCTGGCACCACAAACGGGGAGCCTCTAGTAGATTCAGCCACAAACATGACCGCAGCGATGGGGGTTTTGTAGCCTGCTCCCAAAAAAGCTGCCAAGCCCAAGGTGGGATACAAGCTGGTTGAGTTGGTATTCAGCACTTCCCCGATGAAAGTCCCCATGATTATTCCCTGGACAGCCAGAGGAATGAACAAGCCGCCCGTTCCTCCGCCAGTTATGGTCGTCAAAGTGGCTGCCGCGCGAATAGCAAACAGCGCCACGACCAGCCAGAGGCTGTGCTCTGGAGTCAATACCCAGTCCACAGCTTCTCCACCCGGTCCTAAACTCAAGGGCTCTTCAAACAGTTCGTTGCTCAACCAGACCATGCCGCACAATACTGCCGAACAAATCAAAAAGCGCCACACCCACCTGAAACGGTTTTGCAGGTCTTTAGCTCTTCTCGTCAGCCATGAAAACCCCCTGCCTCCCAAACCTGCTGCAATCCCCAGCAGGGCACCGCCCAACAAGTCGTTGACACTCAACTCAAAGCTTTCTTGTCCCAAACTGGGAAACACAGGATCAGCGTTGTGCAAGACAGCAAAAATCAAAAAGCTGACGGCTGAGGCAATCAGGGATGGCAGCAGGGCGCGACGGTTTACATCATCTCTGTAAGGTGCTTCTAGGGCAAACATCACGCCCGTAGCTGGGGCCTTGAAGATAGCTGCCACGCCGGCAGCTGCACCAGCGGTAAGCAACATTCTGGTTTCTTCACGAGTGAACCAGCGTCGCCCCAAGCTGGCGGGCCCATTCAAGGCAACGGAAGCGCCGGCATAAACAGAAGGCCCTTCCAAGCCCACCGAGCCGCCAAAACCTATAGTGGAAGCACCAGCCAAGAGCTTGGCGGGCAGCTCTCTCAGCGGCAGTCGAGGAGTGCGCTCGTGGAAAGTTTTAACATACTCATCGGAGGTGGAGGAACTGGCTGATTTACCACCTAGATATCTCAGAATGAAAGCTGACAGCGCCAACCCAAGCAAGGGTGCCAGCGATTGTTGCCACAGGGGCAGCGAAAATAGATAATCCAGCAGGATGTTCTCGGTTAGTTGTTCAAAGCCAGCTACAACCAATCCCACCGAGGCGCCAACCGCAACAGCCCCAACGATTATTCGTGGCGCTCTCCTGCCTGGGGAGAGGCTCAGCAAAAAACGCTTAAAACGTTGAATATCCACTTATGGCTGGTTCTGCCTATAAAGCCTTGGCTAGTTGTTCAGTTGCCTTAGGCCAAGGCTGAAGCAGCCATTGAATCAGCGACCGACCCATATAGAGTTGTGCGCTGTGTCAGCCTGCGATTCAACGGCTCTGCGATACGAAGGAAATCGTCAATGGTGGCCAGCTGGCCGTGCTCGGCTCCGGCTGCGCGGGAGATGTTCTCATTGATGAGCGTGCCGCCCAAGTCGTTCACCCCAGCTACCAGAGTTTGAGCAGCTCCCTTCAGTCCCAGCTTCACCCAGGAGACTTGAATATTGGGCACCAATTCCCGATAGACCAGCCGGGCAACTGAATGCATCAAAAGAGCTTCTCTAAAGGTCGGTCCCCGCCTGGAGTGCTTACGCAAATAGATAGGTGAAGCCATGTGCACGAAAGGCAGTGGCACGAATTCAGTAAACCCACCGGTTTGTTTTTGCAGAGCTTTTGTACGAAGCAGATGGCGTGCCCAGTGCTTGGGTTGTTCAACTGAGCCGAACATGATGGTGATGTTGGAGCGCAAACCAATTCCGTGTGCAATACGGTGAGCTTCCAGCCATTCATCCGTGGTTATCTTGTCGGGGCAGATGATATCACGTATATCGTCATCCAAAATCTCAGCTGCGGTGCCAGGCAGTGACTTCAAGCCGGCGTCCATCAGCCGACCAAGGTAATTCTCCAGCGGTTCTCCCAAACGGCGAGCTCCCTCGGTTACTTCCAAAGCGGTAAAGCCGTGGATATGGATGTCAGGAACAGCTTGACTGACAGCTTTGGCTACGTCAATGTAGTAATCTCCGTCAAAGTCAGGGTGGATACCACCTTGCAGGCAGACTTCTGTGGCGCCCATTTCGGCAGCTTCAGCCGCTCGCTCGGCAATGTCATCTAGGGTTAGCAGGTAGGGGTCGCCACGCAAATTCAAAGACAGCGGACCTTTGGAAAAACCACAAAAACGGCATTTGAAGGTGCACACGTTGGTGTAGTTGATATTGCGGTTGAACACCCAGGTAATTTCATTGCCAACTAGCTCTTGGCGCAGGTCATCAGCAGCTTCAGCCACCGCTGCTACATCTGCTCCGCGAGCTTCAAACAAGGTAACGATTTCTTGTTCCTCTGGCTCTTGTCCCAAGGCAATGCCTTGCAGCACCTCGGCTACAGGGCCTGTGGCCTGGCTATAATTGTTGGCCAAGTCAGCAAGCAAAATCTGAGGTGGCGACTTGGGTGCTCCTGAATACCAGCCGAAATCATTTTCCCTGGCTAGAGAACTAGCGTCTGAGTTGTCCAACACGCCAAAACGGGTAGCTTCATCTAGCCATTTATCTGGTTGTTGAGCAAATTCAGGATAGATGCAAAGTCGAGGCGCCAAGGTGCGACCAGCCGCTTCTGTGACTAGACGCAGTTTCTCCAGAGCTGGCCAAGGACGTTCGGGGTTGACATAGTCAGCAGTGATAGGGGAGACTCCGCCCCAGTCATCTATGCCGGCTGTGATCAGGTAGCCAAAATCCTCAGTCAGGTTTGGGGGAGCTTGGACATGCACTTCCGGCGGCAACACCAATCTTGCCAAGGCAATAGCCTCCAGAAATTCGTCCTGAGGACACGGGTTGGCCTTGTGCATGGCTGTGGCAGGCTTAGGCAAAAAGTTCTGAACTATGACTTCCTGGACGTGTCCGTAAAGTTGGTGGGCATGAGCGATGGCTTCCAGAGCCAAGAGGCGGTCTTGCCGGTCTTCGCCGATGCCAACCAAAATGCCGGTTGTAAATGGGATGGCTAGCTTGCCGGCTTCATGCAAGGTAGCTAGACGACGCTGCGGGGTTTTATCGGGTGAGCCGCTGTGGCACTTGAGATTTGGATTTAAAGTCTCCAGCATCATGCCTTGGGAAGGACAGCTTTGACGCAAACTGGCAAGCTCGGCCGCAAACAGAGCCCCGGCATTGGCGTGGGGCAACAACCCCGTCTGTTCCAGCACAGCTTTGGCGGCAACTCCAAGATATTCAACAGTGGAGGCATAGCCGTGCTGCTCCAGCCACTGGTGGGCTTGCGGGTAGCGCAGTTCGGGACGCTCTCCCAAGGTAAACAAAACTTCATGGCAGCCTGCCTGCGCCCCTTTATGTGCTACATCCAGCACCTCATCCAAGCTCATATAAGGAGAGGCAACCCGAGCGGGCGGTTCAGCGAAGGTGCAGTAGCCGCAGCGGTCACGGCACAGCTTGGTCAAGGGAATGAACACCTTGGGTGAGTAAGTCATGGTCAGCCCGAAGGTCTCGTCTCGGAGACGACTGGCTCGTAAGCAGAGATCTTCCAGTGAAAGATCCAAAAGCTCAGTTGTTTTAGCTGAAAGTTGCGCCACGTTAGTTTTTGCCAACCTTTGAATTCGCAGTTATTTTAAAGCCTAAGGTTTGTGCAGCCTAGGCTAAAATCTTCAACAACTCGGCTTTGGCTTCCAATGACTCCAAAGCCTTGTCAAATGACTCGGCGAAGGCCCGCAAGCCCTGTTGCTCCAGCAGCAAAGATACATCAGCCATATCCACTCCACATTCAGCCAATTCCAGCCACAGTTGACGAGCCTCGTCGAGACCGAAGTTGACTGTACTCTCCAAGTTGCCGTGATGGTCGAAGGCATTGGCAGTGCTTTCTGGCAAGGTATTGACAGTGTTCAGGCCAATCAGACTGTCAACATACATTGTGTCGCCATAGACCGGATTTTTTGTAGAAGTTGAAGCCCAAAGGGGGCGTTGCACCTTGGCCCCCTTGACAATAAGCTGTTGCCAGCGCGGCCCGGTAAACAAGTCCAGAAAGATTTCATAAGCTAGTTTGGCTTGGGCCACAGCTGCCTGTCCGGGATGTGGCAGCCGTCCGCGGTTGGGATCTTGAGCTAGCTTGGCCAAGCGAGCATCTACTTCGGTATCAACCCGGCTCACAAAAAAAGACGCAACCCCGTTAACTTTGCGAATTTGGTGGCTATCCAGTGCTTCAACCGCTGTGATGTAGGCTTCGGCTACATCCCTATAACGTTGCAGTGAGAATATCAAGGTGAGGTTCAAGTTGACACCTTGGGCAATGAGCGGGCCGATAGCTGCCACTCCGGGTCGGGTTGCAGGAACCTTGATAAGGATATTTTCAGCTTCAAAGCGTTCCCGCAGGGTTATCGCTTCGGTTATGGTCGCCTCGGTATCATTGGCCAGCGCAGGCGCAATTTCCACCGAGACAAAGCCGTCATAACCTAAACTCTCTTCATAAATCGGGCGCAGTTGTGCAGCAGCCGCAGACACGTCTTTGATCACCAACTCCCAATAAATATCTTCAACAGACATCCCGCTGCTGTGCAACTCCATCAAGTCGGCATCATAGGAATCATCGGCAGTCAATGACTTCTCGAAAATTGTCGGATTGGAAGTAATGCCACGACAGCCTCGCTGGATCCACTCCTTTAGTGCACCCTGCTCTAGCCAACTGCGCGAAAGATGATCTATCCAGACGCTTTGTCCAAATACCTTGTGTAGTTCTATTAGGCGATTAAGCATGAGATTTCTCCACGTCGGGTCTAGAGTTTTGTCCAGTTGGCACGAATCCTAGGATTTTTGAGGCTTGGTTGTAAATGGTGTGGGGTGTCATTTGGTATTCAGCCATAACTTGAGCGCCCGGTGCTGAAGCCCCAAACTTGTCTATGCCGATAGCCTTGTCGGCCCAGCGATGCCAACCAAGCGTGCTAGCTGCCTCCACTGAAATCGTCGGCACGCCATCTGGCAAGACGGATTTCTTATATTCATCTGATTGGTGAGCAAACAAGTCCCAAGATGGCATGGAGACAACTTGAATTGTGTGGCCATCTTGTTGGAGCAGGTGGGCAGCTTTTAGGCAAATGGAAACTTCGCTACCGGTGCCTATCAAGACTAAGTCGGCTGGGTTATCGTGGGTGGGCTGGGAGTCGGAAGAAGCGGACTGGGAGTTAGAGCAACCTGCAGCGGACATCACCACGTAGGCACCTGATAAAACTTGCTCAGCGGAGGTTGTCTCTAAAGCAGGCACTGCTTGTCGCGTCAAAATTAGAGCAGTGGGCCCGTCATTTTGGATCGCAGCAATCCAGGCGCCGATGGTTTCTGTGGCATCAGCGGGACGAATGACCGACAAATTCGGTATGGCCCGAAGCGACGCCAAGTGCTCAACAGGTTGATGCGTTGGTCCGTCTTCACCTACCGCCACAGAGTCATGGCTCCATACAAAAATTGCCTTAGCCCCGCTTAGGGCAGCCAAACGCACAGCCGGGCGCATGTAGTCGCTAAAAACCAAAAAAGTGCCTCCCACAGGCAGGATCCCTCCATGTTGAGCCATGCCTACCATAGTGGCTGCCATGGCATGTTCCCTGACCCCAAAGAAAAGCTGTTGTCCATCCGGGCAAGCTTTGGAGAGCGCTTTGGTGTCTGTGAGCTTGGTGCCAGTATTGCCGGTCAGGTCGGCACCTCCTGCCATAAGCCCTGGCGTGCAGCCAATCAGCTTGTTGAGACACTTGGCGCTGGCCGCTCTGGTAGCGACTGATTCGCCTGGTTGGAAATTCAGCGACTTCAACTCTGCTTGCCAGCCTTGTCTGGGACAACCTGCCAAGGCCGCAGAAAAATCAGCTTGGGTGCTGCTGTCTGTGCTTGCCAGACGTCGTTCCCAAGCCAGTCTGGCTTGGCGACCCTTGTTGGCGGGGGAGTGGTAGTGCTCCTTGACGTCTTGGGGCGCCCAAAAGGTTTCGTTTGCTGGTATGCCCAAAATTGCTTTGGTTTTTGCAATCTCATCGTCAAATAGGGCATAGCCATGAGCCGCTGGCTGGTCGATTAAATCAGGCGAAGGATGGGCTATATGAGATCTCAGTACCAAGAGTGAAGGCGCTTCTCGAATTTCCATAGCTTCGGAAATGGCAGCTTCCAGCAGATCCAAGTCTTCAGCAGTTTCTCCCAACTGACAAGTATGCCAGCCATAAGCCTCAAAGCGCTTGACAGGGTCATCAGAAAGCCATTCGCAGGTTGTGCCGTCGATGGAAATTCGGTTGTCGTCATAGATATAGATCAAACGCCCCAAGCCTAGATGCCCAGCCAGCGAAGCAGCTTCATGGCTGACTCCTTCAGCCAAGTCCCCGTCACTGCAAAGCACAAAAACATGATGGTCGCACAGCTCGGGAGAAAAGCGATGGCGAAGCCAGCTTTCAGCAATACCCATGCCGACTCCGTTGGCAAAGCCTTGGCCTAGTGGGCCAGTCGTTACCTCCACTCCAGCTAGATGTCCGGCCTCAGGATGTCCCGGAGTGCGACTTCCAAGCTGTCTGAAAGCTTTTAGATCATCTAGGGTCAGGTCGTAGCCGCTCAGGTGCAACATGGCATACAACAAGGCTGAGGCGTGTCCGCAACTCAGAATAAAACGATCCCGGTCGGGCCAGTCGGGTCGGGTCGGGTCATAAGTCATGATGCGGTGCCAGAGCACGTGGGCTAAAGGAGCCAGTGCCATAGCTGTGCCCTGGTGTCCTGAGCGGGCAGCATGGGGTGCATCCATAGCGATGCCGCGGATGGCAGCAATGGCGCGAAGATCTAAGTCCGACAAGGCTAGCTATGCTCCGAGTTGACGGATTACTCCCCAAACAGTGCCAGCGAGGCTGTAAAGCCAAGCAGAAAACTTTGATCGCCTATGGGCCCAATTTCTCCAGCACAAGACATTCCAGCCAGTGGCACATTTTCCAAAAGTCTATTAATCAGCGAAACTTCCCTGTCTGGTGCCCCAAACATATTGGCACCACGGCCATTGCAAGTAAACAGCAAGGCAGCCTCGGTAGATTCTTTCTCCAGGCAGGCGTGCAGGTCGCCTGCTGCGGTTTGGGCATCTCGCATATGGAATTGCACTGTGTCGCCCACATCAAGGTGTCCGCCCACAGCGATAGCACCCCTTTCCTGGTCTATGCCTACAACACCTCTGACCAGAAAATCGCAATGTTCCAACTGGGATTCATTGACCGCAATACCAACGAGTATGCCACGGCGCATGAGTTGTCGCTCCTTGGGAGACGCTGTCGTCACCAAGTCTCTGAGTCTCTGAAGGGCAGGTCTGCCGCCTAGCTCAAAAATCAGACCAGCTTCGGCTCGCGTAATGGTGAAGGGATTACCTACGGGTTGACATCCTTGCGACACTCTAGTTCTGACGCCGCCTGAGGGGATGCCGCTCAAGATTGCTCCCACAGCCCCATCTGTGTAGCAGTTGTCATTGAGCCAAAGCTGGTTTCCTCCTGGCTGGTTGGCAGCTGAAGCCAAGCCCCCGATAACGCTTAGGTTTGGGCTTAGAGTTTCAATTTCCAACAGCAGTTCTTCGGTTGGAAACGAAAACGGGTCGGCAATTAGCAAAAGGGTGTCTGAGGTCGCTGAGCCAGAGGCTTTGGCATCTGAGTCTGTCGGGCCTGGGGCCTCAGTGCTTGGAGCATTCAAGTTCGAGGCTTCAGCGTTTGCGGCATTTGGGTCTGGGGTTTGAGAAGTTGGGTCTTGCGGGCCAGTGGCTTCATTGTCTGGTGTTGTAGCTGCGTCCCCAGGCTGGCGCAAATCCAAAATTTCTTGGTTGATTTCGTTTTCCAAGCGCAGGCCTTTGATTTCGCCTTGACTGGTAGCCCATAGAGCTATGGCCGGGCTTGCAGTTATCTCTTTGTTGCCTTCAATTACCGTGTCGCAAAGTGTGGCCAGTAAGCAATCCGGTGCTAAAAAATTAGTCACAGCTTCTACTACTTCGGGCATGGCTTCTCGGTGTGAAACCGAAGCAAATACAACAGCCAGGCAAGGAGCATCAATTAGTTTTTCGTGCACTTGGCTGACTACTTCCCCCACGGCCTCCATGGCCGAGGGATGCTCCGATAGAGCTGAGGCATAAAAGCTAGTTTTCACTCTTTCAAACTTAGCTTATTTTTACGATATTATAGCTCTTTTGATGTGTAGGTCTAACTGAAGGATTCCATCTCGGTGCGCAGAGTTGCTTGAAATGTCTTCTAGCATAAATTTGAGATGCTTCGCATAATCGTTCCCATAGCTTTGCTGGCACTGGCTTTGGGTGCTTGGTACATGGAAAATGCCACCAAGCCTGCAAGCATTACAACTCAAACCGAAACGATTTCCTCAACTACTGCAGTCAGTCAGCCTCCTCCGCCGACAACATCTTCTGGAAGCGAAGGCATCGTTGTCAGTGAGGATTCGGAGAACAGGGAGATTCCCCAAGAGTTGCCCCAGATCACCGGCTCAACCGTAACCCAGCTGACCGACCAGTTAGAAGCCTCTATCAACAGCTTTCCGACGGGCACCAAGAGTTGTCTGGTAGCCAGAGAACAAAATGTGATTTCCGAACAGGTGGTTTTGGGCAATTTATTTGAGCACAACCCTCAGTTATCGCTGGTGCCTGCCTCCAATCAAAAACTCATCACCGCAGCTGCTGCGTTGTTGTTGCTTGGTCCTGACTACAAATTCACCACTAGAGTTCTAGCCCCACAACCACCTGCCGATGGGGTTATTGTTGGAGATCTATATTTGGTCGGAGGCGGTGATCCCCTGCTCTACACCACAGATTATGTCTCAACCTTTGCTAGGAGACCGGCAGTCTATACACCTGTGGAAGAGTTGGCGCAGCAAGTTTATGACCGAGGCTTGCGCAGGGTTGTAGGCCGCATTGTAGGGGTGGAATCGCGTTATGATTCCCTGCGTGAAGCCACCCCGGTGGTTACCAACTATTTCATTGGGCCTCTCAGTGCTTTGCTCCTCAATGACGGCTATGAAAACTATCAGCAAAGACGTGATTTGGGAGCTGTACCGGTGCCGGCGGAGGATCCGGCTCAATTCAGTGCTTCACTGTTTGACGACCTGTTGGAGAATTTGGGCATGGTCATAACCGCACGGCCTCGTTCGGCTACAAGCAATGATGACATAGGCGGCTACATTGAGTTGGCCAGGATTGAGTCAGCCCCGCTGTCTGAGCTTTTGACTTCCTTGCTGACCGACAGCGACAATACTTCCGCTGAGTTGTTGGTCAAGGAAATCGCTACCCGTAGAAATTACCTGGAAGCGCGTTCTGATGCAACCGACCAAGAGGTTGTCGATGCAGAGTCAGACAGCACAGAGTCGCAAACGAGCAATTCGGGAGATGCTTTGGCATTTGGCGCCCTTGCGCCCAGCAGTCTTAGAGCAGCTCAGACAGAAGTACCTCCGTCACCTGATGAAGCCAGCACAGCTACTACGACGCAAACCTCAATTCCCCCGGGCCAGGCACCACCAATTATCATCCTCCCTGTGCCAACTACAACTAGTACCACTACCACAACTACGACCACCACAACTGAGCCTGAACGAGTCATTCCAGCTATTCAAGACCCAGATGAGAACCCCCTTGAGACGTTGCCAGGCAGCACAGAACTAGGTCTGCGATATATAGGTGAAATCCTATTGGAAAATGGCATTCAAAGTTGGGTGGGGATGCCTAGGGACGGTTCAGGTCTAGACCGGGGGAATTTGTTGAACTGCACTGTCTTGGCTGATGTTCTAGACCATTTTGGGCCTGATTCTGATTTTGCCGACGCCTTGGCAATAGCTGGAGGCTCAGGCACCTTGCAGAACAGTTTCCTGAACACCCCTCTTGAGCAACGTCTGCACGCAAAAACCGGATCGCTGTCGGGCGTAGTCGCACTTTCAGGTTTCATCAATTCCAATGTTGGCAAAACAGTTACTTTTGTCTTGCTGGTCAATTTCAATGAAGACGAAGTATCTGCTGGTTCCATAAGAGCTATCCAAGAGGAAATCCTTTTGGCACTAGCGGGTTACCTAGATGCCTCTGCTTGAATAGCCACAGAATACACTCGCGAAAGATACGCCATACTAATCTAGAAATTGATGAATTCGTCTGCCGGCCAAGACAACGCACAGCAGGGATCAGGCTCCTTTAGCTTCAAAAATTTTTTTGCGGGGCATAAGGATTCCCCCTTCGCAGCGCTTCACACAACAAGAATTGGCGAAGAACTGGCTCTTTTGCTAAGGGAATACCTGAAGCAGCAGACAGTTGATCCGTTCAAGGCTTTGTTTCGCTGGGTGTTGTTGGGGCTGGTGGGTGCTTTGTTGATTGTAAGCGGTCTGGCGATGTTGGCCTTGGCAGGTCTGAGAGCACTTCAAGTTGAGACGGGCAGCACCTTTACTGGAAATCTGAGTTGGCTGCCTTATCTAATTTCGGCAGGAGGGCTGATAATCGTTATGCTTGTAGCTTTTATAGCTATGAGCAAACAACCTAGTGGTTTATCCAAAAGTCAGCGAGACGCACAAAAGCAGGCCAACAACTTGGGTGTTTCGCACACAAGTGAAGCAGAATAAGAATACAGGGCAGGAGCAAAAGATGGACGCATCCAAGGATGAAGCAAGCGATTTGCAGACAGACGTAGAAATCACACGCGAGGATTTAGTATCCAAGCTAACGGAGTTGCGCGACAGCATGCCCTATCTAGGCGAAGAGGGCCCATCGGTTTCTGATAATACCTTGAAAATGCTGGCTGCTGGTGTAGGGTTAGCAGCTGCTTATTTTTATGGTCGGCGCAGGGGGCGTCGCCACACTGCTGTCGTAGAGGTGCGCCGAATTTAATTTAACCTGCTCAAGTGAAAATCCATCTGCGAAACCCCAACCGAACCATTGGGATAAAGGGTCCTATGAGGGTTTCTGCCTTGCTGAAGCAGTTGAAGATAGCCCCTGAGACCGTGCTTGTCATCCAAGACGGAACTTTGGTGCCAGATGATGTTTTGCTTGGGGATGAGACGGAATTGGAAATCCGCCCGGTTATCTCAGGGGGTTCAGGAGATGCCAACCAGCCAGCTAGCAAGTGTCGAGTTTGCCAAGCCCCGTCGGTCATAAAGCTTCGTCGCCATAATGCCCATTTCTGTGGGAAACATTTTCTGAGACTTTGTCGAAGTCAGGTCGTTCAAGCCGTCAAAGACTATGACATGCTGAAGCCGGACGATAAGGTGCTAATAGCTGTTTCGGGTGGCAAGGATTCTTTGGCCTTGTGGGATATTTTGCTATCGCTGGGCTATCAGGTTGACGGGCTGTACATTGGACTTGGCATTAACGACTACAGCAACACATCTAGAAGTTTCGCCGAGGATTTTGCCGCTTCCCGTCAACAGCATCTGGAGATAGTCGATCTTCATGAAGATTACGGTTTTGATGTGCCATCTGCTGCCAAGGCCACTCATCGTCCCCCTTGCTCTGCGTGCGGTCTTTCAAAACGTCATATCTTTGATGAGGTGGCCCTGAAGCAGGGCTACGACGTTCTGGCTACCGGGCACAACTTAGATGATGAGGCCAGTGTGTTGCTGGGCAACGTCTTGCGTTGGCAAAACGAATATCTGGCTAGACAGCATCCGGTATTGCCAGCCAGAGAAGGTTTCCCCAAGAAAGTCAAACCCTTGGTGCGTTTGAGCGAAAGAGAAACCGCAGCTTATTGCGTACTGACTGGCATAGATTACATGGTGGAAGAGTGTCCTATGGCAGCCGGCAACCGCCATCTGGCCTACAAAGAAATGCTCAATCTGGCTGAGGAGCGCTCACCTGGCACCAAACACGATTTCTACCATGCTTTCCTGCGCAGTGTGGAGCCCATCTTCAGCGCTGAATTCCAAGGTCAAAAAGAATCCTTGGGGAAGTGTCAAGTCTGCAGTGCACCCAGCCCAAATGAACTATGTGCTTTTTGCCGACTGCGGGAACGGGTCAAAAACTAGTGGCTGGTGGTCCAAGAACTAGTGGGTGTACGCAAGAGATGGTGGTTGCACGCCGAAGAGCCAGCAAGTACGCGCCCAAAAGCTGATGTCCCAACGCCCTATGGCTGATTTCATGGCGGAGGAGTTTTTCATGGCGGGGGAGTTGGTGCTGTTGGTTGACCGCAAAGACCGACGCTATCTAATTCGACTTGAGGCGGGCCAAGATTTCCACACTCATCAAGGGGTCGTGTCGCACGATGAAATCATCGCATCCAAAGAAGGGGCGACTGTGCGATCCAGCGGAGGTGGCAAGTTCCTTGTTTATCGCCCAACTTTAGCTGACTACATCTTGAAGATGCCCCGTGGTGCACAAGTCATCTACCCCAAAGACATAGGAGCTATCTTGATGTTTGCCGACATCGCCCCAGGGCAAAAAATCTTGGAGACCGGCATAGGTTCGGGAGCTTTGTCTTTGTCTTTGCTGCGGTTGGGCACCGAAGTAACGGGCTATGACATAAATGAAAGATTTGCCGAGCGGGCCAAAGCCAATGTAGCAGGTTTTTTGGGAGCCGACGCCCTCAAGCACTACAAAGTCAAAATTCATGATTCCTATGAGGGTCTAGAGGAAGAAAACTTTGACCGGCTGCTGTTGGATTTGCCTGAGCCGTGGCGGGTAATTCCACATGCGCACGAAGTTGTGCGAGCGGGAGGAATAGTGCTGGCTTATTCACCTAGCATTATTCAGGTGAGTAGATTTACCCAAGCTTGTACGCAGGCAGGATTTGGTGAGATAGAAACACTAGAAGTTCTGCACCGCGGTTGGCATGTGGAGGGCCAGGCAGTGCGCCCCAATCACCGAATGGTAGCCCACACAGGATTTCTGACCCGAGCCAGAGTTTTAGGTGGCTGACGTTTTAGCAGTTGGAGGTTTCAGCAGGCTGACCGAGCCAGAATTTAAATGGAAAACGGCTCAATGGCCGAAAAAAAGTGGCCTAAGCCAAACTAGGTTGATCAGGTTTTGGGGAGGGGGTAGAGGAAAGGCAGCGTTGATGCGACAGGTGCCCTAGTCGGCGACCTCAACAAAGATGCACTCGCCGGGGCATTCCTCAGCTGATTCCACTACAGCCTCAATCTGGTCTTCGGGCACCGCGGCAACGCCTTCCACGCCCCCTGGGTCGCTGAAGACTTTGTCACTCTCTCTGACATAGGCCAAGCCATCGTCCAAGAGCGTGAAAACATCGGGTGCTATTTCCTCGCAAAGACCGTCACCCGTGCAGAGGTCTTGGTCTATCCAGACTGTTACTTTGGCCATGGCGGAGATTCTCCTGTCTAAAACTTCGCTTTTGCTAGTTTGCTTATTTTTGCTGCTTGTCTTTAACTATAGCAAGTGATTTTGAATTTAAGCGAATTCTAACAGGGTTATTTGAATTTCAAAACCAGGTTGCGTATCTGGGCGCTTGTGCCGCTTGTGCATTCCAGTTGCTTGGTAGAATGATTTCAACACAGCCATCAGCCTATAGTGAGATGATCAGCCAAGACGATAAAGTTCCAAAGCAAGACAGCACTCCCTCGGCGGGCAAAAGTCCTGCAAAAAGATCCGGTTTGAAATCCAAAAAAACAGCAGCTTCGGCGGCTCAAGCAACTTCGTCTTCTGACACAACTCCAAAAGCTGGAAACACTTCAGAAGCCAAGACTGCAAACATTGCATCCCAGTCGCTGGAAGATGGGCGCCCCAACCATCTAGCTGAACGCAACGACCAACTACGCTCGGCTCGCCGGGAGGTCACACAGCTGCGTGAGCGCAATAATTCTCTTTCGGCACAAGTGGAAGACTTGTCTGCCCGCAACAAGAAGCTTGACTACACTTTGCGCGAGGTGCGCGAGCAAGTAGTGGCCTTGCGCGACGACTTGGAAAAGCTGCGCCAGCCTCCAGCTGAATATGCCACAGTGCTGAAGGTCAACGACGATGAATCGGTGGATATTTTGTGCCGCGGCCGCAAGTTGCGGGTAACAGCCAACCATTCTGAAGTTGGCCCGCTGTGGCGGGGGATGGAAGTCTTGCTGAATGAGTCTCTCAACATCGTGGCTTCCAAAGATGTAGAGACTACCGGTGAAATCGTAACCCTAAAGGAGATGTTGTCAGACGGCAGAGCCGTGGTGGAAGGGCGTGCCGATGATGTGCGAGTTGTAGAGATCGCCGAGCACTTGGCCGACAGTTCTTTTCATGCAAGCGACACCTTGCTAATTGACATCTACTCTGGTATCGTCATTGAGCGCTTGCCGCGTCCTGAAGTAGAAGACTTACTGCTGCTGGAAGTGCCCGATGTGAGCTATGACAATATCGGCGGGCTGGACCGTCAAATCAAGATGATCATTGACGCAGTGGAGTTGCCTTTCTTGCATCCCGAGCTATTTGCCGAACACAAACTACCTGCCTCCAAGGGTGTGCTGTTGTACGGCCCGCCTGGATGCGGCAAGACCTTGATAGCTAAAGCAGTGGCTAATTCCTTGGCTAAGAAATTGGCCGAAGCCACTGACAACACCAAGGCCAGCAGCTACTTTTTCAACATCAAAGGCCCCGAGCTGTTGAACAAGTTCGTGGGTGAGACTGAACGCCAAATCCGGTTCATCTTCCAAAGAGCCCGTGAAAAATCAGAGGAAGGCTGGCCGGTGATCGTGTTCTTTGACGAGATGGAGTCGTTGTTTCGCACCCGCGGCACTGGTATCAGCTCAGACGTGGAATCCACCATTGTCCCGCAGTTGCTAGCTGAAATAGACGGGGTGGAGGCTCTGCGCAATGTGCTGGTGATTGGCGCTTCCAATCGCGAGGATTTGGTTGACCCTGCCATCTTGCGCCCTGGCCGCTTTGATGTGAAAATTAAAATTGACCGCCCGGATGAAAATGCTGCTGCGGCCATCTTTGCGCGCTATTTGACCGTCGACTTGCCTATTGCCGCTGAAGAAATCAAGGCGTGTGAAGGAGACATTAAAAAAGCATTAGATGTAATGATTTCCAAAGCACTGGAGGCTATGTATGCCCAAGATTCCGAGACAGAGTTCCTGGAAGTCACCTACCGCAATGGAGACAAAGAGGTAATGCATTTCAAAGACTTTGCTTCTGGTGCCATGATTGAAAGCATTGTGCGGCGTGCCAAGCAGCTGGCTGTGAAACGTTTTCTGGCGGGCGAGCCCAAGGGGATTACCCAAGCAGACGTCGTGGAAGCTGTTGCGCAAGAGTTTGCCGAGCACGAAGACTTGCCCAACACCACCAACCCCGATGACTGGGCCAAGATTTCAGGCAAAAAGGGCGAGCCTGTGGTGTTTGTCCGCACGCTGGTCAAAGATGATAATTTAACGGCTGGCAGTCCCGCTGGCGGGGACTTTGAGCCAGGCCACTATCTATAGCTGGCTGGCAACTTTTTCTTGTTAAGAATGGGCGCTGTTGTCTGGCAAAGTCTTGTCAACTTCTGCTAGTTGCAACCACACAGGGGTGTTTTCCCTGTGCTTTGCTGACGGCCGGGAACCCTAAAATATGGCAATTAAAAAAATCTGTGGCATAGAAACTGAGTACGGCATCATCCACGACGGCTTGGAGGAATTCAACCCGGCGTATTCGTCTTCAGTTTTAATCACTTCTTATCTGGCAGCCCGGCAGGAGATTTCGGGTGCAGCCACACCCAGATGGGATTTCAACGATGAGATGCCTGGCAATGATGCACGAGGTTTTCTGAGAAGCGATGTGCTGTCTCCTGAAATGCATCCTCAGTTGGCCAATGCCATCTTGTTGAATGGAGCCCGTTACTACGTAGATCATGCTCATCCTGAGATGTCTTCGCCTGAGTGCGGTGATGCCTTGGCAGCAGTGCTTTATGACTGTGCCGGCGATGTCATCTTGCGCCAGTCTATGGACACCGCCAACGCAGTCCTGCCGGAGGGCGAAAGCATATCTATCTATAAGAACAACTCAGACGGCAAAGGCAACTCCTATGGTTGCCATGAGAATTACCTCATGGACCGGAGTGTGCCTTTCTCCGAGGTGGCCTCAGGTGTGATGCCACACCTCATTACCCGACAGATTTATTGTGGGGCTGGCAAGGTGGGCTATGAGACTTCCTGGGAAGGTGACGCAACTTCAGACGCAACTTCGGGTTTTCAACTCACCTCACGAGCCGATTTCATAGAAGAACAAATTGGCTTGGAGACCACCATCAAGCGCCCTATCATCAACACTCGTGATGAGCCACATTGCGACTACAGGCGTTTCCGCCGGTTGCATGTCATTGTAGGCGATGCCAACATGTCACAAGTAGCCACTCTGCTCAAGCTGGGCACTACAGCCATTGTGCTGGCAATGATTGAGGACGATTTCATGACTACCGACATTGTCTTTGATCAGCCTGTGGCGGCCCTGCGAACCATATCCAGAGATTTGTCGCTTCGCAAGCTTGTGCCTCTTGCCACGGGGGAGCAGGTGACTGCTTTGGATATCCAGTGGGAGTTCTACGAGCGAGCTCGAAAATTCAGTGACTCCGGTGGGCTTGAGCATGTAGGCGAAGCTTGCGGCCAACTGATACTGGACCGCTGGGAAGGGGTTCTGACCGGCTTGGAGACGGCTCCGGAGAGTCAAGCAGCTGTGGTGGACTGGGTAGCCAAATACCGTCTGGTCGAGGCTTACCGTCAGCGACACAAGCTGAGTTGGGAAAATCTGCGTCTCAAGGCTTTTGATCTTCAATATCATGATTTGAGACTCAACAAGGGCATTGCCTACCGTGCGGGCTTGGAAAAAATTGTCTCAGATGAAGCTGTAGCAGAAGCTGTCAGCAACCCTCCCCAAGATACTCGTGCTTATTTCAGAGGCAGGTGCTTGGAAAAATTTAGCCAGCACATACTAGCTGCCAACTGGGATTCGGTCTTGTTTGACGTTGGTCAGAAATACCCTCAGAGGGTCAGCCTGATGGATCCGAATGAAGGCACAGCTGAAACTATGGCAAGACTAATTGACAACCACGAGAGTCCCCAGGATCTCTTGGCTCACATGCCGGGTCAAACCTCAGTTGACCTGTAGCCAAGGGCATTGCTTTTCGTCGAAGCCAATAAACGCTGAAGCCAATAAACTAAAAACATGTCCGACGGAACTCAGAAAAAGATATCGCGACGTAAGTCGGAGTCTCCCAGAAGCTCCTCCGCGGAGCAATTGTCTCCGCAGGAGTCAGCACTTGACTGGCAGGAAGATCTGGATCAAATCCTGGATGAAATAGACGAAGTATTGGAGGAAAACGCGGAGGAATTCGTCAAGTCTTATGTGCAAAAGGGCGGTCAGTAGGATCAGCCGACCCCTCGGCTGGAATACCGGATCCCAACGGCTCATATGGAGAGCCAGATAGTTAAAAACAGGCAAGCTAGTAGAATTTTGTAAGTGCAACTTCCGATTTTTTCACCCGGAGAAGATCCAGGACCATCTTTTGAGGGGCTGCTGAGAGCTCTGGGAGAAACTCCGAACCTAACTGGAATACCAACCATGGGGGGTGTCCAGGCTGTTCACTCAAGCTCTAAATCATCAGACTTGGTGCTAGATTTTCCGCACGGCACGACGGTTTTGGCACTGCGCAGTCAAGATGGGGTGGTTTTAGCGGGAGACCGCCAAGCTACTATGGGATTTCAAATCGGTTCACGCACTATTCGAAAAGTATTCCCCGCTGGCAGCCATGCGGGAGTAGCCATAGCCGGAGCAGCCGGCCAGGCTGTGGAGTTGGTGAAGTTCTTTCAGCTCAGCATTTCCCACTACGAAAAGCTGGAAGGCATTGCATTGAGCCTGGATGGCCAAGCCAATATGTTGGCTCAACTAGTGCGCGGAAACTTTGCTCAGGCTGTGATGAGCGGACTGCTGGTCATGCCCATTTTTGCTGGTTACGATCAAAGCTCTGGTCAAGGGCGCATTTTTGAGTATGACGTAACAGGCGGTCGCTACGAGGAGCATGAGTTTGTGGTAGCCGGGTCGGGCTCTGTCCATGCCCGGACAGCTGTCAAGCTCTCCCATAAACCCAGCCACACCACTCCTGAAACTGTCAAGCACGCTTTGGCTGCTTTGTTTTGGGCGGCCGATGAAGACGTTGCCACAGGTGGTCCTGACGTTCTGCGTGGCATTTATCCGACTATCGCCATAATTACAGCCGATGGCTACAGTGAGATGTCTGAAGTTGGGGTAGCGGATTTGTTTGACGAGTTTTTGGAGCAGCAGGATTCCATTCGTAAGGTTGGCCAGCCAGAAGACCAGCTAGGAGAGGCGCCATGAGCATGACAGCTTTCGGGTATGTCTCTCCCGAGCAGATGATGGCGGACCGGGCCGACTATGCTCGCAAAGGCATTGCCCGCGGGCGTAGTCTGATAGCTTTGAGTTCTCAGGATGGCATAGTTATCTGCGCCGAGAACACCTCCGGGACGTTGCGAAAAATCAGTGAGGTCTATGACCGCATTGCTTTTGCTGGAGCTGGCAAGTACATTGAATTTGAACAGTTGCGCATGGGAGGTGTGCGCCATGCGGACTTCAAGGGCTACTACTACAGCCGGCGTGATGTGGATGCCCAGACTTTAGCTAACCTGTATGCCCAACTGCTAGGTCTTTCGTTCACGCAACAAGGCAAACCCATGGAAGTGGAAGTGTTAGTTACAGAACTTGGCGACACCATCCAGCAGGACCGTATGTTCCACATACTTTTTGACGGCACCATCAACGACCGTCAAAACTTTGCGGTAATCGGTGGCGACACTGAGCCTGTGCGCACCCGCATGGAAGAAACTTGGCAGCCGGATGCCACTTGGCCGCAGGCTCTAGCCAAGGCAGTGGATGCTCTGGCTGGAAACGAACGAACGCTTACGGCGGCCGGGCTGGAAGTGGGAATTTTGGAGCGTTCCAAAATTGGCGAACGCACTTTCAGGCGCCTGGAAGACGAAGAAATAGCTCAAATGCTTTCCCAAGCTTGAAATGACGTTTTGAAGTTCAAGACGTTGTTCCAATGCCTTAGTTAACTGCCGGCAGCGGCTGATCTCTGACTACTGCTAGCAGGCTCACCACAGGAGTTGTAATTTGAGAAAAAGAGTCTTCGGTCTTGAGACTGAGTTTGGAGTTTGGGGGTCTAATAGCGGGCAGCGGAATTTCAGTCCAGATGAAGTTGCCCGACACCTTTTTCGCCGAATTGTGGATTGGGGGCGTAGCAGCAATATCTTTTTGGAGAACGGGGCACGTCTGTATCTGGACGTCGGTTCACACCCGGAGTATGCCACGCCCGAATGCATCTCGGTGCGTGAGTTAGTAGCGCATGACAAGGCAGGGGAGTTGAGAGTTGAAAATCTCCGCAGAAAGACACAGGAGGTTTTTGCCGATGAAAATCTCCCGACCAAGATTGTGCTCTATAAAAACAATACGGACTCAGCCGGCAACTCCTATGGTTGTCATGAGAACTACCTGGCTGAGCGAAGAGACAATTTTGATGGCTATTCCAGCATCCTGATCCCGTTCTTGATCACCCGCCAGATTTTTTCAGGCGCAGGCAAAGTCCTGAAGACGCCCAGAGGCTCCAGGTTTTGCCTAAGTCAAAGGGCAGAGCATATTTGGGAGAGCATTTCAAGCGCTACCACACGTTCGCGTCCGATCATCAACACCCGAGACGAACCGCATGCCGATTCAGAGCAGTATCGCCGGCTCCACATTATAGTAGGCGATTCCAACATGAGCGAATATGCCACTTTTTTGAAGGTGGCTACATGTTCGCTGGTGTTGCAGATGCTGGAGGAGAGCCGCTATCTGCCTGATTTGAGTTTGGACAACCCCATCAGAGCCATCCGCGACATCAGCGGCGACTATACCTGCAAAGTGAGAGTTCCCCTGGCTTCTGGCAGGCAAGTAAGCGCACTTCAGCTGCAGTGGGAGTTTTTCGAATTGGTGCAGAAGTATGCAGTTCGCGCCGACTTCACAACAGAAGAGCAGTTGGCGCTCTCGATGTGGGAACATTGTTTGACCAGCTTGGAGTGGGACCCGATGACTTTGGCTAAAGAGTGCGATTGGGTAGCCAAGTACCAAGTCATTGAAGGGTTTTGCCGGCGTCATGATGTAACCCTGGATGCTCCAGTGGTAACTGAATTGGACATGAAATATCATGCGCTGGGCGCAGAGCACGGCATTTTTGAGAAAATGAACCGCAAGGGCATCATGAAGCGAATTACCACCAATGAGGAAATCGCCCAGGCCTACACGACGCCACCCAAGACACGCGCCACACCCCGAAGCCGCTTCATCATAGCAGCCAAGGCACGCAACAGGGATTACAATGTGGATTGGGTTCATCTCAAGTTGAACGATCAAGCCCAACAAACTATCTTGTTGAAAGACCCTTTTGCTTGGGAAGATGATCGTGTAGACCGCCTGATTGCCATGCTGTAGGACAAAGACAAATACGAGATATGCCAGCTGTGTCTGCCGAAAAACAAATGGTGAGCAAAACTGAACGTCTTCTGGACTTAACCCTGACACTGCTTGAGACTCCCGTTCCCTTGCCAAGAAAAGAAATCAGGCAAAGGGTGTCGGGCTATCCCAAAGCCCCTGAAGAGACGGAGAATTTTGAACGCATGTTTGAGCGCGACAAAAAGGCTTTGCGAGATCAGGGAGTTGAGATTGAGATTCTTCGCATCGCTGCGACTGACCCGCCTGAAGAAGGCTATACCATCAACCCGAATAAGTTCTACCTGACCGGCTTGGAGTTGACCACCGGCGAACAGGTGGCGCTCTATCTGGCGCAGTCAGCAGTATCGGTTGGCGAGCGTTCAAGCGATTCGGCCATCAGGAAGCTAGGTGGCAAGCCTCTCGAGTTGAACGCTGATTCTGTTTTGAATAATTTGCTGGCTGAGATTCCCAACCCGCCGACTCTGCTATCGTTGCTGGCTGCCAAAGTCGAAGGCAAAGTCGTTGAATTCGAATATGGGGATCATAGGCGCAAGTTGCTGGTTTGGCGCTTGGATTTCTCACAGAGCAAATGGTTTGTAACCGGATATGACTTCCTCCGCCAAGCTGAACGAACGTTTTCACTCAACCGGATAAGCGGGCATGTGTCTGCCCGACCAGCGCGCCCAAGCGAAGCAGCCCACGCAGAGTTGCCGGAAGATTTCAATTTAAACAAAATGGGCATCCGGGCCAAACCTTGGGAAATAGCCTACGAAACTCCAATTGTTGCCAAGCTTTTAGTAGATGTTGGTCAAGCCAAAGTAGCAGAGCAAAAGTTAGGCACAGATGGAGTAGTTGAGCGGCAAGCAGATGGTTCGGTGGTATTTGAAGTCACAGTCGGTCACAAGCAGGAGTTCTACAGCTTGGTGCTGTTTTTCTTAGATGAGGCTGAAATTCTTTTTCCCGAATCGCTTAGGGCTGGTTTTGTGGAGTACTTGAAGGGGCTTATACCAGGCGATAAAGACGCGGAGGAGACTACAGACGCGGGGGAGACCCTTGAGAAACCATAGCTGTCGGAAAGGGCTGGCTGAGTCGTGAAAAAACTGACCGCCGAAGAGCGTTTTGAGAGGCTGTTCACTTTAGTACCCGAAGTTGTCAAGTCGGGCGGGATAGCAAGTTTGAGCGAACTGTCACAGCGTTTTGAGTATCCGCTGGAGAGCTTGAAATCAGATCTGAAAGACATCATGCGCTTCGTGGCTCCTTGGCCACGCACATTTGATCTGCTGCCACAAATTGGCATTGAAGGAGACACAGTAATCATTGCTAACGCGGATTTCTTCAAGCAGCCGCCCCAGCTTGCTTGGGAGGAAGCCCTTAGTCTTTATACTTCAGCCGCTGCGGTATTGGGCGCGAGGCTGCCTTCCAGTGATGATTTGAAAAGCGCGGCTGAGAAGCTGAGGAGAGTGCTGGAAGCCAAATCCAATCTTGAAAATTTCGAGAGAATTCTGGGGGTCGACGTAGCTGAGGAGATCCCTGACGAAATTTGGTCAGATATTTTGGTGGCACTGCGGGAGCGACGCAAGCTTCGCATCAATTACTACTCCTTTGGCAAAGGCAAGAGCAGTGTCCGAGAGGTAGATATCCATGGCGTGTTTGTAAGGCGGGAGAGTTGGCACATCAGTTGTTGGTGTCATAGAGCGCAAGATGTGAGGATATTCAAGTGTGATCAAATTGAGCACTCTGAGTTGCTGGATGAGCAATTTCACGAGTCCGCCAATTTGAGTTTTTCAGAAAATAAAATCTACCAGGCTCAAGCCAGCGACGCCAGGGTCAACCTGAAGCTGAAACCAGAAGCTTTCTGGGTAACCCAAGCCTACGACATAGAGCACCAAAAAGATTTGCCCGACGGCTCCTTGGAGGTGCGTCTGGCTATTGGGAATAAGCGTTTCTTGGAGTATCTGCTTTTGCTGCTTGGAAATTCAGCGGAGCTAATGGACAGCTCCGCACCGAGTTCACCTGATGATAGTCCAGCAGATGACAGTCCCTCTGATGACATTCCTTCTGATTTAGCTAGCCAGGCGGTCGGCAAAATCTTGGCTCGCTATCTAAATGACCAATACTAGGGCAGTCCAAAGCTAGCCTAAAAACAAGTTATGTCAACTGAACACGATCAGCCTAAACAAGCTGGTGAAGGTTTCAATTCGTTTGATTTGGATGAAGCCACGCAGTTCTGGGACTTCCCTCTAGAGGACACACCCACCGACAGCGACAACTTGAGACAAAGCTCCCCAGAGTTTTTTGAGGCCACAGAGTTGTTTGATTTTTCCCAGCAGGGGCTTGGGCAAGAAGACCCTTTGCGATCAGGCTCCTTTCAGCAACCAGGACAGGCGCCTCCCTCTGAGGCAATTCCAGTCCCAGATTTTGCTGCTCCAGATTCTGCTTCAGTTGGAGCCACACCCATTGACCCGCTTTTGCGCTATCGCGAATCAGCACCCCCCGCACCGGCAGAATCTCAATTTGAGGCTCCGCCTGAACGCAAGCTTGGAATTCCCAGATATTGGATTAAGTTGACGGTTGTAGTGGTTCTAATAGTGCTGATTGCGGTGCTGGCTAGGGTTTTTGTAGTTGAGACTTTCGTTATTACATCCAACTCCATGAGCCCTAAGTTAGAATCCGGAGATCGTATTTTGGTAAACAAGCTGGCCTATACTTTTGGCGACGTAGGTCGGGGAGATCTAGTGGTTTTCGACCGAGCAGAATCTGACCCCACGCCATCAGATGAAGATTTGATCAAACGTGTGATAGCACTGGAAAACGAGACAATCCGTTTTATTGACGGCAGGGTTTACATTGGGGAACAACTATTAGTCGAGCCATATCTGGATGAAGGCTTGGGAACTTTTCAACTCCCTGACAGCAGACTCTTTGAGGCTTGTGTGAACCAAACTAGAGCAGATGAATGTCAGGTCGCCTCCGGTCATGTATATGTGCTAGGCGACAACCGCAACTCTTCTTTTGACAGCCGATTCTTTGGACCCATAGATGAGGATTTGATAGTCGGCAAGGCAACTGTGCGTATTTGGCCGTTGGGAGATTTCAGCTTCCTATAGTTGCTGGCTGAGAAGCTTGTCAACGTTGTCTCCATAGATTCCGTCAATCCCGTAGTTCATAAGTTCAGCTATGACTCGCTCTAGATGAGCGTCCCAGCCAAAGGCCAACACCCCAAAGCGGTGCGCCAACGTAACAAATCCCTTAGTCCAATCGGGGTGGGGCATGTTCAGGGCGTCAATGCCAGCTTCAGCCAGCTGAGCTGTGCGACGCTCGCGTCCTTCTTTTAGGCGATTCAGACTGGTGGAGTTGACTAGTTTGACGTCAGGCCACCTTTGACGCCAACTGGCCAGCAGTTCCCAGTTGGAGTGGCATAGCCATAGCCTTGAGACGACTGGCTTGCCTATGCGCTGTTCAAACTCGGATGCGCAAATTACAGCAGCTAGGGCTGTTTTAGCGGCTAGTTCCTGTTCCATTTCATTAGACAAACGTTTTGAGGCAGTCTTGATGTCCAATGAAAGCTCAAAATCACCCCCCAGGTTGTCGTAAAGTCCAGCCAAGGAGAGCAGTGAGCTAGGAAGCTGTGTCATGTTTTTTTTGGCAATCCTATGCCTCAAACCTTTCCACCACAAAGTGGGATCATGTGCCAGCACACAAACTCCGTCAGCGGTCAGGCGCACATCGCTTTCCAAACCGCCAATGCCCTTTCGCAGGGCTAGGCGGAAAGTTTCCAGCGAATTGTCAGCACCGTGGGACCGGCCACCACGATGGGCAAACAGTATCGGCTGGGCAAGCATGGAACTGTTGGAAGCCATCATGTCTTAGTTTCAGCTACCAGATCGGGCCGTGGGCTGGAAAGGAGCAGACAGAAGCAAGATTGAAACGCATCACACTATTAGGCTAGGTTTTATTACCTTGGTTTTAAGTTAGACTTAACGAAAAGCCATGTTTGCCCATACTTTCAATATTGGTACGGGGGAGTTAGCGGTTATTTTGCTAGTAGGGCTTTTGATCTTCGGTCCCAACAAATTGCCCGAAGTGGCCAGACGAGCAGGCAAAGCCATGCGGGCACTGAGGAAAATCTCCAATTCGTTCCGCGACGAGATACGCAACGCCATGGCTGAGCCAGCTTCACCTTCGGCGGACGCTGCAGCCGACTCAGATGTCGCCCAAGACACAGATGAAGCATCCAATGCCAAGTTGTCAACTGCGCAGACACAGCCCAAGACCGTTGAATCGCGCGACTAAACCAGCTCCTGCCAAGCCAGCCTGGCAAAACTTGGCAATCCCCTCAGAGTGAGTAAAATTTGGCCAGCTCAACTATGATCAAACCCGCAAAGAATGCCACAAAGCAAATGCCTTTTGTGGAGCATCTGGCGGAGTTGCGCCGACGGGTCATCATATCGTTGATAGCTGTGTCGTGCACCGCGGTGGTCTGCTGGATTTTCTATGGCTGGATTGTGGATTTGCTGATTGAACCTTATTGCTCGGTAGTGTCTCCTGAGGCTGAGGGCCTGACACAGACAGAGCAGTTGATCGGCGATGACAACTGCAAGCTTTTGAGCACAGACCCTCTAGAGCCCCTCTCGGTGCGCTTTTCGATCGCTGCTTATGGTGGTATTGCCTTGGCCATGCCGTTTTTATTGTGGCAACTTTGGCGGTTTATCGTGCCGGCACTTAAACCCGCCGAGCGCCGCTATGCGGTTTTCTTTGTCGTTTCAGGAGCGGTCTTGTTCGCTGCCGGCGCAGCTTTGGCCTATTGGAGCATTCCTAGGGCTTTGGATTTCTTGATTGATGTGGGCGGAAGTGATTTTGTCAACATTTTCTCGCCGCGCCGCTATGTGAGTTTCATAGTCAAGATGATGCTGGCTTTTGGAGTGGGGTTTGAATTCCCTGTAGTGCTAATTTTTTCACAAATGATCGGTCTGGTCCAGGCTTCAACTTTGCGCCGCAACCGCCGTTACGCCATCTTGGGCATAGTAGTGCTGGTGGCCGTCATAACCCCCAGCGGAGACCCTATTACGTTGTGCGTCTTGTCGGTGCCACTGTATATTTTTTACGAACTGTCCATTCTCTATGGCTGGCAGCGAAACCGTCGCTTGGAAAGACGGCTGGACAATGCCGAAACATAGCTGACCGGCGACATGCAAATGTAGTATCAGTTAGATAGGCACCAAGAGAAAGCAAATCCAATGACAGCAGCAAATCTAGACCAAGCTAAACAACAGCTTTTGGCTGAGGTCGATACTAGAACCCAAAAGTTGCTTCAAGTCTCACACAGCATTTGGGACCATCCAGAACTGTGTTTTGAAGAGTATTTTGCGCACGATATTTTGACCTCAGCGCTGGAAGAAGAAGGCATTGCGGTTACCAAGGGTGCCTGTGATTTGCCTACAGCCTTTATAGCCGAAGCTGGCTCGACAGGCCCCACCGTGGCAGTGGTCTGCGAATACGACGCACTGCCGGGTATCGGACATGCTTGCGGGCACAATATCATCGCAGCAGCTGGGCTCGGAGCTGGCTTGGCTATGGCAGCACAGGCAGAACGGTTGGGTGGCAGAGTTCGCATCATCGGCACACCAGCCGAGGAAGGGGGTGGCGGCAAGGTGTTTATGATTGAAGCTGGAGCTTTTGAAGGCGTCGATGTGGCCATGATGGTGCACCCAGCCAACCATGAGCTTTCATGCATGAGCACTTTGGCCGTGGCAACCCTCAGAGCTACCTATACAGGCAAAGCCTCCCACGCATCTGCCAGCCCTGAGCAGGGTCGCAATGCCCTGGACGGCGCGGTCATGGGATACATGGGCGTAGCCGCTTTGCGTCAACATATCAGAGCTGCCGAGCGGGTGCATGGAATCTTCACCGATGGGGGAGACAAACCCAATATCGTGCCCAAGCGAGCGGAGACATTTTGGTTTGTGCGCTCAACCGATTTTCAGCAGTTGTCTGAGTTGATGGCAAGAGTTGAAGCTTGTCTGAAGGCCGGGGCCCAAAGCGCCGGTTGCGAAGTTGCGCTCAGCACAGCCGACATGCCGCCTTATGATGTCATATCTGAAAATGAGCCCCTAGCTGCCCTCTATGCTGCCAATGCCGCTTTGTGCAATCGTTTTCCTGCGGTGCCTTCCTCTCAAGAAAAAGTATCAGGCAGCACCGATATGGGGAATGTGAGCCAAGTCGTGCCATCGATCCATCCGATGATCAAGGTTGCCCCCGACAATGTACCCATTCATACCCCGGAATTTGCTCAATACACTCGTAGTCCACAAGGCGACAAGGCTGTTATAGATGGGGCCAAGATGCTAGCTGCCACCGCAGCCGACCTATGGCTTGGCGAAGGCAGCCTGAGTGAGGTAACAGCCGCGTTTCATTTGCAGCAGATACCGTAATTGCGGGTGTTTGTTTGCTAAAACATTTATCAATGGAACACATCCAAGGTTTTTCCGCAGAAGAGTTTGAACCTGAAGAGCGCGACGTTCTAAGACGCTATTTCACCAATATAGACGGCCCTGTCTTTGCTTTAGTCAACCTGCCGGAAGTAGTCAAGGGGGCCTTGTTTGCCCGCTACTCTCGCACCCACAAGAGCCTGAGACGTCTGTTTTTAGATGAGTTTGTGGATGATTTGGACATCACTGGCGACTCCACCATTGACGCCACTGTTGGGCTGGAGAGGGCAGAGGAGCTGTATCGCAAGGTCTTTGTGGAGTACGGTGACGATTCGGTAGCTCAGCTTGGGGGAGTGCATCTGGCTTGTGAGCAAGTCTCAAATGTGCTGTCCAAGGTTATCGAGTGGGGTCGTCTGATGTCCTATCTGGAGCAATCCACCAGATACCTGAACTATGCCAAGAGGGCCGATGGCCGCTATCGCTATTTTCGCCCGCCTGAGATAATGCGCTCATATTGGGCTACCCGCTATGTGTCTGAAATGGACAGCACATTTGATGCCTATGCGGAGCTAATTGAAAAAATGAAGCCGCATTTCAAAGCCGAGTTCCCCCAAGCCGAGAGTGATTCGGACATTGTTTACAGGCAAGCCATCAATGCCAAAGTCTATGATTCGCTGCGCGGCATGCTGCCAGCTTCAACCTTGACCAATCTTGGTATTTACGGCAACGGTCAGACATTTGAATATCTCATTTTGCGCATGCGAGCCCATCCGCTGCCTGAAGCCAGAGCCTATGTGGAACTCATGCTGGAGGAGTTGAGAAAAGTCATCCCGTCTTTTGTGAAACGTGTTGATCTGGCTGATCGAGGCGGGGTTTGGACGCAGTATCTAGCGGACCGCCAGGAGAGCATAGCTCACATTACGGAGGAGCTGTTGCCTCCTGCCAAGATGGCGCGAAGCGAACCACAGCCAGCTCAGATACGTCTGGTGGATTTTGACCCGGATGCCGAAGCGAAGCTTCTGACAGCTGCCCTGTTTACCTATTCGGATGCCTCTGAGGAAGTCATTCGCAAGGCGGTTGACAAGATGGGCGCGGACGACAAGATGGCTTTAGCACGTGCCTACATTGGAGAGCGACGCAATCGGCGGCATCGTCCTGGTCGTGCGTTTGAACTGCCGTCATACAGATTTGAGTTGCTGTGCGACTATGGTGCGTTCAGGGATTTGCAACGTCACCGCATGCTGACCCTGGACTGGCAGCGGCTTAATTGCTCACACGGCTACACCATGCCCTCACACGTTGAAGCAGCAGATTGCAGCCAGCCATACCAAAGGGCAATGGAAAACAGCGCCAAGTTGCATGAGGAGTTGTCCCAGGATTTTGAAGAGGAAGCAAGCTATGCGGTGTTGTTTGCCTACAGAGTGCGATTTTATATACAGATGAATGCTCGCGAGGCTATGCACTTGACGGAATTGCGCTCCATGTCGTCCGGGCATGAGGTGTATCGAAAACTAGCCCAGGACATGTGCCGGCTGATACGTGAAGTAGCTGGACACAACATGATTGCCGATGCCATGAAATTTGTCGGCAAGGAACACGACAGGGGATTGGAGCGACTGGCTTCTGAGCGCCGGGCAGAACTCAAGCGCAAGCTGAGTTGATGGAAAGGGTAGTGAGCAGCAAGGCAGCAGGCGATAGCTAAGCGGCAGTAAAACAAGTCGACTAGGCGGCTTCAAATTAAAATTTGTTTTTGGATAGTCTTTTGGCTACACTTGTCAATGGAGTAAAGGGTGACTAACTTTAGGTAACTGAGAATCGCTCAGGGCATGCACCTCGGTCCGAGTCTTGGACCATGGCCAACAGACAAATCAAAACTGCAAAACTAAATTTGCTTGCTCTGGCAACGCTGCTGCTGGCACTGCTAGCTGTATCTGTTAGCGCAGTTAGTGGCCCAGTTGTGGCTAGCTCTAGGCAGCACATTGTGCAACCAGGCGACACTTTGACGATCATTGCGAGGCTGTACTCAACTAATGTCGTGGCACTAGTTGAGTTGAACCAGATTGCCAACCCCGATTTGATATTTGCCGGAAATGTCCTTTGGGTGGCCCAGCCAGATAGCCCGAGGCCCCTGGAGATCCAAGATGCTGCAAGGCAACCTCCAGAACTGAAGATAGCGCCTGTCTCAAATCCTGAACCTCCTATGGATTTAAACACGGTGGACTCTGCGATAACAGATGCCTCAGATGCACCGGCTTTTCAACCAACCCCACAGTCTTCCCCCAGTATGCCATGGGTTGACTACGTAATCCAGCAAGGTGACTGGCTGAGCACGATAGCTGCCAAGCATGGCACGACTCTGTCTGAGCTTGCGCAGGTCAATAAGATCACAAATCCCAATATCATTTTTGCCGGGCAGATAATTTCTGTTCCGGCAATCGAAGCTCCACCACAAGCCACGCCCGTCCCTAGCAATCCTCCATCAGGCAGCCCCCCGCCCAGCTTCGGCGCGAGACCTCCGTCTAGCCCAGCCACGAGCCCTCCACCCATAAGCTTGGAACCTCCCAGCAGCTCTCTGGCTACGCCAACTCCTCCCCAAGCTGATTTGGATTTGAATTCTGTTGAAACTCCCGGCAACCAACCTCCTCCTGCTCCAACTGACGAAAATCTAGCCAGCCAGTCTGCTGTTGCTTACCAAGTCCAACTGCGACACACAGTCAAATCTGGAGAAACTCTCTCAGGTATTGCTACCCATTATGGTTTGGCCAGTCATCTGGAACTGCTCAATGCCAACCCATCTTCGGGTTCAGGCCCCCTGCGGGTTGGCACGTCTCTGGTCATTCCCGGTGTAACGGTGGAAGACCGCCTGGAATTTTGGGGGCTTCACTATAACATCCCCTTGGAGTTGTTCAAGGCTCTCACGTGGTGGGAGTCGGGCTGGAACAATTCACTCACCTCATACGCTGGAGCTATTGGTATCGGGCAACTCATACCCGCCACTGTGGATTTCGTTTCCGACGTCTTGCTGGGCATTAAGCTAGACCCTTACAACCCGGATGACAATATCCGCATGAGCGCGAGGTTTGTGCGCTACCTTCTTGATGAGACGGGAAACGACCGCACATATACACTGGGAGCTTACTATCAAGGTCTATATTCAGTCAGGACCAGAGGCATCTATCTGTCATCTATGCAGTATGTAACTGGTATCTTGGCATTGCAATCGCGCTTTAAGTAGCTAAAACTATAAGTAGCGAACTAGTAGCCTGAAGTCGCCCCACAAATTCCCTGCAAATTCACAGAGAGGAGCCAATGGAAGACATTCCTACGCATGACGATGATGAGCTGGAGTTAGTCAATGATGAACCCAGCGCAGATGATCTGGAAAATCTGGAGGAGTTCGACGACGAACTGGAAGACATAGACGACGCATCCGATGATGCCGATGAAGAAGACTTTCTGGATTTGGAGGAAGCCGAGGAGGACGAAGACGACTCCAATGAAGATGATGCCAAAGTGGTGTCTTTGGTTGTAGGTGGCTTTGACGACCATGACGAAGAGGATGAAGAAGCATCCGAAGCCGCTAGTGATGACAGAGATGAAGCCGAGGAGGATGACGACTCCGATAAAGATTTAGAGGAGAACGTAGAAGAAGACCTAACCCAGCTTCTAGAGGAGCGATTGGCTGAAGAAGAAGCTGGCGGGCAGACATCGTCTGAGGATTCAACCACCTCCAAGGAGGTTGAATGGTATTGCGAGGAATGCTTTTTGCTGGTTTCAGCTAGCCAATTCGGTTCTCCTAAAAATCCCCGCTGTCCTTCTGATGAGTCCAACTGCCCGCTGTTGGAGAAAGTCAGAGTTACCTAGCTTTTGGAGGCTCAAACTTCTGTCCAAGTGGCTACCCGGCCTTGTCAGGCTGAAGACGTAGTTCTGCTTGAGGAACTGGTGGAAGAGGCTTTAGTTGAAGTTGCCAGGTGGAGGGGAGGAGCAATGTTGAGGGAGTTGTGCCCTCTAGGTGATTTGTCTGAGCAGTTGAGCCGGTGCCTCAACTCTCCGCTTCATAGTTGCCGGCTTGGCACGATAGACCAAGTGGTCGTGGCCGCTGCCATAGGCAGTTATATGACTTTGGCTTCATCTGGCAAGCTGGCTCAGGTGAAGATGCTGTACGTGCTGCCTGACGCTAGGGGAGTGGGAGTTGGGGAGTTGCTGATTGGAGACTTGCTGAGTTGGGCTAAGCAGCATGGCTGTGTGGGCTTGGATGCCGCAGCTTTGCCCGGCGACCGACTGACTAAGAATTTTTATGAGAGCCAAAAAATGGTGGCACGTTCACTGACGCTCTACTGCGACCTAGATTGATTCACTTTCTGGCACTTTGGTCGGTTCTGTAACTGGAGCAGCCTGTTGGTCTTGCTCCGGCGTCTTGCTTGGCTTAACTTGCGATATCTCGTTTGTTTCAACGAAAAGCTCAGCAATGTGAGGGAAGCGTGCACCAAGCTGGGAAACCTTTCTTTGCAACGCAACAGGAACTTCTGACGGTATAGAGGCGGGGCGCACCAGCCTGCGCACCGGTGAAAAGGCCAGAGCCTCCAAGACGGCAATCCAGCGTTCGGGTGGCTCGTGAGCAGATAGGGATTCAGCAGCAGCGTCGGCTAGCCACCTGGCTAAATCCTCCGGCAGTGGTACTCCAATTTTGGGGGGAATGCCGCTTAGTTTCAAGGCACGCACTAGTCGTCCCTCGCTTAGATGGGTGGCTAAGTCGGCTAGCCATTGAGTGTGCTCCACGTCAACCCGCTGGTCTAACTTTTGCTTGGCCTCATCAGCTTTGTTTTTGGTCTCAGGCGAGTTGGCAAACGATTCAGATGCAGCCACTACAGCACGGATATCTCCCAGCCCTAGTTTGTCAAAATCTTTCAAGACAGCATCCAAGCGGTCATGCCACACGGCACTGCGATATTGGGCCAAAAGCTCTGCAGCCAATTCCAACAACGGTTGATGAGAGTTTGACGGTTGCCCAGCTTGGGAGTTTTGCTTGGCCAAGGCAGCCTTCACAGCCGGTATTCCGCCTTCAACTAGCCGTTCAGCTATGACCGCATGTTCAGGAGGCAGATTTGTGAGCCAATTGTTCTGATGCTGCTTGCCAGGGTTCAGCCGTTGCCGCTTCCTCTGGTTTTGAGAGCCGTTCCTGCCGGAGTGCCTGCCTTGAGGCTGGCCATGCTTGGCAGATGCGCCGTCTTTCTTTG